>CAIXPS010000019.1 GCA_903921365.1 uncultured bacterium | reverse complement strand
CGGGGTCACGAGCGTGGTGAGCAACACCATCATGACCACCGATGCAAACACAGTCTCGTCGATCAATCCTTGTCGCAGCCCGATGGACGCGATAATCAAACCGACCTCGCCGCGCGATATCATGCCGACGCCGACGCGCAGTGAGTCCGCCCACGGCAGTTTGGCCAGGCGCGCGCCCAGGCCGGCTCCCGCAACCTTGGCGACGATAGCCACAACGGTCAGCGCCAGCATGAAGACGATGGCGGGGCCATCCAACCCGCGCGCATTGACCTTCAGGCCGATGCTGACAAGGAATAGCGGGACGAAGAACGCATACGCGAGGGTGTGCATACCGCGTGTGATTTCGCGTCGCAGGTGCGTGCGCCCGAAGAAGATACCGGCCATGAAGGCGCCGGTGATTGCCGCCACCTGTCCAAATGCTTCTGCCGAGAACGCGAACAGCAGCGTTGCCACGATCGCCCACGAAACGACGCCTTCACTCACAGGGAGCTGGTGGATGCGGTGCGTCAACCTGGGCAGCAACCATAGCCCGAGGAGGATCGCGACCGCAAAGAACAGAACCATGCTGGCGAGCAGGCCGGCGATGTTGCCGGCGCCGTTGGAGCCGGTGACGGCGAGGAAGACGGATAAGAGCAAAATACCCAACACGTCATCGATGACCGCGGCGCCCAGCAAAGCCACGCCGGTGCGGCTCTTGATGGCGCCCAGCTCGAGCAGGGTTTGCGCCGAAATGCTAACGCTTGTCGCGGTCAGGATCAAGCCGATAAAGATGCTGCCTGGCAGTGAATGGTTAAAGAGCAGCGAAAGAATACCACCCAGAATCAGCGGGACGATGACGCCCAACGAGCCGGCGCTTAACGCAATCCGCCCGGATCGCAGCATATCGGCGGTATCGACCTCTAGCCCTGCCATGAACATGAGCAGGATCACGCCCACCTCGGCCAGTTCCAGCACGATCTCCTGGGTGTGTCCGGTCGCGAACACAGGCCAGGTGAAGATACCGAGCACGGTTGGGCCGAGGATCAGCCCGACCAGCAATTCCCCGACGACCGCCGGTTGTTTCAGGCGCATGCTGAGCAGGCCAGCGGCTTTGGTAGCGAAGATGAGGATGGCGAGTTGGAGGATCAGTTGGAGCGATGGGCTCATGGGGGTGCGCCGCTGGACATGGACGCGGATGACCCCTTGCGCTCGACCTCGATTGCGGCCACAACGCAGCGGATTTCACCATAATCGATGCTGAGCGGAAGCAGTTGTTTGATCGGCGCAAGTTTGTCGGTGGCGCCCGCCTGGGTAATTGCGGTGCGTATCTGTATCTCGATGGTTTCGCTGACCAGTTGGCGGAGTGTTAACTGTCCGATCCCGACGAGTTGCGCCGCGTGGTGGTACACGGTGTTTACCGTGAGGCCGCGTTTCACAGCTACTTCCTTGATGCTTAGACCTTCTGCAAACATGGCGGCGGTCGTGTCGACGCTGCTGGTCTTTTCTCCATTCTCATCAAGCGCCGATTTGACGGCGGGGGACGTGAAATCAGGATGCGCCTCGCCGCGCTGCTCACGGATGTGCCAGTCGCAACAGGGTTTGGCGTTTGTCGGGCTGGTATCGCCAAAGTGCGCCACCAGCATGCCCTGGCGACAACGCGTCGTCGTCTCCGCATACCCGATGATCTTATTCAGTTGAGCGCGCTTATAAGTGCGGCGTCGTTGCACGTCGGCCTGCGCAAAATCGAGCGCTTCTGCAGTCAACTCGCGCGCCTCATAGCGCAGGTTGGTGCCCTCGTTATCAAACCGCACCAGGCTGCCGGCCGCTTCCAGTTGTGACAGCCCGACCCGCATCTTCACTTCGAACAGGCGCGTGACGCGCACCAGATCATCGATACTGACGCTCGATATGCCGTTGCGGGCGCGCGCCTGGATGATTTTGTGCAGCCCGGTCAACTCATTGCGCGATGGCGAATCGTTTTCAATGAACCACTCCTGCAGCTTGCGATCCTGTGGCGCATAGAGCAGCATGCACTGCGCCAGTTTGCCATCCCGGCCGGCGCGGCCTGCTTCCTGGTAATAGGCCTCGACCGAGCCGGGGATGTTGTAATGCACCACGAAGCGCACATCAGGGCGGTCGACCCCCATGCCGAACGCATTCGTCGCGATCATCACCGCGTTACTCGTGCTCAGAAAGGCGTCCTGCATCAGCGAGCGCTGGTTTTTCTCAAGCCCGCCGTGGTAGACAAACGAGGGCACTTTGTACTTGCCATCCAGCGTCATCGCCAGTTCCTCGGCTTCGCGCCGTGTGCCGACATAAATGATGCCTGCGCCTTTCACGACCCCCAGCACCTTGACGATGGCCTGCATCTTACTGGGCAAGTCAGGCGTCAGTCGCACATGGAATACCAGATTAGGGCGCGTGAAGCCGGTGATGATCCGCTCTGCATTGGGCAACTTAAGCTGATCGAGGATGTCTTGTTGGACATCAATCGTGGCCGTGGCCGTTAATGCGACGGTGACCGGGTTGCCCAGCATCGCGCGAACTGCGCCGATGTGCAGGTAATCAGGCCGGAAGTCATGCCCCCATTGCGAGATGCAATGGGCTTCGTCGACCGCGAGCAACGACACTTTGGCTTTGCGCAAGGCGGTCAGAAAAGCCTGATTGCGCAAGCGCTCCGGCGCCACGTAGACCAGTTTGAGCTTGCCGGCGGCCAACTGGTTGATGCGGCGCCCCTGCTCGTCACCAGAGAGCGAGCTGTTGATGTAGGTGGCCGAAATACCCCGGCTTTGCAACCGGTCCACCTGATCTTTCATGAGGGCGATCAGGGGTGAAATGATCAACGCCGTATCCGGCGCCGCCACGGCACAGAACTGGTAGATCAGCGACTTGCCGCTGCCCGTGGGCATGACGACCAGGGCGTCGCGCTGATTGAGGACATGCGTGATCGCCTCCTCTTGCCCCGGGCGGAACTCATCAATCCCAAAGTGGCGGCGGAGTATCTCCGGATACGTCGATGGATCTGGTGGTTGTGCCGCGCGCGGACTCGTGTCGCCAGGTATCGTCATCCCAATGTCTTGTCGAGCGCGGCGCTGGTAATGGCGATGGCCTGTTCCGGCGTCATGTTGCGAATCTCGGCGCTGAACGGCTCG
Organism: uncultured bacterium; assembly: GCA_903921365.1. GTDB lineage: Bacteria > Chloroflexota > Anaerolineae > J036 > Brachytrichaceae > CAIXPS01. Next base: position 10,198 of record CAIXPS010000019.1, on the reverse strand, counting down.
ACAGTGACTGGCCCGGCGTAGCTGATTTTTCGCAGTGCGCCATAGAATCCCGCAATATCGACCACGCCGGTCGCGCCAACCATGTCGCGTTCGTTGTCGATCTGCTCATCCGCGCTTCGCCCCGGCTTGCCGTCGTTCACATGCACGTAAACCACTTCTTCAGCGGGAAGCGACTCAATGTCGCTAATTGTTCCGTGCGCCGTGTGCCAGTGGAAGCAATCGAGCAACAGCCCGACGTTGCCTGTCCCGATGGCGGCGCCGAAGGCCCGCATGCCGTCCATCGTGTGGACAAAGTCGTACTTATGACCCTGTCGCAGGGTAGCGGGCCCAACGAATTCAAGCCCCAGCCACATGCCGTACGACTTGAGGATTTCGGCCACTGGCTTCAGGCGATCTGCGGCCAGCTTAAAGTGCTGCTGGAAGGTATGGGTGTCGGAGCGTGGCATCACCCAGGTGGTGCAACGCGCACAGCCAAACTCGGCCGCGAGTGCGGTCTCTTCGATGAATTTGGGCAGGCTGCTCGCGTAGGCGCGGTCATTATCCCAGTCGCGCCAGGCGACGTTGAGGCCGATTGCGCCGACTTTCAAGCCGGTTGCAGCCAGCCAGTCTTTGGCCGCTTGTAGCGACTGTGTTTTTGTCAGGTCCGAGAGAAAGCCGATGTCGAGATCGACGCCGGCGAAGTTGTATTGTTTGGCGAACGCGCAGGTTTGTTCGAAAGTGAGTTTGTGGCCCAGTGCGCCCGGATTTAGATTCTTGAACATGATTGAATCTTAGCATTGATGGGTTCTAACACTTCGCCAATAATTGCGCGGTAAAGTGTATGGTGTGAATTAGCGCAAAAGTAGTTGATAATTCGGGGGGTGGTTGGATATGGACTATAAAGATTATTACAAAATTCTCGGTGTTGAGCGCAGCGCAGATGCTGACGCGATTAAGAAGGCGTTTCGCAAACTGGCGCGCCAGCATCACCCGGACCTGAACAAAAACGACAAAAAGGCCGAAGAGCGTTTCAAGGAGATCAACGAGGCGAATGATGTCTTGAGCGATCCTGAGAAGCGCAAGCTGTATGACCAGCTTGGGTCCAACTATCAGCAGTACCGGCAAAACGGCGGCGACCCGCGCAATTACGACTGGAACCAGTGGGCGGGCCAGAACCCCGGCGGCGGTGGGTTTCGAAACCAACCGGGCACGGGCACGACAGAGGAGTTTGACTTCAGCGACCTGTTCGCGCAGATGTTTGGGCGGCAGGCTGGCGGTCAAGCGCCAGGCGGCCAGCAGCAGCCGCGTCGTCCGCGCGATCTGACACAGCCGGTTGAGATATCGCTTGCCGAGGCCTACCAGGGCACAACGCGCGTCCTGGACAAGGACGGCCAGGAGATCGAGGTCACGATCCCAGCCGGTGTAAAGACCGGCTCGAAAGTGCGTGTAAAAGGGCAGGGCGGGCGCAATTCGCGCGGTCAGGCCGGCGACCTCTTCCTTGCGATTGAGGTTGCTGCGGACGACACCTATGAACTCAACGGCGATGATCTTACCCGCGAGGTCAGGGTGGATGCGTTCACGGCCATGTTGGGTGGTGAAGTGACGGTGCAAACACTGGGCGGCAATGTGGTGGTCACTATGCCGCCGGGCACATCATCGGGCAAGAAACTGCGCCTGCGTGGAAAGGGTATGCCGAAACTGGGCGCGAAGGGCGAGTTTGGCGACCTGTATCTGAAGATGGGAGTAACGGTGCCGCGAGAGTTGTTGCCCGAGGATCGCGTGCTGCTGGAGACGATTGCCAAACATTACCCTGCTCGCTAATCGCTCTATGTGAGTTCAGGACAGTCCAATATAAAAAAGTGCCCCGGCATGACCACGGTCATGCCGGGGCGTGTTGTTTGTGGGATTATTTCGACATCGAGCGCAGGACAGCCTGCAGGATGCCGCCATTCTTGTAGTAGTTCACCTCGACGGGGGTGTCCAGGCGAGCGACCGCGTCGAACGCCAGCACGCTGCCGTCCTCGCGTTGTGCCTTGACATGCAGCACTTTACGCGCCTCGATGCTGTCGTCAATGCCCTCAATGCTATAGAGTTCCTTGCCGGTCAGCCCCAGTGAGGCTGCGTTCTGTCCGTTGACGTACTGCAACGGCAGCACGCCCATGCCCACGAGGTTGTTGCGGTGGATGCGCTCATAGCTTTCCGCGATCACCGCGCGCACACCAAGCAACGCTGCGCCTTTCGCAGCCCAGTCGCGCGATGAGCCGGTGCCGTATTCCTTGCCGGCCAGGATCACCAGGGGCACATTTTCCTGTCGGTAGCGCACGGCTGCATCGTAGATGTCCATGCGCTCGCTCGATGGCATGTGCACTGTGACGCCGCCTTCGACGCCGGGAACCAGCAGGTTCTTCAGCCGGATGTTGGCAAATGTGCCGCGCAACATCACCTGGTCGTTGCCACGGCGCGCGCCATAGGAGTTGAAGTCATTCTTCTCAATTCCCTTACTCACGAGGTAGCGACCAGCCGGGCTGTCCAGCGCGATGTCGCCCGCCGGCGAGATGTGATCGGTGGTCACCGAGTCGCCAAACAGACCGAGTACGCGCGCGTTCTGTATCGGCGTTAATGCCGCCGGCGTCAGTGAGAAATCGGTGAAGAAAGGCGGTTCCTGGATGTACGTCGATGCGTCGTCCCATTGATACAGATTGCCCTCAACGCCCTTGATGGCCTGCCACTGTTCGCTGCCCTCGCGGACATGGGCGTAACGATCCACATACATGGCCGGGTTGAGCGAGCGAGTGATCGTGTCGCGTATCTCGGCCTGGCTTGGCCAGATGTCGCGCAGATAGACGGGCTGACCATCTTTGCCGGTACCGAGGGGTTCGTTGACGATGTCGATGTCGGTCGTGCCTGCGATGGCGTAGGCCACCACGAGCGGCGGCGACGCGAGGAAGTTGGCCTTGACGAGCGGGCTGATGCGCCCCTCGAAGTTGCGATTGCCGCTCAACACGGCGGACGCGACGAGGTTTTCGCTCTGCACGGCCTGCGCAACCTGTGCGGGTATCGGGCCGCTATTGCCGATACAGGTCGTACAACCGTAACCGACGATGAAGAAACCGAGCGCCTCAAGCGCCGGAAGCACACCGGCAGCCGTGAGGTAATCGGCGACGACGCGCGATCCGGGCGCGATGCTTGTCTTGACGTAGGCGGGGACCCGGAGGCCTTTCTCGACGGCCTTCTGCGCCAGCAAGCCAGCGCCAAGCATCACCGAAGGGTTGGAGGTGTTGGTGCACGAGGTGATCGCGGCAATCACCACCGCCCCGTGCTTGAGGACGAGATCCTCGTTGCCGTTCTTGATGTGCGCTGTCTTCAGCAGGTCGGAGTCCTTGAGCCCGAAGCCGCGCTCTGCAGTTGGCGCAGTGAGCGCTTTCTGGAACGTCTGTTTGACTTTTGGCAGTGCGATGCGATCGTGCGGGCGCTTGGGGCCGGCAATGCTTGGCTCGACGGTGCTCAGGTCGAGTTCAAGCGCATCGGTAAAGATGGGGTCAGGCGTGCTGTCGGTGCGGTACAGTCCCTGTTCCTTCGCGTAGCGTTCGACCGTTTCCACGAGATCCGCGGGACGGCCGGAGCCGCGCAGGTAATTGAGCGTTTCGCTGTCGATGGGGAAGTAGCCCATCGTCGCGCCGTACTCGGGCGCCATGTTGGCGATAGTCGCGCGGTCGGCCAGTGTGATGTTGCTTAACCCGGCGCCGTAGAACTCGACAAACTTCTCAACCACACCCTTCTTGCGCAGCATCTGGACGACGGTCAACGTCAGGTCAGTGGCCGTTACGCCTTCGCGCAGGGAGCCGAACAACTTGACCCCGATCACTTCGGGCGTCACGAGGTAGAGCGGCTGACCCAGCATGACCGCTTCGGCTTCGATGCCGCCGACGCCCCAACCGACCACACCGAGACCGTTAATCATCGTGGTGTGCGAGTCGGTGCCGACCACCGTATCGGGATGAATCACCGCCAGGCCGTCCTCGGTCGTGCTCAACACGACTTTCGCGAGGTATTCGAGATTGACCTGATGGATGATGCCGGCGCCCGGAGGGACGACATCGAAATTCTGGAAGACATTCTGACCCCAGCGCATAAACTGGTAGCGCTCGAGATTGCGCCCAAACTCTTTCTCCAGGTTCAACTGCACGGCGTTGGCGCTGCCGTAGTAGTCCACCTGCACGGAGTGATCGACCACCAGGTCCACTTTAACTACCGGGTTGATCTTCTTTGCGTCGCCGCCAAGACGGGCGACTGCCGATCGCATCGCAGCCAGGTCGACCAGGCAGGGCACGCCGCTGAAGTCCTGCAGCACGACGCGTGAGGGCTTGAAGGGGAGCTCGTTTTGCAGGACCTTTTTTGCGTCCCACTTTGTCAGGCTGATGACATCGTTCTCGCTGATCTCGAAGCCGTCGCACTGGCGCAACGCCGCCTCCAGCATGATCTTCATTGAGAAAGGCAACTGCGCGATACTGGCGATGCCTTGCTTCTCAAGCTGGTCCAGGCGGTAGAGGTAAGCCTCGCCGCTGCCGGTATTGAATTTGGCGCGCGCGCCAAAGGAGTTTTTCAGTTTATCCATTATTCCCTCACAACTCTTTGCTTAGAAAATGTAATTGTAATCAAGAAAACTTAAAAGTCGGTACACTGTAGGGCAAAGAAACGCTAAACAGTGGAGGAAAAAATGTTCCTGAGCGGACGTGTGGCGATTGTGACGGGCGCGAGTAAGGAAATCGGCGCGGCCATGGCGGAGGCGCTGGCGCGCGAGGGTGCTGCGGTGGTGGTGCATTATGCATTGGATGGTGACCAGGCGGAGGAAGTCGTCGCGCGCATTCGCGCTGCCGGCGGCAAAGCGATTGCGGTAGGGGCCGACTGCAGCAGGGTGGGTGAGAACTACGACCTGGTCAAGGCCGCGGTCGATGCATTTGGGCGGCTTGATATCTTCGTCGGTAACGCGGGGATCACCCGATTCGGGCGCTTCCTCGAATACACAGAGGAGTCGTTCGACACCGTCGTCGGGTTGAACTTCAAGGGAACTTATTTTGGCGCGCAGGCCGCGGCGCGGCAGATCGTGGCGCAGCGCAAGGCGGCTCCTGATGACGCCTACGGCGGCCGGATCGTCTTCAGTTCGTCGGTGGCGGGCGTTGCCGGCGTGATCGGTCTGTCGGCCTATGGCTCTACCAAGGCCGCGATCAACTTCATGACCGAGGTGCTGGCCATCGAGCTGGGCGCCTATGGGATAACGGTCAACGCACTGGGGATCGGCTCAACGGTGAACGCGCGCAACCTGCGCGACGACCCGCTGTACGCCGAACACTGGGCCGATGTGCTGCCGATTCGACGCGCACTGACGCCGGCAGATTCCGCGGCGGCGCTGATGTACCTGGTATCGCCGGGCGCTTCCGCCGTAACGGGCGCGACGTTGATGGTCGATGGCGGCCAGTTCACGCAGTGCCGCATCCCGTCGGCTGAAGAAGATCGGTCGCGCGCGAACTGAAGGCCTATGAGCAATGTGCTTGTGCTCGATATCGGCAGTTCATCCACGCGCGCGTTGTTATACGATGCGCGCGCGCAACTGATTCCGGGACTGGATGCGCGCCGGTCGTTCAGCTTTAACGTCGGGACAGATGGCAGGTCGGAGGATGACCCGCAGCAGGCGTTTGAACGCGTCACGGAAGTTTTGGATGAAGTGACAACGCGTGCTGCGACGGAAGGCTTGTCGATCACTGCCCTGGGCATCTCGGCCTATGCATCGAGTCTGGTGTGCCTCGACGAGCGCGGGGCGCCGCTGACGCCCGTATACACCTATGCAGACACGCGGTTTGCGCGCGACGCGCGCGCGCTGCGAGGCGAGCTTGATGAGATCGCGGCGCTGCAACGCACCGGGTGTCGCATCCGCGCGAACTACGCACCCGCTCGCATCGCGTGGATCAAACGAACGCAGCCCGAAGTTTTCCGGCGCGCGCGCTGGTTCGCCTCGCTCAGCGACTACCTGTGTTTGCGGCTATTCGGCGCAATGCGCGCCGGCATCTCCGTGTGGTCATGGAGCGGGCTGCTGAACCGGCGCGCGCTGGCATGGGATGGCGACTGGCTGGCGAAACTCGGTATTACGTCCGACCAACTGCCGCCTATTGCGCAGAGTGACGAGTGGATCGGCCCGTTGTTGCCGCAGTATGCCCAACGCTGGCCGTTACTGCGACACGCCGTCTGCCTGCCCGCGCTGGGTGATGGGGCGGCGGCCAACATCGGCAGCGGCTGCGTGGATGATTGCCAGATCGCGGTCACCATCGGCACAACCGCCGCACTGCGCATCGTGAATGTCGGGGCGCCTGCGACGCTTCCCGCAGCACTCTGGGGCTATCGGGTCGATCACGAGCGCGAGTTGATCGGCGGCGCGACGACCGAGGGTGGCAGTGTGTTTCAGTGGCTGCAACGCACACTCAGGTTGCCCGATGTTGCGGCGCTTGAGGATGCGATTACAGGTATGGCGCCGGATGCGCACGGTCTCACGATCCTGCCGTTGTTTGCGGGCGAGCGCAGCCCCGGCTACTCCGAGGATAGTCGCGCAACGGTGCACGGTCTCAGCCTCGATACGGAACCGGTTCAGATCGCGCGAGCATGCCTCGAAGCCATCGCTTACCGGCTGTGCGCGATTTACGACGAGTTGCAAACGGTCGCGCAACCGGGCGCGAGTTTGATCGCCAGCGGTGGCGCCTTGCTTGCGTCACCGGCATGGCGCCAGATCATCGCGGATGTCACAGGCGCCACACTCACCGTTTGTGATGAACCCGAGGCCACCAGCCGCGGTATCGCCATGCTGGTGCTGGAACGGTTGGGGCAGGGTGGACTACGCGCGCTGGCAGATGCGACGCGACTGGGTAAAGCGTTTACACCCAATCCCGACCGCTATGCGACCTACCGCGCAGCGATGAAGCGCCAGCAGGAACTATATGCCAAGGTTGTGTAGGCCAAGTGCTGATCAATCAAAGAGGTGCTGACTGTGTATATTCCCGCGTCCTTTTCAGAATCGGATACCACAACGCTCTATCAGTTCATGCGCAGCCACAACTTCGCTACGCTGGTCACGACCGACGAAGGGCTGATCACGGCGACGCATCTGCCCTTTCTGGTCGATGCAGAGAATGGGATGTTGCGCGCGCACCTTGCCCGCGCGAACCCGCAATGGCGGCATTTCGATGGACGCGAGGCGCTGGTCATCTTCCAGGGCGCGCATGCCTACATCTCACCGACGTGGTATGAGGCGCACCCAAGCGTGCCTACGTGGAACTACACAGCAGTGCATGTGTATGGCGTGCCGCGCATTGCCAACGACGAGGAGCAGATGCATCGCATGTTGCATGATCTGGTGAGTCAGCACGAGCATGGGCGTCAGCCTGAATGGAAAATAGACTTGCCGCACGACTATATGGATAAGATGGTCAAGGCGATTGTGGGCTTTGAACTTTCGATCGCGCGTGTGGAGGGCAAATTCAAGCTCAGCCAGAACCATTCAGCGGCTGATGTGGATAGCGTCATCGCGGCGCTCCTGGCCAGCGCAGAGGAAGAGGATCGGAAGACCGGCGAGCTCATGGCGAGCAACAGATCAACGCCAACCTGTTAGGGAGTGATCCGGAGCCCATCCGTGTTCGCATGCTTCGACTGCATGGCGCGCAGTAGTGTTCTCCGTGGTGAAGATCAGAATCCGGAATATCAACCACGGAATACACGGAAAGCACGGAACCAGAACAGATAGGACTGGTGGTAGTATCTACTTCCGTGTATTCAGTGTATTCCGTGGTGAAGTCTCAATAGCGAGTCGATGCTCGTATTCTGATTAACTCCCGCCAGGAGCACCCTGAGCGGAGGCGTGCCGGAGAATCGCGAGGGGACGCGAATACGTCGTGGCACGCCGCAGTCGAAGGGGGCGGTGGTAGTGGTGACTTCGTGCTTTGCTCGTCTCAGTGTCCCGACCTATCGGGTAAAAACTCGTGGTTCCACGGCGTGCGCATCCATCGACTACATGGCGCGCTACCTCGTATTAGGTTAATTGCGATGTGGCACGCGCGCCATTCCGCTCACGCTTGCGTGCTATTTGAATAGTGACATAAATCAGAAAGTGCCGGTGATCATGTCTTCTTCCGTGTATTGAGTGTTTTTTGTGGTGAAGATCAGAATCCGGAGAGTCAACCACGGAATACACGGAAAGGACGGAACCAGAACAGATAGGACTGGTGATCGTATCTTCTTCCGTGTATTCAGTGTTTTCCGTGGTTACATTCTGTCTGTATCTTCTTTGCCGTGGTTAAACTCTGAGTATTTCTATGCTTGATTCCGATACCAAACGCCGTATCGATACCGCCCGTGACATCCTCGTGGGCAAAGTGCCTGACCCCAAGTCGCAGGTCGAGCAGATCACCATCGCGTTGATCTACAAGTTCATGGACGACATGGACGCCGAGTCCGAGGAACTGGGCGGCAAGCGCAAGTTCTTCACCGGCGACTTCGCCCGCTACTATGATCAGACTTCGCCGCCAATCGCGAATTGATCACGCGCCGCAAAGCGGAAGACCATGGTTCAGGCGGTCATTGCGCGGGTGTGGGGCGACACGGAAGTATGTCGTAGACGGCAGGCGCTGTGGTCGCGAATGTTTCTGCGTGCCCCAGCACCGAACCGAATTCCCCAACGCGTTTTAACGCGTTTCCGCAGGTTGTCAGCCGCGATTTCAATCGCGGTGTCATCTCCAGGTTCAAGACGCTGGCAGCATGCTTTAGCTGGTTGAAAATGGATTCACGATTCTCAGGTCGCGTATTTTGCGCCCGGATTGCAGGTCTTCAGAGAGTAGTGTGTTACAGCCCAGATCAATGGCAGCCAGGCTGTCGAACGAGTATACGAACACATTCGTGTTGATGAAGTAGAGACCTGAAAGTGCGTCAACGTTCATTCAATACCTCGCGATCGAAGTGTTGTCCAGACTGTATATGATTGAGTTGTTCCATCAATCGCGCATACTGTTCCGCTGCCTGGGGTTGCGTCACATACTGCTCCAACCACTCCCGAAATAGTTCGTTGAGCGTGTGATTGGATAGCGATGCTTGGTGGCGCGCCTGGTCTATCAAGGTTTCATCTGCTGAAAGGGTGACATTTTTTAGCATTCTCGGTAGTGTGGACCATTGTAGTGTGCGCGAGGCAGTTGCACTGCGTTCATCGTGTTGCGCCGTCACCTAATCGAATGGCGAGGCCGGTGAATCGACCCGCCACACGCTTGTTCTTGACGGGCCCGGTCGAGGGTTTTGCGACAGGTTGCTCCGGCCCGTTCTTGACCGCCATTGCCAGCGCTCGTTTGCTCCCGACGAGCACCACCAGCTTGCGCGCGCGCGTGACGGCAGTGTAGACCAGCTTGCGCTCCAGCAACATATAGTGTTGCATCAACAACGGAATCACGCAGACCGGGTATTCGCTACCCTGCGACTTGTGGATGCTGACCGCATACGCGAGCGCTAACTGATCAAGTTCGGTGAAGTCATATACGACCCTGCGCCCATCTTCCAACTGCACTTCAACTTCCTGTTCCTCGGCGTCGATCGACGTAATCACGCCGCCGTCGCCGTTGAACACTTCCTTGTCATAGTTATTGCGCATCTGCAATATCTTGTCACCCTGGCGGTAGATGTGGCTGCCAAACTGCTTCTGGGGTATTCCGGGGCGTTCGGGGTTCAACGCCGCCTGCAGGGCTTCGTTCAAGGCGCTGACGCCGCATTTGCCGCGATGCGTCGGCACAAGCACCTGGATGTCGGAGGGCTTGTGTCCGAATTTCACGCCGATCCGCCGGGTGACCAGATCGACGACCAGCGCAGCGGCGCGTTCGGCGTCCTCCTCTGTGAAAAAGAAGAAGTCGTCGATAGCGCCGCCGTACTTAGGCAGGTTCCCCTGGTTAATCTTGTGCGCGTTCGTGATGATGGCGCTATTGGCGGCCTGGCGAAAGATCTGGTCGAGCCTGACCACCGGCACGATCCCGCTGAGGATGATGTCGGCCAGCACGTTTCCCGCGCCGACGCTTGGCAACTGGTCGGCGTCGCCGACGAGCAGCAGGTGTGTGCCGGTCGAGATAGACTTGAGCAACGTGTTCATCAGCAGCACGTCAATCATGCTGCATTCGTCCACGATGACGATGTCCGCCGGAAGCGG
>CAIXPS010000018.1 GCA_903921365.1 uncultured bacterium | reverse complement strand
CTTGCAATGTCCCGACCGATCCACATCCATCCTTCCAACCCCAGGCTGTTTGAGTTTCGCGATAAGCCACTCGTCCTTATAACAGCGTCCGAGCATTACGGCGCGGTCATCAACCGGCCGTTTGACATTGAACGCTATCTCGACGGAGCGGCGGCGATTCATATGACGCTCTCGCGACTGTTCCTGCTCTTCCGCGAGATGCAGAGTTCTCGCAACCCCAACTCAACCTGCAAACCGGACTCATCTGACTATGTGACGCCCTACGCGCGCAGCGGCCCCGGTCGCGCCAGCGACGGCGAGTTGAAGTACGACCTCGACCGCTGGAACCCCGAGTACTTTGCGCGCCTGCACCGCTTTATGTCGCGCGCATCCGAGGTAGGCATCATCATCGAGGTGACTGTTTTCAGCAACACCTACGCCGACAGCGTGTGGGCGCTCAACCCGCTGAACGATCAGAACAACATCAACCTCATGCCCGTCATCCCGTGGCCCGACTACATCACACAACGCCACACAGCTGTGTTCGCGCGTCAGCAGGCGTTCGTGACCAAAGTGGTCGCAGAGTTGAACGGCTACGACAATTTCTTCTTCGAGATATGCAACGAACCGGGCGGCGCCGCGCCTGTTGCAGGGAGCGCGTCTCCCGACGAGGTCAACGCGTGGCAGCAGGCAATTGCCGCGCAGATCCGCGCGCAGGAGGCCAACCTGCCTCATCAGCACATGGTCGCCGGGCAGGAGGCGTTTACCTATGTGCCGTGGGAGCAGCTGACGACTGGCTCGTTCGCGCAGTTACCGCTGGATATTGTCAACGTTCACCCGCTGCCCAACACCACCTATCGCAGCGCGTCGTACGACCTTGGCGAGTTCATGTCGAAGCAACTCAAGATACGCGCACTGCGCGACTACTGCCTCGCCACCGCGAGTGAACCGAAACCGGTCAACATGGACGAGGACAACATCGCGAGCATGTACATGGACCCCGAGGGTTGGACGATCCACCGCAAGCGCGCATGGGTGACCGTCCTTGCCGGCTGCCACTACAACGCCATCGACTTCACAGTGAATAAGTATGTTGAGGAGGGCAATCCCGGCTCGCAACGCCACATCCGCGCCTGGATGGGACGCCTGTCCGAGTTCATCCACAGCCTCGACCTCTCGCGCGCGCGCCCGCTGCCCGGCCTCGTCTGTGCGCAGCCGGAACACACGCTCGACTGCGCCTTCGGCGTCACAGGCAGCGACTACTGCATCTACCTCGCCGACGAGCGCGAGATCGACACCCCTGATCCAGCCGGCGCGCCGATCAACGGCGTGCTCTGCCTTGACTTGCCCACAGGCGCGTATCAGGTCGCGTGCTACTCCCCGGCAACAGGCATGTACTCGCTCTGGGCGCCCTTACAAGGCGGTCCCGGCACTGAACTGCATCTGCCGGAGTTCACGCACGACATCGTGGTGAGAATAAGAAAGTAGAAGTCAGGGTGCAGCGCGCTTTGCACATTGTGTGCCCGGTGGTATAGTTGATTTCTATACAACCTGTATATATTTATACAGTTCGTGTGGATTTGGAACGCCCAGATGCGCGAAACAGCCATACCCAGGAAAACGTACACCGCCCACCGGCAGAACCAGCGCCATGCCATTCTGGAGGCCGCCGAGGATGTATTCATTGCGAAAGGGATCGATGTCGCCACTATCGGTGAAATCGCCACAGCCAGCGGCGTGACGCGCGCAACTATCTACCAGTATTTTGCCAACAAGCAGGAAATCGCATGGGCGCTCTTCGAAAACGTGGTTGCTCAATGGCGCGAAGACGCCGAACGCGATGCGCTGACCGCCAACGGTTGCGGCGCTGATCGCATCGAACGGTTTCTTCTTTCCGCTCTCGACTTCGCTCTCTGCGATCCTCGCCAAGCCAGTTTCCTCGCACAGTTCAATATCCTGTACTCAAAAGAACGCTTCAGCGGTCGTATGACCGAGGTGTTCCATGAGGGCTTTGGCCCGCGCGAAAATTTCATGATCGAAATACTTGGCCACGGGCTTGCTGATGGATCGCTGCGCCCTGATCTGGATATCGCGCTGGCGCTCTCAGCCATTCTGAACTTCAGCGCGGCTATCCAGTTGCGGCTGGGCTTACTCGGCACACTGGTCGAAGTTGAATACGGCATGAGCAACTCTCGCATTTTTCGCGAGATGATCCGTTTTTACGTCGATGGGATGCGCGTAGCTCATGCGCCCGCATCTCTGCTCCAGGAACGTGATGCAAATACGACTGAGCGCTAACCCACAAAAGGAGGTATCAATTGAGCCTTAAGCAAGTGTTTAATGTGACACAAAGTGATCGATTTAAGCACATTTATGACCAGGAGGTCACCTGAAGGTGATCAAAGCGCATAAGACACGCATCAATCCGACAGAAGAGCAGGCGGTGTATTTCCGCAAGGCTTGCGGGACAGCGCGCTTTGTATACAACTACGGGTTGGCTGAGTGGAAGCGGCACAAGTCTGAAAATCGGGATACTCCATTTGGCCCGATGGCGCTCAAGAAAGAGTTCAATGCTATCAAGCGCGAACGCTTTCCATGGGTGCTGGAAGTTGCCAAAGATGTGGCGGAGAACGCGTTCTTTCAATTGGGAGCAGCGCTGAGCAACTTTAGCGCAAGCCAGCAAGGAAAGCGCAAAGGCAAAAAAGTCGAGTTCCCGAAATTCAAGTCGAAACACTCGCGCAAGCAGGCTTTTCACCTGAACAATGACAAAGTAAAGGTGCGCGACCACGAACTGTATGTTCCGTGTTTGGGCTGGGTCGCCCGGCGCATCGCCGAGTCGCTGCGATTCAGCGGAAAGATTATGAGCGTAACGATCTCGCGGCGAGCGGACTTATGGTTCGTGTCGATCACGGTCGAGATGGAAAAGATAGACAAGCCGAAGTCAACCGGGAGGCGGACGGTCGGGATTGATCTGGGTTTGAAGACATTTGCGGTGCTGAGCGATGGCGCGCGGTTTGAGAGCCAAAAACCACTGCGCCATGGGCGACGCAAACTCCGCAGGCTAAATCGGACACTTGCTCGGCGAAAGAAAGGCAGTAAGCGCTGGTGGGACGCCAGGAACAAATTAGGACGGTTTCACTATCGGGTTGCATGCCTGCGCAGCGACTTTGCGCACAAGGCGACAACGCAGATCGCAGAAAGTTACGATCTGATTGGCATCGAGGACTTGAATGTTGCCGGGATGGTTAAGAATCGCAAGCTGGCGTTCTCCATCTCGGACGCATCGTGGAGCGAGTTTGTGCGCCAGCTCGAATACAAGTGTGAGCAAAGCGCCGCGACTCTGGTAAAGGTCAATCGATTCTTCCCATCGTCGCGGCTGTGTCCGAAGTGCGGGACGATCAACCACGAGTTGACGCTCAAAGATCGCGAATGGGTATGCGAGTGCGGAGCGGCACACGACCGAGACTTAAACGCGGCGCACAACATTCGCGATGAAGCAGTACGGTTAAATCAATGTCCGGTGGTGGCTACGTCGGACAAAAATGCTCGTGGACCGAATGTAAGACCTGCGTTAGCAGGCAGTCCGGGTGGAAGCGAGACGGCTCGGCGTAGTGGTGCGCACATTGCGCACTAAATAAGGTAGCAGACACTATGACAAATGATGTAATTTCCCTGTGGCCGAACGGAGCGCCGGGGTCCGAGGATTGGAAACAGACCGAGCAGGAAGACCTGATCCCGCCAGGTCTGAAGGTGATCCGCAATGTGGCGCAGCCGACGTTAACCGTCTACCTGCCGCCCACTGAAATTGCAACCGGCACGGGGGTAATCGTGTGCCCCGGCGGTGGATTTCATTTCCACGCCATTGATATGGAAGGCACGGATGTGGCGCGCTGGCTGAACGCGCGCGGCGTCGCAGCATTCGTTCTCAAGTACCGGCTGGCTCAGACCGGCGATGACTTTCCCGAGTCCGTCTGGCGGGCCCTCGGCGATCAGTCCCACATGGCCGAGTTGATGAAGACGCTGGGGCCGCTCATCGTGGCCGATGGCCTGCAGGCTGTCCGGCTGGTGCGTGCGCATGCGGCGGAATGGGGACTCGCCCCGGATCGAATCGGCATTGTTGGCTTCTCTGCCGGCGCGATGGTCACGCTGTACACGGCGTTCAGCCGAGAAGCTGACAGTCGCCCGAACTTCGCCGCGCCCATCTATGGCGGTGGGACGGATCACGCCATCCCCGCCGAGGCGCCGCCGCTGTTTGTGCTGTGCGCTGATGACGACGAAATGGCGGCTGCGGCGTCCGCGAAATTGTATCTGGCATGGCGCGCCGCTGGTCATTCGGCAGAGTTGCACATCTACTCGAAAGGCGGGCACGGCTTCGGCATGCAGACGCGCGGCCTGCCGTCTGACACGTGGATTGAGCGCTTCGGCGACTGGATGCGAGCACAAGGGTTTTCCATCCGATAGATACGCAAGAGCAATCCACAGTGGACGCAAAGCCGTCAGGTGCAACAATGACACGGCTGGACGATGTATTGCAGAGACGGCAGCACAACTTGACATTGACGGCATGCTGCGGGCAGGGGCGAACACGCTCGTCGTCGAAGTGACGAACACGCTGGTGAAGGATCAGAATGACTTCCTGTCGCGCTATCTGCCACAGGAACCCAGCGGGCTGCTCGGCCCGGTGCAAGTCTTTACAGGAGAAATGTAGCCATGGATAGTTATCGCGATTTGAATAAGAACGGCCGGCTCGATCCGTATGAAAACCTGCGCCGCCCAATTGAGGAACGCGTCGAGGACTTATTAGCGCAGATGACGCTGGATGAGAAGGCCGGGCTGATGTTCCAAACCTTTGTGGGCGTCAATCCTGACGACGAGACGCTGGACAAACCAGCAGGCTTCGACCCGCATAGTGTGGCACACATGTTGCGCACACTGCGAATGACGCACTTCAACCTGGCGCGCATCCCGTCGCCGCGCCGGATGGCGGAATGGCACAACCGCGTGCAGCGCATGGCCGAGAATGAGCGCCTGGGCATCCCGGTCACGTTTTCCAGCGATCCACGCCACGCCTTTACGCAAAACTCCGCTGTCGGTTCAATGACAAGTGACTTCTCGCAATGGCCCGAACCGATCGGACTGGCCGCGACGCGCGACGCTGCGCTCGTGGCCGAGTTCGCCGATATCGCGCGCCAGGAGTACCTCGCCGTGGGCATCCGCGCCGCGCTGCACCCGATGGCCGACCTGGCCACCGAGCCGCGCTGGGCGCGCGTGAACGGCACCTTCGGCGAAGACGCCGCGTTGTCTGCGGAACTGATCTATGCTTATGTGCGCGGCTTCCAAGGCGAGACGCTTGGCGCGCACAGCGTGGCATGTATGACCAAACACTTCCCCGGCGGCGGGCCGCAGAAAGACGGGACAGACCCGCATTTCGAGGATGGCAAGGAGCAGGTGTATCCGGGGAATAACTTCGACTATCACCTCATTCCCTTCGAAGCGGCCTTCCGCGCCGGCGCCGCTATGGTCATGCCATACTACGGTCAGCCGGTGGGTCTGCCGATCGAGTCCGTCGGGTTTGGCTTTAATAAGGACGTGATCACCGGGTTGCTGCGCGAGAAGTACGGTTTCGACGGCGTGGTGTGCACTGACTGGGGATTACTCACAACTGTCGTGATGCCGGGCAATCTGCTCTTCCCCGCGCGGGCGTGGGGCGTGGAACATCTCAGCCGCGCCGAGCGCGTGATCAAGGCGCTGGATGCGGGAATCGACCAGTTTGGCGGCGAAGCCTGCCCGGATGAGATCGTGGCGCTGGTGCGTGATGGGCGCGTGAGTGAAGCGCGCATCGATCAGTCGGTGCGGCGCTTGCTGCGCGACAAGTTCCGGCTGGGGCTGTTCGACAACCCCTACATTGATGTGGACGCCGCCGAACAGATTGCCGGGCGCGCCGACTTCCGCGCCGCGGGTGATCTGGCGCAGCGCAAGTCGATCGTGCTGCTGAAGTGCGGCGTTGAGCAGCGGTTGCTGCTGCCACTGAGGGCGGGGCTAAAGGTGTATGTTGAAGGCATCGACCCTGCCATCGCAAGCGGCTACGGGCAGGTCGTCGACAGCATCGAACAGGCCGACGTCGCGTTGTTGCGGGTGAGCGCGCCCTATGTAAAACAGACCGGCTTCCTG
>CAIXPS010000017.1 GCA_903921365.1 uncultured bacterium | reverse complement strand
CTGGCCGGGCTTTTTTTATCGATCCTGCATGATATCGACACTTGTTTTTGTTCTACTGTTCTGCGTTGTCGCGCTGCTGGTGTACATGGGCCGCTACAGCGGCCGCGTCCAGTTCGAGCAAACCCGGTTGATCGAAGCACCGCTGGAAGCCGTGTACGCCAATGTGGCCGATCTTCGAAACTGGCAGCAGTGGAGTCCCTGGCTGCAAGCTGAGACGGGTGTCGATGTGGTCCACGGCGACCAAACCGATAAGGCTGGCAGCCGCTGCTCATGGGACAGCACATCCATGTCAGCCGGAATGATCGAGCATCTGCGCCTTGTGTCGCAGCAGCGGATCGAACAACGCCTGCGGCTGCGCCATCCCTTCGCCATCGCTGGTCAATGCAACTGGACCTTTGACAAAGAGGGCGAAAAGACCGTGGTGACCTGGGCAGTGCGCGCGCGCGTCCCGTTTTCCATGCGCGCCTTCGCGGGAACGGTGAAGAGTTCGCTGGTACTGGATTGTCGTTATAGCCTGGACATGCTCGCCAGCCGATTGGAACCCGCCAGCGCGCCGCACTACCAGATCATTCATCTTGGTGTTCGTGATATCCCGGCTCGCCAATACATATTCCGGAACTACCAGGGCCCCATCAGCACACTGCCGGAGGCCTTGCGCCGTTCGACTGGCGAGATGCTTGAGCAGTTGGCTGCTCATGGCTTGATGGCGGCCGGCGCACCCATGGCCATCTACTTCAAGACCAACATCAAATTCCGGACGACGGTTTGCCACATCGGCATTCCCGTTGATGTTGTCCGCGATCTTGATTCCCTGCCGGTCCGGGAACTCGCCGCGCACAAGGCCTATGTCGTGCAATTGCTGGGTAATCCATCGGCCCTTGAAATCGCCTGGTATCTGGCCATGCAGCGAATGGTGTCTCTGAAGACCCAACCTGACCAGCGCTTGCCACCTTCTGAGAGCTACCTTGGCAGTGACGATAGCGTATCCGGGAATGATTGCGTAACCGAGTTGCATCTCCCGATACTCGACCGTACCGACCAACGCGCCGCGCCAGACGCGAAAGTATCGATTGATTGATTGATTGATAGCATGGATAATCAATTCGCCATGATCCAGACAGCTGAATCCTTGCCCGGAATATCCGACTGAAACCCATGATGAATACGGTCCGGAGCTGGCTTGCGCCACCTGTCTTTGAGGGTGATGGCGAGAGAGCACGCCTGGCCGGTCTGATCAACGCCATCTGCATCGTTTCTATCCTGTTCACCCTGCTTGTCATTGTTGGAGGGTTGCTGGGTCGGCGAACGCCTGCCAGCACCCAGGTCATGAACCTGCTCTTGCTGGTCCTCCTCCTGCTCTGTCGCAACCGGCTGCATGGCGGGCAGATCACCCTGGCCACACTGGGTCTGGCCATCGGTGGATTTGCATACATCACCGCGGTCAATATCAGCCTGGGAACCATTCGAACTCCGTCAACCGCCACCTACCTTTTTTGGGTGCTCATGATGGGCGCAGCGTTCCACATCAGAGGTCTGGTGGTCTCCGTTGTGGCCAGCTCGGCGGCCGTGATGGGGCTGATCCTGGCCGAGAACGCGG
>CAIXPS010000016.1 GCA_903921365.1 uncultured bacterium | reverse complement strand
GCAATTACGTCAGTTCAGGCGTGGTGATTGCGCGCCATCCGGTTTATGGTCAAAACGTTGACTTCCACAGGCTGATGCAGTTCTCGAAGACCGAGATGGCCGTGCGCGTCGTGGCGCGACGGCATTTCGATGCGTTCGGCAAGGAGTTGAACCAGGTGGACGTGGCAGTGTGCATTGGCAACCCACTGACTGTTCTGGCAGCCGCGGCAACCTCCGTCGAAATTGGAATCAACGAGCTTGAGATCGCCAACGCGCTCGAACCGCTGGCGGTGGTGCGCGCCCAGACCGTCGATGTGGTTGTCCCGGCTGAGGCCGAGTTTGTGCTTGAGGGAACCGTGTACTTTGATCGGCGGCATGCTGAAGGCCCATTCGTCGACCTGACGGAAACGCAGGATGTCATCCGGCACGAGCCTGTGTTTGAGGTGAAGCGCATCACCCATCGCAGAGATGCGATCTGGCAGGCGCTCCTGCCTGGTGTGCTCGAACACAAACTGTTGATGGGCATGCCGCGTGAACCCACGATTTTCAGGAAGGTCAACGAGGTCGTCCGTTGTCTCGATGTGAACATCTCGCCGGGCGGGTGTTCGTGGCTGCATGCGATTGTTCAAATCGATAAACAGCGCGAGGAGGATGGGCTGAAGGCCATTCACGCGGCGTTTGCGGGACACAGCTCGTGTAAGCACGTGTTCGTGGTGGACAAGGACATCGACATCTATCAACCGCTTGAGGTTGAATGGGCGATGGCGACGCGCTTTCAAGGCGATGGGCGCATGGTCGTGAAGGCGAAGGAGCCTGGGTCAAGCCTGGATCCAAGCGCGGGCAGCGGCGCCCACCTGACCACCAAGATAGGCTTTGATTTGACCAAACCTTTAGCAACCACGGGAAAGACCTTTGACAAAGCTCCCTTCCCGGATGTGGATCTAGCGCGCTTTGTATCGGGGTGAAAGAATGCAGTTGACATCTATCGAACAAGACATGCTGACCGGCAAACACGGGCCAGCGACCAAAAAGGCGATGGAGATACTGGCGGCGCTCGGCGCCATCTACGGCGCCGAGCACATGGTTCCGGTGACGTCAGTGCAGATTGCCGGCGTGAGCTACGACAATCTCGGCGAAGCGGGGTTGAGCTTCCTTTCCGAGATGGCCGATGGCGGCGGTAAAGCGCGCGTGTTAACGACGCTCAACCCGGCCGGGATGGACATTGAGAACTGGCAGGCGCTTGGCATCAGCCCGGAGTTTGCCGAAGGCCAGTTTCGCGTCATTGAGGCATTCGCGCGTATGGGGGTTGTCACGTCATGCACCTGCACACCCTATCTGTCCGGCAATGTGCCGCACTACGGCGAACACATCGCCTGGGCAGAGAGCAGCGCGGTGTGCTACGCGAACTCAGTCATCGGCGCGCGCACCAATCGCGAGGGCGGGCCAAGCGCACTGGCGGCGGCGCTGACAGGTTGCACACCGGCTTACGGCTATCATCTCGACGAGAATCGGCTTCCGCGAGTCTCCGTTGACGTCCGCGCGACGGTCAGCAGTAACGACGCATTTGGCGCGCTGGGCAAAGCCATCGGGCAAAAACTGGAAGTCGCAGGCGAAAAGCCGCTTGTCACTATCACCGGAATTGCGCGGGCGAGCGTGGATAACCTGAAATCGTTTTGCGCGAGCATTGCCACCTATGGCGGCGCAGCGATGTTCCACATGGCTGGGATCACACCCGAAGCGGCACAGGTCGCCCCACCCGAACGGATCATGATCATTGCCGATGAAGACATCGCAGCCGCTCACGCATCGATGAATGACGCCAGTAGCGACGACGTCGACTTTGTCAGCCTGGGTTGCCCACACCTGTCTATCGGAGAGATTGCGCGAATCGCGGAACTGCTCAAGGGCAAACGCGTCAAAAAGGAGTTCTGGATCACGACGGCGCGACCGACCAGGCAGATTGCAGACCGGATGGGTTACACGGCTATTATCGAAGCCAGCGGGGCGAAGTTTGCCGCAGACACCTGCTGTGTTGTTGCGCCGATCAAGGGCCGCTTCCGCGCACTCGCAACCGATAGCGCCAAGGCGTGTTATTACGCGTACTCAAAGAACAAATTCAAAACGGTGTTAAAGCCGTTTGACGATGTCATTGCGGAGGCGTTGCGATAATATGGCGATGATATGGCGATGATATGGCATGGACGCAAGATATATCAAGGCAACGCCGCTGGCGAAGCACTCGTCACGCGGATGGGTATTTCGTTCTTCGGCGGTGTGGACCCCGATACTGGCGTCATCGTCGAACGCGGGCATGAACTGGAAGGCCAGTGCATCAGCGGGAAGGTGCTGGTGTTCCCGACCGGCAAAGGGTCAACCGTCGGCTCCTACACGCTCTATCGCTTGCGGCGCAACGGCAAGGCGCCGTCCGCCATTATCAACATGGAATGCGAGACGATTACGGCTGTCGGGTGTATCATCGCGGAAATACCTTGTGTGGACAGAATCCCCATCGATCAACTGACCACCGGCGCGTTCGTTGTTGTCCAGGCGGACGACGAAAACGCAACGGTTGAGGCCATCCTGGGCAATTATGAAATATAAAGTATGAACTATTAAAGTTCATAACATGAATGTGCTGAGGAGTATAAATTCAGAATGTCGTTAATAAATCCTGAATTTCAGGTGCGCGCGGTTCACTGCGATTATCATGCCGATGACGAGACGGTGTACCAGTCCCTGAAACGGGCAACCGATCCGCTTGACAAAGCGTGGGCGAAACTCAAAAAGGCGAAACGGATTGCGATCAAGTTTAACCAGGACAAGATGCTCAAACAACTGGTTATGTTTGAGAACCATCGTCAGCAACTGGTCAGCGACTGCGTCGCGCGAGCGCTACTGCGGCTGCTGCGCGAGAAGACCAGCGCAGAGATTTACTGTATCGATGTAAGTTTCTATCAGGTGTATTCCGGCGCTGAAAAAGACAGCACGACGAATCTTCGGGACGTGCTGCGCGAGTTTGATGTCGAGTATGTCAACGGCAATGTGGGGGATGTCCACATGATGCCGGTGCCGGGCGGCGGGTTGATGTTTGATGAGTATCCGCTGCATGAGCGCGCGGTGAACGCCGACGCCTTGATCAGCGTACAGAAACTCAAGAACCACGCCTTCATGGGCGCTACGCTATGCCTGAAAAACCTGTTCGGCCTGATGCCGACGCAGCCGCTGGGCAGGCCGCGCTTCTATTACCATCACCTCGTTCGCATGCCGTATATGCTTGCGGACCTCGGTCGCATTTACAACCCGGCATTGAACATCATCGACGGGCTGGTGACGCAGGCAGGCGAGGAATGGGGGCGCGGCGACGAACTGCGCATCTGCAACACGCTGGTCGCAGGCGACCATGTCATCGCCACCGATGCCGTCGGCGCGCACCTCATGGGTCACGACCCGCAGTCCGACTGGCTCACCGAACCCTTCCACCGCGACCGCAACGCCTTGTTGTGCGCGGCTGAAGGCGGTTTTGGAACCGTCAACCTGGATGAGATCGACTGGCAATCTGAAGCGCAGGCGCCTGTCGGCAAGTTCTTCGCAAAAATCACGGATTCACGCGAGATCGTGATGTCATGGCGACGCACGACCGCCGAACAAGCGATGCACTACGTCGACCATCAGAAGGAATTGATCAGCCAGTACCCCGGCGAGTACATTCTGATGCAGATGGGCGAGGTGAAGTGGCACGATAAGAGCGGCGTCCTGGACCGCAGCCGCCGCATCCTATCGGGTGATCACCCCGAACAGGCCATGTGGTTCAAATATGTGGACCCCGATGAGAAAGAAGGCGAACACTACGAGGTATACGAGCGCACGCTGAAGAAGATCAAAGAACTACAACTTGCTGCCTGAGACTGCGCAGCACTGGAGAACTAAATGGCAACAACAGAATGGCGAGGATGCTTTGCGATCCCCATGACGCCTTTTGACGATAACGACCGGATTGATGAGGATGTTTTGCGCGCGGAGATTGAGTTCTGCGTGCAATCGGGAGTCGGCGGCCTGGTGACGCCCGTGCTCGTCAGTGAATTCCAGGCGCTCTCTGAGGACGAGCGCCGCCTGATGATGCGCATCCCGGTCGAGACGGCGGCGAAACGGACGCCGGTGGTTGTGAATGTGGCTGCGGTAAACACCCCACTGGCCGTCAGCTATGCGCGCTACGCGCAGGAGATCGGCGCCGATGCCGTCATCGCGATGCCGCCTTACGCGCTGCGTCCAGAACCTGAATTGATCCTGTCATACTTCAAGGCCATCGCTGCCGCGGTGACCGTGCCTGTGTGGATCCAGAATGCCGGACTCGTCTCACTGAGCACCGATCAGTTGATCCGCCTGTGCACTGAGATCGAAAACGTCAGCTGGGTCAAAGAAGAAGTCGATCCGGCGCCGCGCATGATCGGTGCGCTGGTCGGGCGCAAGAGCCCGCATGTCAAGGGTGTGATGGGCGGCGCCGGCGGGCGCTATATGATCACCGAGCACGCGCGCGGATCGAATGGCATCATCCCGGCCTGTGAGTGCTGCGATGTAATTCAGTCCGTCTGGAACCTGCTTGACGCGGGCAAACAAACTGAAGCCGGCGATTTGTTTGAGCATGTATTGCCAGCGATGATCCTGGAAGGGCTGCTGGGCATGTCGTTTGCAAAGGAAATCATGGTCAGGCGAGGAGTCTTTAAGAATCATCGCACGCGCTCACAACGCAGCGGTCTCGATGCGAGCGATATGCGCGAGATCGATCGGGTCTGGGAACGCATACAGCCCTACCTGACCTGGCACAACTAAGTCAAGCACCAACTGTCCTAAAGGATTCGAAGCAATATTATGGCTGAAGTCAAATCAGATTACACCGTGCGCGCCGTTCACTGCGAGTACAGCGCCAGTGATGACGAAGTGTACGCGGCGCTGAAGCGCGCCACCGATCCGCTCGACAAGACGTGGGAGCGTCTGCGCAAGGCGAAAAGCATCGGGATCAAGTTCAACCAGGACTGGGAACCGGAAACCATTGTGTATCACAAAGGCCACCGGCAGCAGTTGGTCAGCGATGTTGTGGCGCGCGCCACGCTGCGGTTGCTGCGAGAAAGGACCAGCGCCCACATCTTCGCCACCGACGTCGGCGTCTCAGGAAAGCCGGACAGGCCGCGCAGCGAGATCACTTCTATCCTGCCGGTTTTGAAAGAGTTCGACGTTCCATTTGTGGATGGGCGCGAAGACGAAGTCGTGTGGCACAAAGTCCCGGGTGGCGGGTTGATGTTCGACGAATATCCACTGCCCAGGGCCAGCGTCGAAGCAGATGAGTTTATCTCGGTGCAGAAGCTCAAAAACCACGCCTTCATGGGCATCACTCTGTGCATGAAGAACCTGTTCGGGCTGATGAGTATTCCACCAAACGGCCGCACGCGCGCGTATTACCATCACCTCGTGCGCATGCCCTATATGCTGGCCGACCTTGGTCGCATCTATAACCCCGCGCTCAACATCATCGATGGACTGGTGTGCCAGGCCGCCGAAGAATGGGGGACGGGTGAAGAGCCGCGCGTCTGCAATACGATGGTTGCGGGCGACCAAGTTGTCGCCACCGATGCCGTCAGCGCTTACCTGATGGGTCACGACCCGCAGTCGGACTGGGGCACAGAACCATTCCACCGCGACCGCAACGCGCTGCTGTGCGCGGCTGAACATGGTTTTGGCACGGTGAAGCTGGACGAGATCAACTGGCTGTCCGAAGTGGAATCGCCCGTCGGCAGGTTCTTCTCAAGAGTCACCGACTCGCGTCAAACGGTGTATAGCTGGCGCAAAACGACGGCTGAACAGGGATTGTATTACCGCGATCACATGAAGGAACTCACCAGCCAATACGCCGGTCAATATATCCTGCTGCAGATGAACGAAGTGAAGTGGCACGACGTCACTGGCATATTCTGGTTCAGCCGCCGCGTCCTCTCAGGCGAACACCCCGACCAGGCCATGTGGCTGAAGTACGTCGACCCCGAAGAAAAAGAGGGCGAGCATTTCGAAGTGTACGAAAAGACGTTAGCAACGATCCCCGCAGCTTAAAGCAATAACCCTGACTTATCGATACAGGAGCAGTAATGAGCGATCAAATTAACGAGATGGCCGAACGCGCCACCGACAAGGTAAACACGCATTCGCGACCGTCAGACCTGAAGATCACCGATATTCGTCTCGCGGTTGTATGCAGCAACTACGACTATCCAATCATTCGCATTGACACCAACCAGGGCGTGTATGGCATTGGCGAGGTGCGCGATGCCGGGCACAAGGAGAATGCGCTCCAGTTCAAGAGCATGTTGCTGGGTCAAAACCCATGCAACATCGACATGATCTTTCACTCGATCAAGCGCTTCGGCAACTGGGGGCGCGAAGGCGGTGGCGTCAGCGGCCTGGAAATCGCGCTATGGGACCTGATCGGCAAGGTGTACGGCGTGCCGTGCTACCAGTTCCTCGGCGGCAAGTACCGCGAGAAAGTGCGCCTGTACGCCGATACGCCGCAACCTTCCACACCCACCCCACAAGCTTATGCTGAACGCGTGCTGAGTCGCAAGGCTCTCGGTTTGACGTTTATCAAGTTCGACGTTGGGCTGCATCTGCTGGACGGCATCCCGAACAGCATCGTTGGACAGACCACCAAGTTCGAAAATGGCATGTCGGGGAACTGGACGGCGCCAGGAACCGGGCCAGTGACGCGCGTCACAGACCGTGGATTAGAGGCAATGGCCGCAGTGGTGTCAGCAGTGCGCGACGCCGTCGGTTGGGAGACTTCATTGTGTATCGACCACTTCGGGCACGGCATGATGACCACCAAAGAAGTCATCCGGCTGGGCAAGGCGCTTGAGCCCTTCGGCCTGGCCTGGATCGAAGACCCCGTGCGATTCTGGGACGCTGACGCGCACAAACAGGTGACGGATGCGATCGCTGTGCCCGTCGCGGCGGGTGAAGAATGGTACCTGCTGGACGGCTTCCGCGAGTTCATCGAGAAGCGCGCCGTCGACATCATCCACCCGGACTTACTCACCTCCGGCGGGATGGCCGAGACTAAGCGCATCGCCGACTACGCAGAACGCTACGGGATTCCGACCGCGCTACACTTTGCCGGCTCGCCCATCGCGTTCATGGCGAATGTGCACACGGCCGCGGCGATCCCAAGTTTTGTCGCACTGGAACACCACGGGCTGGATCTGCCATTCTGGGAGGGTCTCGTCACTGGATTGCCCAAGAATTACATCGTCGATGGTTACGTCGATGTGCCCGACAAGCCTGGCCTCGGCGTCGATCTGGATTACGAGGGAATCGAGGCCAACCTGCGCTTCCCGGGTTTGTTCGAACCCACCGAAGAGTGGAATACACCAAAGTTGTCATTCTGGCAGCCGGACAAGCGTTGGGACAAGTAAGCGTTTCGCAAGACACCATGATTAAAATTCTTGTCATTGAGGACGACACCGATCTGCGGCGAAACATCGTCGACCTGCTTGAGCTGGAGGACTACGAAGTCTACTCGGCAGTGGACGGAGAGGATGGGGTGCGTTGCGCCAAAGAATACAAGCCTAGCATCGTCGTGTGCGATATCATGATGCCCAAACTGGACGGCTATGGCGTATTGAAGCAGTTGCGCAATGACCCGGAGAGCCTGCTGATCCCGATGATTTTCCTCACGGCAAAAACCGACAGGCAGTCGATGCGCATAGGAATGGAACTCGGCGCAGAAGATTACCTCACCAAGCCCTTCACACAACATGAATTGCTCACGGCAATTCAAACGCAGTTGAGCAAGCGCAATGCGCTTGCTCAACTGCTACGGGAAACGTCGCGTCATTCCCATCATTCCGATGCTCATTATGACCCTCATCAGACAGACGCCTCGAATACGTGATTTGTCATATTGCCTCGGCAGGCGCACAGTGAAAACTTTGCCGCAGTCCACTGCATAGCCGATAACCGCTAGAAAACCCCAACCTTAAAAAACACAACGCTATGTAAGCGTTGTGTTTTTATTTTTTTCTGCAATTGGCGCGCTGCGCAGGATGCCTCAGTTAGGCGCATCTGCTTATATACCGCCTGTTGCGACGCCGCACAATCAAGACAACAGGGCAACAGACGGCTTGTGAATACAGAAATTTAAGGTTGGCTGTCTGCGGCGCCTCTGGGGTCAATAGAATGTTAGCGCGAGTAAGAGTCACAACAACGCTGGTTTGCATCATGATGCTGGTCGGGTCTATCACCCCAGTCAGCGTCTATGCGCAGTCGCTCTCCGAGAGAGCTTCGACTGCGACCAGTGTTCAGCAGGCATCCTCATCAAACGATGCCACCCCCATCGATTCACAGGTTCTAAATGACTGGAAGTTGATCTGGTCAGACGAGTTTGACGGCCCGAACGGCGCGCCAGTCGATCAAGCCAAATGGGGTTTTGAAACCGGCGGCACTGGATGGAAT
>CAIXPS010000015.1 GCA_903921365.1 uncultured bacterium | reverse complement strand
GTGCCGGATGACATCCTGCGTTTCCGTCAGGTCGACGAATGGGCCTTCAGCATGCCGCCGATCAAAGTACACGGTTCCCTCAAGCACAAACTCGGCCTCAGCCGGGACAACCACATCGACGGTCTGGGCGCGCACCACCGGCAGCGGTTCGAGCGCGTTGGCGATCTCAAGCTCGTTGATTCCGATTTCGACGGAGGTTGCCGCGGCTGCCAGAACGGTCGGCGGGTTGCCAATGCACACCGCCACATCCACCTGGCTCAACTCCCTGCCGAACGCATCGAAATGCCGTCGCGCAACGACGCGCACGGCCATCTCGGTCTTCGAGAACTGCATCAGCCTGTGGAAGTCAACGTTTTGACCATAAACCGGATGGCGCGCAATCACCACGCCTGAACTGACGTAATTGCCGCCGTCATTGAGGCAATGACGCAGGATTGGCAGCCGGTCGAGGTCAGGATTCTCAATCACGACCTCCTGACAAGGGGCTGTCGCCACGACCGGGCAGGGCTTGCGCTGGTCGATCGCGCGCGCCAGCGTCGGGATGATCTGGTTCACCGGGATGCCAAGGTAGTCCGCAAAGGCGGCTTTGCTGCAGAACAGGTTGCCGATGACCGGAAATCCAGTTTCAATAACATTTTCGAAGAGGACCGGCGCGGGCTCCAGCTTCTTCAGCACCCCCGCGATTTCGTAGGTCTTCGATATAGGCGCGGTCACATGAACCAGCCGCTTCTGTTTATCCAGTCTCGCTATGTAATCTCGCAATGACATGGTGGTCTCTCACTCGTTATCTCGTTATATCGTCTGCGACGTTGCAGGCATTAAGGCGCCGAAAGGTTCTTATCCAACACGATGAAATCGCCAGCCGCTGAGCCGTCTTTAGATACGCCAAGGCGCGCGCCGGTAAGGTAATTGTAGGCGCCCAGCCGTATTCTATAGTCGCCAGTGACGCCGGGCGGCAGCACTATCGTGCTTGTGTCGATGATGATGTCGCCTGTTTCCCACAGGCTTGGCGGATAGCCGCGATCCTGTCCGGGCGCCTGATCCTGTTGTGCTATCACTTCTCCGGCGCCGTTCAGCACATGCGCAAATGTCGAGTAGTCGAAGTCAATCTTTTGCGCCGCGCGCCAGTAGGTTGTGAGCGTTGCGGCTTTACCCTTCGCTGTTGTAGTGAGGTTTGCGCCATATCCGATCAACTCCATGCCGGGGCCAAAACGCAAGTTCGTTTTGTTCGGCGCAAACCACGCAGTCCATTTGGGCGCGGGAACAAACGTGTAGGCAGGGCGAATGACGCCAAATGGGAGGTAGAGCGCTACGGCAGCCGCCGTCAGCGCGATTGCCGTGGCGCGCAGCCCGTCGTCGAGTTTCGGGAGAATCTCGTGGAGTCCAAGGCTGAGGAGGAGCATGATCGGAGCGATGACGATGAACAGATAGCGGCCTTGATAGAACGTATAGACAAAACGGAGGATGTAGGCCAGCATGTAGGCTTCCTGCACGACGAACGCCATCGCCAGAAACGCAACCAGCCAGAATTCCGCTCTGACAGGGCCGCTACGCGCGCGCAACTGCCTGACAGCCCAGATCACGCACCCCAAGGCGCCCAGGGCCGACACGACTCCAAAACCAAGGTAAACCCACGACGGCGAGGGGATGTTGATCCAGCCGAACATGCCCCAGAAGGATTGATATTCAAAGCTGAAAAACCCTGCGACATCGCCCCACTGCGGCGGCGTCTTCCTGAATATCCACTCAAAGGCTGCGATGAATGCATTCCAGCCCAGCGGGTCGCCATACACGATCTGGTTTCTGATAAACCACCAGCCACAGGTCACCACCACTGCCGCGCCGATGATTCCAATCACAGTCGCGAGACGCTTAATAGAGCGGGTTCGGCCTGCGCTGAGTCCCTTGCGGACCGTTGACACGATCAGGAGGGTAGCAACAACAACGCCAAGAGTAACGATGTTGAGTTTCGTTAGAACGGCGACCGAACTCCAAATCGCGATAACTACCCACTGGCGCATGCGCTCCTGTTGCAGGAGTATCCGCAGTGATTCATACAGCAGCGCGGCCATCGCCAGGTTCAGAAGATTGTCGTTGTTAACGCTTCCGGACAGAAACAGGAACTGCGGGTTGAACGCGACCAGTGCGCCGGCGAGCGCCCCGATCGAACGTCGTCGCGGGAAGATCAGCCAGCCGGCAAGCATCGTGAAGAGAACTGTTCCGGCGCCTATCGCGACAGACAGCAGGCGCACGGCGTGAAATGCAAGCGCAGTGCCCTCCCACGGGAATGTTTCGGCGCTGCCGTGCAGGCTATAACTCTTGTCCGTTCCACCCATGCCGGCGCCTTCGAGCATGCGGTCATACCGGTATGGCGCTGTGTCATATGCCAGGTTGAACGGTAACGCCACGATTGCGCCCAGCATGTAGTACAGCGGCGGCTGGTGCGCCTCGCCCGGGCCGCCCTTTTCCTGCATTGGCAGGCGGCCATACCGGGCCAGCTCGATCACATAGGCAAAGTGTCCCAGCTCGTCCGGCGCTTCCCATAAGGGTGTAACAACGCTATAGATACTCGCGATCAGGATGAACGCGACGACAATCGCCAGTGCGGCGATTCGATGCGGTTGCGTTCTCGTGATCCAGGCTTTCATCCTTGACCGATTATGCATCATGCGCGCGAAAACCTTGACACATTCCGCATGGCATCTGGCGCAGAGTGTCGTTGCGGTCGTCGCTGAGGGATTGGTTGTCACCTGTTCAGCAAAACGAACAGCCGGATGCGCCATCGACAGGATCGCAGCCTGGTCAGAACTGCAGCTTGGATTGCAGGACGGAGCGGTACATCGCCACTGTTTCGCTGGCGATTTGCCGCATGGTGTATCCGGCGAGGACGCGGGCGCGCCCACGCGCCGCCAGATCCGCGCGCCGGTCAGGTTGCTCCAGCAGCGCGCGCACGGCAGCCGTTAGTGCAACCGGATCATTTTCAGGAAAGACCAACCCGGCGTCACCGATGACATTCGGGATTTCGCCGCACTGTGAGCCGATGACCGGAACGCCGCACGCCATTGCCTCGATCAACACGCGCCCGAATTGTTCCTTCCAATTGGTTTGTGTGCGCGAGGGCAGGACGAGTGCATTAAAATCGGCATAGACCGCCGGCATGCGGGCGGAGGGCGCGGGCGGCAGGAAGGTCACCCGTTCACCGAGATTGAGTTGCACAGCGAGTTGCAGTAGATTTTCGCGTTCCTCACCTGCGCCGATTATTACGGCGTGAACGTTACTCGGCAATTCTGCCATGGCGCTCAAGAGCAGATCGACGCCCTTTTCTTTGACAAGGCGCCCGGCATAGCCTATCGTGAACCGCCCTGACGTCGCAGGACGGTTGTGGGGTTGGAAGATATCCGCATCGACGCCAAACTGCGGGATCACACGGGGTGTGCCTGTATAGCCCTTGGCGCGCAAGACTGTGACGGCATCCTGATTCCCAGCGATGGCGCCATCCGCATGCGACAGCACATGTCGTTCAAGCCAGCGGAACGGAGGCGGATATTGGCGCAACAGGTTCTGCCACGAGAAGAAAATAGCGCGCGCGCCCACCCTGTGGCTGTTGCGCAGAGCGAGATAAGTCGCTGCATTGTAGGGTTCTTCGTCGATGTGGACAATGTCGGGGTGTAGCTGCGCGAGTTCAGCGAGCAGGGTGGGGTAATAGTGCAGGTGAAAGTTGCCAGAAAAACGGATAGGTATTTCGCGCAACACATACCCTCTGGTGTGCGCGCGTTCCAGGCGCTCTGGCCGGTCGCCCGTGCGCCACATTGGGGGGACCAGCACCGTCAACTCGATGTCCGGTTGTTCGGCGATGAGTTCACATTTGCGTTGATAGGCGCCGACGACCAGCGCTTTGGAGAGCATCGTTACGCGCATAGGAGGGTTATTGTAAGGCAAGCGGTCTGTGGCTGTTAAAATCCGGGTGTGATGACAATACTCGTCAAGCGCTGGCTGCGCTGGTTGCCGCTGGCCGCCATCATCGTCGCCGGCACAGGTCTACGCCTGTATCAGATCGGAGCCCTTCCACCGGGTTTGTACCGCGACGAAGCGTTTTACGGGCTTGATGCGTTGGCGGTGCTGCGCGGGCACTTTGCAGTATATTTTGCCGCGAATAACGGGCGGGAAGGTCTCTTTATGTACCTCCTGGCGGCGGGTATCGCGTTTCTGGGGCGCACGCCCGAAGCACTCCGCATCGTATCAGCGTTAGTTGGCTCACTGACGATTGTGGCGATTTACGCCGTGGGACGCGCGTTGTTCTCGCATCGCATTGGCGTGCTGAGCGCCGCAATTCTTGCGATCACGTTCTGGCATCTGGCGCTGAGTCGCGTGGCTTTTCGCGCAATCACCTTGCCGCTGCTGCTCTGTCTGACGGTATGTTGCGGCGCTGTGATGCTGAAGGCTATCAACAGGCCGGCAAACGGCGACCAGGGGGGGCGCACACGACAGATCGCCATCTCCATCGCTGCCGGCCTTTGCTTTGGCCTGACGTTCTATACCTACACGTCGGCGTCATTTCTCCTGGCACTGATTGTTGCATTTGGGGTTGTCTGCGCACTTCTGAACGCCCTCCACGTGAATGGTTACCGGTTGCCTCGATCGCCTCGATCGCCTGCCGCCCGAACACTGTTGAGCATCTTTGCGGTTGCGGCGCTGGTTGTCCTCGCCCCTTATCTCATCTGGCTGTTCCGCCACCCCGAAATGGTGTTCGCGCGAGCGGAGCAAGTGTCCATTCTGAATCCGGTTATCAACAAAGGCGATTTTTTGGGGGCGCTGTGGCAGGATATCGTCAAGGCTGCCGGAATGTTTGCGTATCAGGGCGACCGGATTTGGCGGCACAATGAGTCATTGCGACCCGTTTTCGATGGCGGCATTGCCACAGCTTTCTTTGCCGGTGTCGCCGTGTGCCTCTGGCGCATCTTTGTTGGTAAGGGGTCTATCAAACCCGCGTCACTGTTCGTCGGGTTATGGCTGGTGTTCTTTCTAATACCCACCATTCTTGCTGAGGACACGCCCCATTATCTGCGCGCCATCGGCGCACTCCCCGCGGCTTGTATCATCGCTGCGCTTGGGCTGGAGGCGGTGCTGGCGTGGCTCTCGCGGCGCGGGCTTCTCAATTTGCCCATTGGCGGGTTGCGCCGCATCTTCAGCCCGCCGGCTTTGATAGCTGCTGTCTTGCTGGTGTGGACAGGCTATGGGACAGCCGCCGACTATTTCAACCACTATGTCCGCGACGCGATGACCGCCTACTGGTTGGAGGACAGCAATGTCCAACTGGCAAGCGCGATCAATGCGTATACCACTTCCAACGCCCCGGAATCGCTGTGGTTGCAGGATCGCCTGGCTAACGACAATCCCGCACTGCGTTTTCTCAGCCCGACAGTTGAGGAAAACCGTGTCTCAATCGTCAACGACGCAAAACCTGGGTTGGGCGGGTCAAGCGTCCTGCTCCTGGTTGATCCAAACCACGACTGGACAAGGCTGCGAGCTGCGTTGCCGGCTCTCAGCCAGATCAGCGTCACTGCGGGGCCGCTCGCGCAGAATGACCTTGACCTTGCGCCTCGGCGAGCGTTTATCGCCGTATCGGCGCAACCACTTGCCGCGCCAATGTCACTCACGACATCCGGCATGCCTACCTTTGGCGGCGCCATTGGTTTGAATTCCGCGCATATCGAATCGACTGAACAAGGCCGCACGCCGCGGATCTTCAACAGTTTCCCGCACACTGAAACCGCTCAATCATCCTATACGGGGGCAATGCAGGTCTACACCATTACGCTGGCGTGGAGCGCAACCGCACCCATCACTGAGGACTATGCCGTATTTGTGCACTGGCAGCGCAACGGGGTGGTTCTGACACAAAATGACAGCACTCCGGCACAGGGTTACATGCCCATGCCAACCTGGCGTTTGGGTGATGTTATTATGGACACGCATATCCTGACCGTAGCTGGCGGATTGCAAACTGGTGATGAAGTGGATGTAGGCGTTTATCGTCGTTCAGATAATATGCGGTTGCAGACCCGAGGAGGTCTTTCTGCGACTTCTGCGACACCTGCGCCAAATGAGCCGGATGCAGTCAAGGTGCTGAGCGCTGTTGAGCGCTGATCGGGCAAGACTGCCAGCTTCTTCACACACATAAGAAAACCGAAGATCATGGATAAGACAGAGTACCCCACACAAACCAGGAAGGCTGCGCGTAAGCGGCTGCGCTATGGAAACTTGTCCATTGCCGTTGTATTGCTTTTGTCTTTACTGCTACAGATCAGCACTCCAACCAAGGGGTTTGCGCAGGACGCAAGTAACCTCTTTACCGAAGGATTTGAGGGTGAATTTACCCCCGATCCTTATTGCAAGACAGGCGCCTGCGACGTGCCCACTGGCTGGGGCGTGTGGTTCATCCCGAGGCGCGAAACCGACCCGACTGGCATCAACTTCCAGCCCCAGTATACGCAAATTCGCGCAGCCAATCGCGTAAAAAGTGGTTCGGCAGCGCAGCGCATCGCCACCGACTACTCGACCCATACCGGCGGGATTTACAAGATTATCAGCAATGTCAAGGTTGGCGCGAAGATCAAGTTCTCTGCCTGGGGACAGTCCTGGTCAACCAATGATGAAAGCCCAATATCCGCGCGACCCTCACCCGATATCAAACTGAAAATAGGCATCGATCCGATGGGTGGAAGCAATGGTCAAGCCAGCCCGCTAAACGGTCAGGTGGTCTGGTCGGATGAACACGACGCCAAGGATGCTTATACGCAATTCAGCGTGGAAACCGAGGCGAAGTCGCAGACGGTCATCGTGTATATGTACTCGACGATGAGGGACCCGGTGCGGCACAATGAGGTCTTTTGGGATGATGCGGCACTCGACTATACGGCGCCGCCTCCTACCCCATCGCCTACACCGTCACCGCAGATTACCGCTACGGCACTGGAAACGGCACAGCCAGGTTCAACACCGGAGGCTCCAGCGACTGTCCTGGCGACAAGCGCAGCGCCCGCGTCCACTCCTCAGGCATCTGGTGGCGTCAGCTATACAGTATCCGAGGGAGATACACTCTACGACATTGCCGTCAAATACAACAAATCGGTTGAGGCGATCAAACGTTTAAACGGGCTCAGCAGCGATCTGTTATCGATTGGTCAGGTATTGATTATCGAAGCGGTTTCACAGCCGGCGGCAGCGCTGCCAACGCCCACGCCAACCCCCGTGGTTACCGCCACAATCACACCCAGCACTGGCGCGTTATGTGTGCAGGCGTATTTCGACAACAACGGCACCGGTTCACGAGAGCCGGATGAGCCACTGGTGCCAAACGTCATTATGAATGTGACGTCCAAGGGCGTCGGCGTTGCAACCTATACCACCGACGGCAAGAACGAGCCGTACTGTATACGAAATCTTGGGGTAGGGGCCTATACGGTTGCGGCCATCATATCGTCGGCTTATCTTGCGACCACGCCTCTCAACGACACCATTGTTGTGCCAGGCGGCGCGGCGGCACAGTTCTCAGTCGGACTGCGCCGCGTCAGCGATGGCAATCTAGTCATCAGCACCACCGGGACGCCGCAGGCCTCAGGATCAGCGGGGCCACCGCCGAATGTGCTCGCCATCCTCGCCACGATCGTTGGGGCGCTGATCATTCTCGGCGTCATTGGATTTGGCGTGCTGTTCTTTATGCAAAATTGGAAAATGTGACATCGCAGACGCTGGGGCGTAAAGCGGCTCCCGCGCTGATTGTGGCTGCGTGTGCGCTGGCTGCGCTGAATCTATGGCTCGGCGCCGGGATCGTCCAGACACACGCCGGGGGCGATAGTCCATTTCTGCTGCAGCGCGTGTTTGAGCTGACTGCCAACCTGCGGGCGGGTGTTTTTCCTGCCCGATGGATGCCGGACGCCGCCTTTGGGCTGGGTTACCCATTCTTTAACTTCTACGCTGCGCTGCCCTATTACATCGCAGCGCTGTTGACGCTATGCGGCTTTGACCTGCTGACCGCCATAAAGTTGACGCAGACGTTCGGGATGTTTGCCGCTGCGGCTACGATCTGGCTGTACGCCCGCGCGGTTTTGCCACGATCGGGAGCGGTGATCGCGTCGATTGCCTATACCCTCGCGCCCTATCATCTGGTCAACCTGTACGTGCGCGGAGATTCGCTGCAGGAATTCTACGCCTTTATCTGGTATCCGCTGATCTTGTGGGCGGTAGATCGGGTGATGGGCGAATCGGCTGCGGCGGCACAGTCGCAGGTGCAGGCTGCGCGCGCGCAGGTCATCAGAAACCGCCTGGGCGCCACACTCGCGCTGGCGTTCGCACTGGCGGGATTGGTGTTGACGCACAACGTCTCGGCGCTGATCTTTGCCCCATTTATCGTCCTTTACGCCGCGGCGCGCCTGGCGCAGCGTTTGCGTCGCCATAGTCTCAGACAGACTGTGCAGGCGATCCCGTGGCTGGCGGGCGCGGCTGTGCTGGCGCTTCTGCTCAGCGCATGGTTTTGGGCGCCTGCTCTGGGCGAGGCTGGTCTGGTGCAATTAAACAACCAGACGACGGGATACTTTGACTACAGCAACCATTTCCGAACGCTCAATCTGGTGCAACCCAGCATTGCCTTCAACTACCAGGTCGATTTCCAGTTAAGCGCTTTTGCAATGGCGTTGCCGCAGGCGGTGCTGGTGCTCATTGGCGGCGCAATCTGGTTTGTGCGGGGACGACGGCAGAGCGCCTTCTGGCTCGTCGTAGGGCTGTTCGTTATCGCGACGCTCATGATCACACCGCTATCCAAACCCTTGTGGGACGCATTTCCCGGTCTGGCGTTGACCCAGTTCCCGTGGCGTTTTCTGTCTATCCAAGCGCTGTTCGCTGCGTTGGCTATTGGCGGCGTGAGCTGGTTGTTCCATGATGTGGCGCATCTGGCTGGCAGGGGCACGCTGTGCGCCTTGCGGTCGCCACGCCTTGCGACCCTCATGGTCAGCGTAGTTACAGTGTTGCTGCTAGCGTTAGCGCTGCCTGGATTGCCGAACGAGCGCCTGGACTTGCGGTCAGAAGATGTGACGGTCGCGAGCCTGCAACAATATGAATGGCTGAGTGGCAATATCGGCACGACCATCCGGGCGGAATATCTGCCCAAAACAGTGCAGCCGCGCCCGCAAGTCGGGCCGGACTTGCTGCAGCAGCCGCGCCGGGCGCTTGCTGTTGCGGGAGACATCAGCGCATCGTCGTTGATCCAGTCCTCGGCCAATCGCCAGGTGTGGCACATTACGGTTGAGAGCGATGTCGCCACGATGACCCTGCCGGTGTTGTACTGGCCCGGCTGGCAGGCGACGGCGCGCGCACTCACTGGGGCAGGCGCACTAGCGCCGATCCGGCAGGTGACACTCTCACCCTATGTCGGGTCGGGTTGGATGCAACTCAGTCTGCCCAGAGGGGCGTATAGCGTCGAACTATCTCTTGCTGGCACGCCCCTGGAGCAGTTTGCCGAGAAGATATCGCTGGGCAGCCTCGTGCTGTTGATCTTCGTCAGCCTGGTGGTAATGAGACTGACAGCCGTCCCGCTGATTGGCCTATTGCGGCCCGTCGGGGTGGTATTCCTGTGCGTGGCCGGCATCATTATGGCGGGTCAGGCGGCGCGGGCGATCTACCAGCCCCTTGCGCCTCCACTACAGACGGTGGATTACGGCGACCGCCAGTTCGCGCATCGGTCGCCGGTGACGTTTCGTTCCGCGAGCGGCGACGTTCTTGAATTGGTCGGCGCCACGATCAGCCCGACGCAGGTGCAGGCGGGTGACGTGTTTACGTTGAGCACTACCTGGCGCGATGGCCGCGCGCCCGCGGAATCAGGGATCGAACAGGAGTTGCCGTCGGGCGGGTACTTTGCCCGGCTGTTCTATTTCGGGCGCAGTGTCTCGTATGGCGCCCCATCGCTCAGCCAGCACACGGTCATCAGCGAAGCACTGCCGGGGCCGTTATTGCTCAAGCTGTTGGCGCGTGATGGGGCAGGCAATGTGTATACGCCGACAACGCAGACGGGTCAAGCTCTCGATCACCAATTGCTGACAGGGCTGCAAGTCGCTGCGCCTGCCGATGTGCAAGCACTGTCAACACCGCCGATCCGCATCTTCCCAAATGGCATCCGGTTGCGTTATACGGACTGGTATCAGCCCACTTACAACGATGTGTGCTTCCGGGCGACCTGGGATGCAACACGGCCGACGGCAGATGCTCTGCAGGTCGCCTTCCTGTTGAAGGGAGAGGACGGTCGCACCGTGGCTCGCGCCGACACGCAACCGCAGGCTGGTCTGGCGCCGACCTGGTCATGGCCTCGCGGCGTCCCAGTATCCGACGGCTATTGCGTGCCGACAACGGGCCGGCTTGGCCCGGGCGAGTCCTATTCCTTGACGATGCGCTGGTACCGGTTGCTGGATCAGCATTCGTCGGGCGAAGTCACACTGGTGGGCGTTCGCGAACAGGCGACCGTGTGGGCGCCGAATCGGCCGCATCCGGTCATCACCGATCACCTAGCGGTCCTTCCGGAGGTACAAGCCAGCACTCAAGTGACTTACGCCGGTGCGATTCGAATGATGGGCTACACGGTTGAGACGACGACACAGGCTATTCGACTGATATTGTTCTGGTCGGCTGTGACGACGATCACACAGGACTACAAGATGTTTATTCACCTCGCGCCGCTGACATCGGCTGAACCTGCCCGGCAGTCCGACCAGTTGACGCGCGATGGGATGTATCCGACCGGTATGTGGGTGCCGGGTGAGATTGTGAGCGACACGGTCACGCTGGACACAGCGGGCGTCCCAGCCGGCAAGTACCAGCTCGCCGTCGGCTGGTATGATCCCGATACGCTGGAACGGTTGCCTGCAACAAGTGATACTGCGCCTGTTCGAGATGGACGCTATGTGCTTACTGAAATCCAGCGTTAACAAACGAGAGCGACTTACTGGTCGGCCTGCCGGGCGAATAGCCTCGGCAATCGCCAGGCGCGTGCTGCCTCTGCTGCTTGTGCTTCTGGTTGCGGCATGCGCTGTCCCGCGACCGGTGATCAAAATCGCGCTGGTTGCGCCGTTTGAAGGATATTACCGCGAGGTGGGCTATGACGCCTTCCCGGCCATGCGGCTGGCGTTGCGCGAGCAGATCCGAGCGGGCGGGGTAGGGAATTATGAGGTGTCATTTGTGGCGTATAACGACAATGCCGACCCCGTTTTTGCTGAGCGCGTGGCGCACAACGTGGCGCTCGATGACAACGTGATTGCCGTGATCGGCAACCTGCGGCCCGATACGACGGTGGCGGCGCTGTCGGTTTACACCAGCTCGCTCCTGCCGGTGATCGTGACGGATATCCCCGCCGACGCGGCGCCAAGTGGGTCGCTCGTTTTTCGCATGGGGCCATCGACGAGCGCACTGGTCGATGCACTCAAGCGCTGTCCGGGCGCCGGTTCACCTGGGAACGCACCGTGGTTGCAACCGTATAAAGGCGAGGTCAGTGCATTCGCGCTAGAGCATCTGTCCGATTTCCAGTCGCCCGCGGCATACAAGACAATCGGCGGCTCCATTGCAGGGCTGTGTTTCGCGACGGCGACGCCATACCCGCGCGACCTGCCGGCTGCGGATAAGGCGCTTGCTCAGTTTGCAGAAGTGTCGGGGACGACAGGCGCCGGGCCGCGCTCGATCTCTGCGCACGACGCAACCCGATTACTGCTTCGCGCGATTGAAGATGACATTGCGGCGCATGGCCGCCCGACGCGCAGCGGCGTGGCGGAAGCGCTGCGGCAGATCAGCTATAACGGGTTACTTGGCAACATACGCTTTGATGAGAATAATCGATGGGCGTCTGCTCCGGTCTGGATATACCAGTACGAGGCAGACGGCGTCGCAAGGATGATAGGTAACACACAATGAATGCAGATACTACGAAGACGCGTTCGCGCGTCAAACTGACCTTCGACAGGCGACTGCTGAGGTACATCAAGCCCTATCGAGTCCAGATCGCTGCGGCGGCTGCGCTCTTTATGGTGAGTTCCGGTTTGTTTCTATTTTTCCCGATTGTGAGCGGGCAACTGGTGAACTCGGTGACTGGCTCACCCGGCGTCTTGACGCCGGCCCAGATCATCGGTGTGCTGATTGTCTTGTTCCTGCTTCGAGCGGTTGCCGATATCTTCAGCCAATACATGATTACCTATGCGGGCGAATCGGTCACGCTCAGTATGCGGCTTGAGGTTTACAAGCACATCCAGTCGCTGGGGCTGAGTTTCTTCGCCTCGCGCCGAACGGGTGAACTGATCTCGCGGCTTGCTTCGGATGTTTCGGTCGTCCGCACGGCGCTGGTGAATAACATCGCCAGCCTTCTCAGCAACGTCCTGACGCTGGTCGGCGCGGTGATTCTGATCGTTGTGACGAACTGGCGCCTGACGCTGGTCGTCTTGTTTGTATTTCCGCTGGCGACGATCGTCGCGCGCTTATATAGCCGCTCATTGCGCCCGCTATCGACGGAGGTGCAGGATCGGCTGGCTGAGTCGAATGCGGTTGCCGAGGAGGCGATCAGCGGCGTGCGGGTGGTGAAGTCGTTCGGGCGCGAAGCATATGAGGTGAACCGCTTCGGCGAAGCCGTTGGCGGGTACTTCAAAACATCGATCAAGCTGGCGCGACTGCGCGCAACGTTTGGTCCGTTGATCGGTCTGATGTTCTTTTTTGCCCTGGTTGGGATCCTGTGGTTCGGGTCACAGGAGGTGATGGCTGGACGGCTGAAGGCGGGAGACCTCGTGTCGTTTTTGCTGTATGGCGGCGTCGTCGCGTCCGGTGTGAGCACGCTGGTATCGGCCTTCACGCAATTCCAGGAAGCGGCGGGCGCGACCAAACGCCTCTTCGAGATTCTCGATACGCAAAGCAACGTGAGCAACGCGCCGAATGCGGCCAGCATTGGCACTGCGCTCGGTCGCATCACACTTGATGGGGTTTCGTTCGCGTATGAGAACAAGGTCGATGTGGTGCATGACATCTCGCTCGATATTGCGCCAGGTGAGATTCTCGCGTTGGTGGGGCCGAGCGGCGCTGGCAAGTCCACGCTGTTCAACCTCATCCCGCGCTTTTATGACCCAAGCGCTGGAACCGTGAAGCTGGATGGAACCGATCTGCGCGACATGACGATCGAGAGCCTGCGCAACAATATTGCGATTGTTCCACAGGACACGTTGTTGTTCAGCGGCAGCGTGCGCGACAACATCCTCTATGGGAAGCTTGACGCGACGCAGGAAGAGATGCTCGCGGCTGCGCGCGCCGCCAATGCACACCAGTTCGTCACGGAACTGCAGCAGGGGTACGACACGCTTGTGGGAGAGCGCGGGGTGAAACTCAGCGGCGGGCAACGCCAGCGTATTGCCATCGCGCGCGCTATCCTGAAAGATCCGCGCATTTTGCTGCTTGATGAGGCGACCTCATCGCTTGACAGTGAGAGCGAAGGCCTGGTCCAGGAGGCGCTGGGTCGCCTGATGCAGGGGCGCACGACGATCATCATCGCGCA
The DNA here is from genome assembly GCA_903921365.1 of uncultured bacterium. Lineage (GTDB taxonomy): Bacteria > Chloroflexota > Anaerolineae > J036 > Brachytrichaceae > CAIXPS01. Next base: position 2,340 of record CAIXPS010000015.1, on the reverse strand, counting down.
CCGGTTGAGCACCGTTCAGGTGGCGCATCGGATCGCGGTGCTCGACAAAGGCAGCCTGGTGGAACTCGGCACGCACGATGAGTTGATCGCGCAAGGCGGACTGTATCACCGGCTCTACACGTTGCAGTTCGAATTGCCTGATGAGGCGCCTGCGGCGGATGAGACTGGCGAGACAACTGTTGAGACACCAGTCAACGGCGCGCGCAGGCGCAGAGGGTTTAACCCGCTGTCATTGCTGGGTGGATCGCAATGATGCTATGGTTGCGTTCTTCTTGTGAATAACATCCAGAGGGTTGGCATTGGTGTGTGATTACGCCGTAGCCTCCACCGCCGCGCGGATATTGCTCACATCGATATCTGTTGGGACGGTGCAATCCGCGCCGATCATCAAAGCGCGCGAGCCGAAGTCGCTGATGACCTGGCGGACGGCCGCCTGAATCTCCGCATGCGGCCCGTTGACGATGAGGCCGCGGTCGCCCAGCCCGCCAACGACAGTGCGCTTGAACAGGCTGTAGCCCTGCTTCAGGTTGAGGTTGTGTTTGGTGGCGGCCCAGTTCACCGCGTGCGTCGGGTAATCGGCGTACAACGGCAGGCGGATGTGATCGCCGCACACGTGCAGCAGGTTGAACTCGCCGTGGCCCTCAAGCGCCTTCAACACCGTCAGGTCATGCGGTTTGATATAGGCGGCGAACTCATCGGCCGTAAAGCGCTCCTCTTCACCGCCCTGCGCCGAATAATAGATGCCGGCGGCGCCGGCTTCGATGCAGGCGACGGCGAATTGCGCCAGGCTTTCGGCAATCGCGCCAAGTCCCTGGCTGACCGCCGCTGGATCGGCCTTGAGGTGCTCGGTCACTTTGTTCTCGCTCGCGTTATTACCGCCCGAGAACGGGCCGAAGATCGTGGTGATCGCCAGGCAGTCGCCGTCGAGGCCGTCCACGATGCGGCTGATCTCGTCCAGTTGCTCCTGGTAGAACGGGGCGCTTAATGGCGCGGGGCGCACGGCGCGCCAGTCTGCCGGCGTCTTGATGTCGACGTTTGCCTTGTAAGGGTGCTCGTTCATGATCTTCAGGAAGTCAACGCCCGACGCGTGATAGAAGGCCTTATGCGCCTTTACTGCGGCGATGCCCTGCTTGTGGCCGGAGGGAAAGTGAAACCAGAAACTTGCGGGCACACGATCCACTTCTGCGCCGGCCAGTGCGGCGCGCACACGTTCGATTTTATTCATGATGTAAACCTCCGGAGGAATTCGTTCAGCTTGATTGTATGACCGATTATGCGGTTGGGTGGGGTCAACTTAAGTCGTAAATTTACGGTTTGCGCCCGGCGTTGTGGCGGTAGTGGATCACGCGCACTTTCTCCATCGTCACCAGACCTTCCTGCACGGTTTCATCGAGGAAGGGCAGCAGTTTCTGCAGGTTCTCGTCGGTGTCGACGATCTCGATGATGATCGGCAGATCGTTCGAGAGTTCGAGCAGTTTGGCCGTGTGGATGCGCGAGTTTGCGCCGTACCCCATGATGCCGCGCGTGACGGTGGCCCCGGCCAGGTTCAACTCGCGCGCCTTCAATACGATTGCCTCGTATAGTGCCCGGCCTTTGTGCTTGTCGGATTCACCGATTAACACTCTGAGCAGCACGCCTTCTTCGGGTAGATGCATCGACTTCCTCCAGGTTTCAAGCTTGCGTCAGTGTCTCACGTTAGCGTCTCACGCCAGAATGCGGTTCAACACGAACTGCGACGCGGCGTATCCGGCGAAGACCAGCGCCAGCCCGCCGAGGTTGCTTACGAGCATGTTAATCGTGGCGAGGCTGAACTCGCCGCCGCGCAATAACTGCATCGTCTCGAGGCCAAACGACGAGAACGTCGTGTACCCGCCCATAATGCCGGTCTGGAGAAATGCGCGCAGATCGGGCGGGACCACGGCGCGTTCAAAGACGCCGGCCAGCGCGCCGATCACGAAAGACCCGCTCAGGTTTACGACCAGCGTGCCCATCGGGAAGGACGGCCCGCTGTATTGCAGCACCAGCGTCGAGAGCAGGTAGCGCAATACGGCTCCGATCCCGCCGCCTACTAGGACCAATAGGATTCTGACCATACTGGCGCAATGATAGCGCCACATCGTTCAATCGCGCGGCGCGAATTAAGCGCTTGGCGTCAGTTCACCACCAGTTTATCCACCTGCTCTTGCACGTTCTTTAACTGGCTGCCGCTGCTCTCTATCATGTTGGCATTCTTGGGCGCCTTGATCTTCTCGTAGGGGACGCTAAATTTCTTTGAGAAGAGTTTGATGCCCTTTTGCACGACATCGGAGGCGCCGGGGGCCACATAGATTTTCGCTACAT
>CAIXPS010000014.1 GCA_903921365.1 uncultured bacterium | reverse complement strand
GACTTGCACGTAGGGGATACGCTGCTGGCACAAGGCAACGGAACAGATCATCAACTCAGCATGACGATCATCGCTGTGGCTTCGCGCATCCCAGGCTTCAGCCGCTACTTCACGCGCAACAGCAGTGATGCCAACAACAGCGGCGTGTTGATGAGTCTTGACACCTACCGCGAGTTGAACAACGACCCGGCCAATGGCGCGGTCGATAAGACTGCCAATGTGCTCAGCCGCTTACTTGCAACCGTTCAGCCCGGCGTTAACCAGGGCATGCTGATTCGCGAGTTGCGCAGTTATCTGGGCACAAACAACAGCATGAGCCTTACGGCGACGTCCGAGTCGGTCGCGACGGCGCGAGCGGCGCTTTCGCAAAGCCGCGTGTTCATCGTGCTGCTGACCGGTCTATCAATGATTACAGCCATCGTCGGCGTGCTCGCAGTCATGTATACCGCGGTCATGGGACGACGCCTCGAGATCGGAATGCTCAAAGCCATCGGCGCGGCCAAGGGGTCGCTGCGCGGCGTGTTTATCGGCGAGTCTGTGATCACCACGCTGGCCGCCGGGCTTGCCGGCATCACAGCGGGGACAATCCTGGGCTACGCCTTCGTATTGAGCCAGCGGCTTCAGAGCGACCAGCCCTTCCTGCTGGCATTTGACTTCAACACGGCGGGATTGATCATCGCAATGGTCTGTTTCGCGGCGGTATTCAGCGGAGCATTAGCGACCCAACCCATCATCCGCCAGAAGGCCATCGTGATTCTGCGCGAACGATAGAACCAATCAACGAATAAAGGATGGACAACATCATGAGATTTCACAATCACACACTCTTACGCTTCGCGCCTTTCGCGCGCTTCGCGCCCTTTGCGCCATTCACGCGCTTCGCGCCTTTCGCGCGCTTCGCGCCATTCGCGCGCTTCGCGCCCATCAGCCTGCTGATTGCAGGACTTCTGATGACGGCATGTCAATCAAGCATTACACAGGCGTCGACTACAACGAGCAGTGGACAAGCGGTCGTGGCACAAGTCAGCCAGATCGCCGCAACCGCGTTGCCAAAACGCGTAGTCGCAACAACGACGAGTGTTGCCGCTGACGGCACACTGACCCTGACTACACCGCTCATTAACGCGAGCTTTGACACGACCGGTAAGGTCACGGCGGTTAACGTCGTGCCCGGCCAGGCGGTAAAAACAGGCGACGTGCTGGCCGAGCTTGACCCAGGCACGCTACAGACCACGCTTCAGCAAGCACAGCAAGCCCTGGCTTTGCAGAAGGCGCAGATCGCAAAAAGCCTGGCGCCCGCCAAGCAGACCGATATCGACAATGCAAAAGCCGCCCTGAATTCAGCCTATGCGGCCTACAACACGCTGAAAAGCGGCCCAACCGCCACCACGGTGGAACAGGCGTTGCGAAGCTGGAACCAGGCTAAGAATTCGCTCTATTCCTCGCAACTCGATCGCGATCAAACCTGCGGCATCAAGCCCGGGTATTCCAGCGACGACGACTGGAAGAAGGCGCTTGGAGGGGCTAATTGCAAACGGGCCGACATGAGCGTGCAACAATCCGAAATGCGCGAGCGCACTGCCTATAACGCCTACGTGACGGCGCAGCAACCCACCAGCCAAAACGATCTCACACCAGCGTGGGCAAGCGTGGTGCAGGCGCAGACCAGCCTGGCTACTCTGCAAAACGGCGTCAGCGATCAACAGAAGGCGATCTATGACCTGCAGATCAAACAGGTGGAGACGACAGTCGAGCGCGCGCAGCGCAACCTGCTAGCGGTCAGGCTGCTATCTCCCTGCAACTGTGTAGTTCAGGAGGCGCCATTGAGCGTAGGCGCCACTGCCAGCAGCGGGTCAGCAATTACCCTGCTCGATCTATCAGAGATCACTTTTCAGACCACCAACCTGAACGAGCGAGATGTTGTCAATATGAAGTCGGGACTGCCCGCAACGATACGCTTGAAGGCGTTCACGGAGACTTTCACCGGCACTGTCGACGCCGTTTTGCCCGTATCATCCGGCACGCTGAGCACTGTGGCGCTATACACGGTCATCCTGCGCCTCGACACAACCAACGTCGATCTGCGCCCTGGAATGACGGGACAGGCGGAGATTAGCCTTAAGTAAGCTGCCGACTGAGCACTGTTCCAAAAGGAGAAACATGAAAAACCTGATTACAAAACTAACACTTTTCGCGGCTGTGGCCGCATTGACGCTCACGGCATGCGCGAGCGCCACAAGCACTACGAGCAATACAAACGCGCAACCTGCGGCAGGCGCCACTGCACAACAGCGTCCTGCGCCGCTCGCCACGCGCGTTGTGGCAACGACTTCATCGGTATCGGTGGATGGCGCACTGGCGCTCAGGTCGCCGACCCTCTCGCTGGGCTTCGACGCCAGCAGTAAGGTATTGACGGTTAACCCGAAGCCAGGACACACCGTAAAAAAGGGCGACGTGCTCGCAACACTTGATGACACGGCGCTAAAGGAAGCAGTAGCCGATGCCGAACTGGCGCTTCAGATCAGCCAGGCGAACATCGCCATACAAAATGCGCCCGCAACCAAGGAAAACCTGACGGCGGCGCAGGCGCAACTCAGCGCAGCCTATGCCAGTTACAGCAAGACCGCGGCCGGGAACACGGCAACGGTAATTGAGAATGCGCGCATGAGTGTTGATTCGGCATGGCTGGGTTACCTCTCGGCGCAATCGCAACGTGATTACGCATGCGCCGGCAAAGATGGCGCCAAGACAACCCAGTGCCAGATGGGTGAAGCCTCCTATGGCAACGCCTTCGAGAGTTGGGTTGCCGCGCGTGACACCTATTTGAACCTCCAGAAACCGGTGTCACAGGACACTTTGACACAGGCGTACGCGTCAGTCGTGACGGCAAAAAATAAGGTGGCGTCGCTGAATGAAGGTGTGACAGCCGAACAGTCCCAGGTGGATGACGCAACAGTCAGCCAGGCAAAAGCAACGCTGGAACAGGCTAAGAGCGCCCTGAGCAAGGCTACGCTGGTATCGCCCTGCGACTGCGTCGTTCTGGCGGTCAACGTGGTGGCCGGCGAAACCGCGCCAGGTAATGCGTTCACGCTGGTGGATCTGGCCGGGTTGCAGTTCAAGTCGAGCAATGTGGTTGAGAGCGACGTGGCCAGCATCAAAGTCAACGCGCCGGTAACGATACGTTTGAAGTCATACACAGACGAGTTTAAAGGCAAGGTCAGCGCGGTGCTGGCGCAGTCTTCCGGAACGCTGAGCGGCGCAGCGCTCTATACAGTGCTGATCGCAGTCGATCCCTCACAGATGATCCTGTTGCCAGGTATGACCGGGCAGGCCGACATCACGCTACAGTAACGGTGTAGCGCTATCCGCCTTGCGAAGGTTGTCAACGGGCATCGCCATGTGACGACAACCCTTCGCAAGGCACACAGCTACGCATCACGGCATGCGCCAGCGCGACCACAGCAGCGAACACTTCCGATCACCAGGCACTTTCTGGTAGCACACCGTCAGCAGGCTGCCGTCATCCAGTTCGACCGAGGACGGATACCCCAGATCGCTGTCAGGGCCGTCATCGCGGACGATCCAGTCGTGATCCCAGGTGACGCCGTCATCATGGCTGAACGCGACACGCTGACCGAAGGGCGCCAGCCGGTAACCGTAGGTCATCACCAGCACACCAGACGAGTGCCGGATGAGATGTGGCGGGGAACCATGAAAACCAAGCGGTCGCGCAGGCGTCCACGTCATTCCGCCGTCATCGGACGCGGTCTGCATGATGCTGAAATTCACCACGCCAGCCGGTTCAAGTTTATGATCCGCATGATCCTCAACCCGGATCATCCCGATCAGGCGGCCGGAGGGCAACTCGACTACGTGCGGCTCGTGATAGTTGGCATAGTCCGTGCCGGGATAAACAGGCACAGCGCCCTGGCGGTCCCAGGTGTGACCGCCGTCGCGGCTGCGCGCAGTCATGATTGCGCCAATCTCCATCTCGCCCCACCCATTCATATAGGACTTGCCGATGTAAAACAGGTCGCCTGAGTGCAACAGAATCGGGCCATGCGGCGCTGATACCGGAACACGAATCGGCGCACCCCAGGTTGCGCCCCGATCATCGCTCAGCATGATCCACGACCCCAGCCCCTGAGCAAGTATCTCCGGGGTGACCGCGTCGAGCGTCGGCAGCCACGAGTCCACTTCGGCATCGCCAAGCCATTCGCGCACCCATTTCTCATGCGCGTAGGAATGATTAGCGCTTGTGAACCACGCAACGAGCACCTTTCCACCGCCCAGGTTGACGATGCCGGAATCCCGGTCATCGAGCGGCGAGTCATTGATGACGCGCGGCAGCGACCACGTCCGACCTTCATCGGTGCTGACGTTAATCACGGTCTTGCCCCACGGACAGACGTGCTCTGAGCGCAGCCCGGAACTGGAGACAATCAACGTCCCATCATCGAGACGCGCAACGGTGGGCCAGCCAAAATAGGAAAGCCGTTCATCGGGTAGACGGCAGACGATGCCGTGTTCACTCACAAGTGTTTTTGACATATTGGTAACCCTCAATCCCAAACGGACTCAAAGCAGTCAATAGCCCAGCGCCACACCGCCATCCACGGGGAGTGCGACGCCAGTGACGAATGCACCCATTTCTGACGCGAGGAAAAGCGCGGCCCGACCAATGTCCTCAGGCGTCGCGATTCGCCCCAGAGGATGGACCGAGTAAATGTAGTTGCGCGCGGCGGGCTCATCGGGCTGCAGCCCAAACCAGGTCTGCACCAGCGGCGTCTCCACCCATCCGGGACAGATACAGTTGACACGAATATGATAGGGAGCAAGATCGAGAGCCATGTTTTTCGTCAGCGCGATGATGCCCCCTTTTGACGCCGCATAAGCGCAAGCGTTTGACTGACCGACCAGCCCAACCATCGAGCTCATGTTGACGATCGCGCCGCCATTGGCTTTCAGGTGCGGCAATGCGGCCTTTGAGACGAGGAAAACGCTTTTCAGGTTGACGGCGATCACACGATCCCAGTCCGCTTCACTCGCTTGCTCTATGCTCTTGCCGTCATGAGTTCCGGCGTTGTTAATCACAATGTCGATGCCATGATAGCGCTCGACGACTGCGTCGATGGCGCGGTTCACATCATCCGATCGGCTCACGTTGGCGGTATAGGCCGTCGCAGCGACGCCGTAATCGCGCAGTTGCTGCGCCGCGCTTTCAACGCTGTTTGCGTCAATATCCACAAGCGCTACTGCTGCGCCAGCCATTCCAAGCACCTGCGCACAACCCCAGCCAATGCCCTTGGCTGCGCCAGTGATCAACGCCACTTTGCCCTGCACGCTTCGCGCTCGTTCCACGTCCACATCATCCTCCACTGTATCCCCCGACGGGCGCGTTGCGCTTGCGGGTCATGATCTCGCGGCAGCGGGTCTTCAGCTTCTCATAGACGCGACTGGCATTGGCGACGTTGCCATCCGACTCCACCTGAATAATTAACTTCAGATCGGGTCGGATCAAGTCGTCGAGTGCGCTCCAATGCTCCTCTTCGATACCGATGCGGGCTTTGATCGTGATGCCGGTATTGGCAAATGCGGCGCCCAGTTTTACGGGGTTGTTTGGCGTCGGGTCCGCGCCCGACAATGCGCAGTCGATCATGGCGAGGCCTTTGATCTGTTTTACGACGCCGTAGTTCTGGATAAAGTTCCCGCAGGTATGCACAGCAATCCCGCCAAAATGCTCGCTCAGGCGATTGTTGTAGGGCAACGCCGAATTGCGATAGCAAGGCGCGGAAATGACCGCCATATTGTCGTCAGAAATCGAGATGCCCGTGAGTCCGCGCGCAGACGGCATGATGTGGCCGGGTCGGGTGGCGGTCAAACCCAGCGCTTCCAGTTGCATGTCGGAGAAGTCGATCATGACATCGGTCACCATATCCATCAATGGCGCGATGCGCTCAGAGTCCACCAGCCCGGCCGTGAAGAATTCGCACGTGTCGAGGATCAGACTGGCCGAGTCATTGGGGCTCTGCGTGTCGGTCAACGAGATATCGAGCGCATCGCCGGTAACGCGCCGGAAGTATCGGATGGACTCGATCACCATCTGCGCCAGTTCGCTGTCCATGATATTCGGTCGCTTCAGGTCGCTGAGTTCGTCAACCGTGTGGTAGCGGTAATAGGTCTGCGGCGCATCGTAATCATTCCAGTTGACCGGACAACCGAAGATGTTCGCGAACACGCCCACGCCGTGCCACGGTTCGAGGTAGGAAAACAGAAAGTCAGAGGGGATATCGAGCGAGAGCGCCAGCGCATCGAGTTGCAGTTCGAGCGACTGCTCGCGATAACGCGACACCTTGCCCCATACGTTGCAAGGCGCGCGCACGATGACGGGCACGTCAGCCGCCGTCGGGGCGTTCAGAAACTCGATCAGGCGCTGCTCTTTTTCTTGTTTGACGGACTGGAATCGATCATAAGGGAAATGATGGGGGTCCATACAAGGGAGTATAGACCCCCATCTGAAACCGGTGGACGACAGCAGAGGGCTTCCTGCGTCACGCGCCCAACGCACAGACACAGAATCGCATCATGCCGCTTTCACAAACACGAATCCGTAGTGCGATGGCGCCTCAACCGAGACTAACTGTCCGGGCACGTTCGCCGTGATGACGTATGGAACCGGGCGAATGGAGTCGTCGATCATCTCGCGATACTCGCCGCTTTCAGGGAACGCGACATCGATGCTCTGGGTATTGCCAGAGAAGTTCAATATCACCATGGCAACCTGCCCATCGGCACTGGACTGGCGACGATAGATGATTACTCCGGCCTGCGGGCGTGACTCCGTGTGGCAGTAGAACGACTCGCGGCTGCGCAATGAAGGATACTCGTGCCGCAATCGGCCAAGCACGCGATAGAGGTGAATCAACATCTGCCCCTGCTGATCGTAGAAGAACTCCCAATTCACATCGCGCCGAATGCGGATGCGCCCGTTGCCATCATTCGGCAACACGTAATTCTCCGCGAATTCCTGCCCCTGAAACAGCATCGGAGTGCCCTGCAGGGTGTAAAGCGCAATCGCGTAGGGTTGCAGCGCATAAGCCTTGCTGCGATCTCCAAACGGCACATCGCCATCTTCCAGTCCCACAAAGGAGATCAACTGGCTGTGGTCGTGCGATTCGAGGTACTGAAACGGCGCAACTGGCATCTCTACCGGCTGGCCGGTCCCGTCATGCACTGTCTTTGTTGTTGAGTAACCCATGAGGCCCAGATCCAGCAGATGCGCAAAGTCGTCATCCACATAACTCCATTGCGCCATGTTCTGAGCTTTGTTCAATAATCCATCCTGCCACGTGGCGTTTGAGTAGGTCTCGCGCAGTATCTGCTGCGGCCGGTTCAACGCTTCAGGCGCCTGAATGATGCGGCTGTATTCGCCGGCCGCCGCATTACCGGATGGCGTGAAGCGCGCCAGCTTGAGCGACTCGTTGTAGTTATCCCAGGCCATCTTGGCATACTGAACGCCGGCCGGCCCATCGTACAGATCGGTGACTTCGTCGTAGCGGAAACCATCCAAATGGAATTCGTGGAGCCAGCGGAAGTTGGCGGTCTGGATATAGTCCTGAGCGAAGTCTTTGCTGAAATCAATCTGCGGACCAAATGGGCCCTCGCCGCGCACCATCGGACTGTCGGCGAGTCGTCCGGCATCGGCGTAGACCTGATGATAAGGGAAACCGGGGTCGACGTGCTGGTAGACTACATCGATGATGACGGCGATGCCGGCCTTGTGGCACGCGTTCACCAGCCGTTTCAATCCAGTAGCGCCGTTCCATCGTTCGCACGGCGCGAAGTAATGCAGCGGCCCATAGCCCCAGTCGAAGTCGCGTTTCATGCTGGTCACCGGCATGAGTTCCAGGCAGGTGACGCCGAGGCTTTTCAAGTAGGTAAGACGCTCGATCACACCGTCAAACGAGCGGTTGAACTCCTCAACGTGAAGCTCATAGACGATCAAATCGGCCAACTCAGGCGTTTTCCAATCTACATCGTCCCATGCGACATCCTCCGCAACATCCGGGGTGACGAACGCAGCGAGCTGACCGACCTCGTCGGTGGCGCGGGCAAATGGGTCAGTAAACCACTGCGTGACGACTTTAGGCTGGTCAGAGCCAGGCACAACCTGGAACAACTGATACCGGTAGAGATAGCTACCCGAAACGCCAAAGTGCGTGCCAGGAATAACCGGGATGATTGCATCGACGCGCCACAGGTTATGTGGCGATTCTGCGACCGGCGACAGGTCGAAGTTGAGCGGGGCGACTTCCGGGTCAAAGCGATCACTGCGATGGATGACGCGCACTCGCAGCCTGTAGCCCTCTTCGGGGTGAATTCCCGGTAGATAAATGCCAAAACGCACCTGCACGCCAGTTTCTGACGGCGCACTCGAAAACGCCCCGACTTCATTCAAATCAATCATCTCTGCACCACCTATACATCTACATCTTGTTTAACGGGTTCCACCAAACGCGCAGTGGAATACCCACTGACTGCCTATGATATTCCATGTGCGATCGGGGGTTCGTGTTTTTCCGCGCCTCAGATATACTCTTCGCGGGAGCCCCTGAATTAGCTCCAGCATCTCCCGTCAAGCAACCTAAACCAACGGAGGCAATGGATGAGTCAACTGCCACGCGGCATTCTGCCAATCGTAATCACACCGTTTACGTCTGCATATGAACTGGATGAAACCGGCCTGCGCCGAGTTGTGCGCTTCTGCATCGAGAAGGGCGCGCGCGGGCTGGTCGGCCCGGCCAACGCCAGTGAGTTCTCGACCCTTTCCGATGACGAACGCAAGCGCTGGATCGAGATCGTCACGCATGAGGCCGGTGGCCAGGTTCCGGTGATCGCGAGCACCACGAGCGGCCACTTTATCCCCGCGATTGACCTCAGCCGCTTCGCACAACAGGTCGGCGCCAGTTGTGTCATGTCGATGCCGCCGCACATCATGCATCCCGACGCCCCCGGTTGCTACGACTACTATAAAGCGCTCGCAGGCGCGCTCGACATCCCTGTGATGATCCAGAACTACCTTGGCCCGGTAGGCACACCGATGTCGCCCGACCTGCTCGCGCGCATGTGCCGTGAGCTTCACGGTGTGGAGTACCTCAAAGAAGAAACCTTCCCGTCATCGCGCATGGTCAGCGCCACCATCACCGCCGCGGGCGACGCATGTAAAGGAGTTTACGGCGGGAATGCCGGGCAATATCTGCTTGACGAATACCGGCGCGGCGCCGCTGGCAACATGCCCGCATGCCAGACGACCGATCTGTTGCAAGGGGTCTGGGACTTGCTCGAAACCGGTGACGAAGCCGGCGCCCGCGCGCGGTTCAACCGGGTGCTGCCGCTGATTAATTACGAACGCCAATATGGCGTGGCGCTGTATAAGGAAGTGATGGTGCGGCGCGGGGTGATCGCGAACCGCACCTGCCGCACGCCGGGCAAGCAACTGGATGGGCCGGATAACGCCGAACTCGACGCCATCCTCGCGGACGTGTCACCGCTGTTCAAAGCGTGACAACGCTGTTGCCACTGCAAAGAGGGTTAAGGAAATGACCGTGACCAAAGGGGCGGTGAACCGCGTGGTGGTCATCACAGGGTCCACCGGCGGAATGGGTGAAGGGATCGCGCGTCGGCTTGCGCGCGATAGCATGGCCGTGGTGATATCGGGGCGGCGAACGCGCGAGGGTGAGCAAGTCGCGCGCGACATCGCGTCCACGGGGGCGCGCGCCCTCTTTGTGCGCGCTGATATGAGCAGCGAACCCGACTGCATCGGGCTGATCCGCAGCACAATCGAGCACTTCGGACGGCTGGATGTGCTGGTCAATAACGCGGCGATCACGCCCGAAGAACCGCCCGGCGAGCAATCGGTCGAACTGTGGGACGACGTGTTTGCCGTGAACGCGCGCGGGCCGTTCCTCTGCTGCCGTGAAGCGATCCCGCACATGCGCCGGCAGGGTGGGGGACGCATCATCAACATCGGATCTACGGTGCCATTTCGCGGTGGATTAGAGCGGCTGGCTTACGGGTCTTCGAAAGGCGCGCTGCTGGCATTGACCAAGAGCCTGGCGCGCGGGTTGACGCCCGACCGCATCCTGGTGAACTGGGTAGCGGTTGGCTGGGTCGCCACGCCGGGCGAATTGCGCCTGCGCGATATTACAAACGGGGATGGCCGGAAGTTCCTCGAAGAGACAGCGGAGCAGTTGCCGCTCGGACGGCTCGAAACGGTCGAGGAAATCGCTGCCGGGGTGTCTTATCTGGCGTCAGAAGAGGCGGCGCACGTGACCGGGTGCGAGTTGAATATCTCAGGCGGGCTTTGGATGCGTTGACTCTCGATGTGTTCGTGACGAACGCGTGAAAGGATGAGGTGTTATGAAGATCACCGAACTAAAAACGTATGTGGTGGGGAACCCATGGAAAAACTGGGTGTTTGTAAAAGTCTACACGGATGAAGGCGTCACGGGCATCGGCGAAGCAACCGGCGGGTTGAGCGCGAAACCCGGCGAGGCGCAGGTGCATGAGCTGGAACGCTTCGTCATCGGCGAAGACCCGCTCCAACCCGAGCGGGTGTGGCAACGCATGCACAAGGGCATGTTCCTGAGCAGCAACGTCGGGATGAACGCAATCGAGATCGCGTGCTGGGATATTCTGGGGAAAGCGCTCAACGCCCCGGTGTGGCAGCTGCTTGGCGGGAAGCAACGCCCGCGCCTGCGCGTGTATGCCAACGGCTGGTACCAGGGGCCGCGCGATCCCGCCTTCTTTGGCGAGGCTGCCGCGAAGCTCAAGATGATGGGATATACCGCAATGAAGTTCGACCCATTTGGAAGCGCGTATCGCAACATCGACGCAGCCGAAGAGAAGCTGTCGATTGCGATCATCCGGGCGGTGCGCCAGGCGGTCGGCGACGACGTCGATCTGTGCATTGAGGGGCACGACCGCTTCAGCGTGTCAGCCGCGATCCGGATCGGCAAGCAGCTGGAGGAGTTTCGACCGATGTGGTTCGAAACGCCGGTAATGTCGACCGACATTGCGGCGACGGTTGAGGTGGCGCGCGCGATCCGCGTGCCTGTGGCGACAGGCGAGCGCTTCGGGAGGCTCTCCGAGGTGCTCGACCTGATATCGCACCGCGCAGTGGACATCGTGCAGGTGGAGACGTTGCACATCGGCGGCATCTCCGGCGCGCGCAAGGCGGCGGCGATTGCTGAATCCGCCGAGGCGTCCATCGCACTGCACCAGGCGCAAAGCCCGCTCAACACCGCCATCAACGCGCACATCCATGCCAGCATCCCCAACTTCCTGATCCAGGAATGCTTTGACGACTTTCTCATCCCCTGGGCGCGCGAGATCATGCATGGCGTGCCGCGCGTCAAGGACGGCTACCTCGAACCGTCGGATGCGCCGGGGCTGGGCGTGGAACTGGATGAGGCCGAGATGGCAAAGCACCCGTACGGGCAGGATTATTTCATTCGATTGTTTGAGGATGGGTGGGAGAAGAGGAGGAGATGAGGAGCGAAACCGATGCCATGCGCAGTCGATCATGACATCGGTCACCATATCCATCAATGGCCAGGCTATTTACTGCCGCTGTTCAAGCTAATGACATAGGCGATGACATCGGCGATCTGTTGCGGGGTCATCGACTTCGTGTCGCCCCAGGCAACCATCGACAGTTGTGGCTTGTCGCCGTCGGGCTTGGAGCCATGCTCGACGAACAGGTCGATATTGGCGGCAAACACCTTGAGGTCCTTGTGCGCAATCGTATCGTCGATAGGATTCAAAGATGGGACTGTGCCGTCCTTGGAGCCCGGGTTCGCTACGCCGCCCACCCCTTTGTCGCCATGGCAGACCTTGCAGTAGGTGGTGAATATCGTCTGACCGGAAGCCGCATCGCCGGTGAGCGCGAGCGCCGGCCCGACGCCACCCGGATTCGAGGGTTTGGCCGCATCCGGGTCCGGCTGGACAGGCACGGCCACACTGGTTGAGGTGGCGGCAGGAACGATAGTGGACGAACCGGCTGCCGTCGCCGTGCACGCTGTCTGAAACAGCGCTAAAACCACCGTGATCGTCACAGTAGCCAGGAGCTTGTGCCCGGCGATTGATTTCTTAAGGTTCAGGTTATACATTCAATATACTCCGTGTGCGGAAATCGATCAATTAGCGATAGAGTGATGATGTCGTAATCCTGGCCGCAGGAATAGAGTGGAAACACGGGAGTAGAGTAGGTGATTACACCTGCCTGGCGCCGCATGGCCGGGCGATATACTTGTTATGGTCATGTGGGTATAGGGTGATGCACATCGGTAGTGTTGGCGCGCGGTGTTTTACCCAGGGAATATATGGAAGATATTACGGTTTTGGTGGCGGATGATCACACGCTCATGCGGGATGGCACCCGTCAGTTGCTGCAACACGAGCCCGACCTGCGTGTGATAGGCGAGGCGGAAAATGGAGAACAGGCCGTTGCGCTGGCTGGGACACTGCTTCCCAATGTCGTTTTGCTGGATATGCGTTTACCCCTTTTGAACGGCATCGAGGCGACCCGGCGCATCGTCGCAGCCAACCCCAGTGTGCGCGTCTTGATCGTCAGCGCCTACGACGACGAGGACTATGTCATCGCGTCTTTGCAGGCAGGAGCCGCCGGCTACCTGTTGAAAACAGTGCCGGCCCGTGAGCTCATCGACGCCATACACAGTGTGCATCACGGCAATACAGTCCTGCAGTCGTCCGTGTCGCGCAAACTCGGCCAGCATTTCATCCCGGGTGGCGCGCACGGCGCGCGCGCCACCGTCTTGACCGCGCGCGAATTGGCAGTACTGCGGTTGATTGCGCGCGGACTGCCGAATAAGCAAGTCGCCACCGACCTTGGCATCAGCCTGCGCACGGTGGAGGGGCACCTCAACAATATATTCAACAAGCTGGGTGTGGCGTCGCGCACCGAGGCCATTATGCGCGGCGTCCAGCAGAATTTGATTTCATTCGAAGATGCGGATCAACCATGAGACAGTCACCCCCGGGCAGGTCCGCGCACAACCGGCTGAAAAATCTCGTCCCCCCGTTGCGCGATTGGCGATTCTGGCTGATCCAGGCGTTGATCATTGTCTGTGTCGCCGTGCACACCACATCTGACAAGTATGATTTTCTACACCCGCTGGGCATCCCGGATTTTGTCCCGGTGTCGCTCTTTCTCATCCCGGTGATCCTGGCATCGCTGCTGTTTGGGCTGCCGGGCGCCATCAGCACCATGACCTGGGTCATCGTGCTCATGCTGCCCGACCTGATCGCCATTGATCCACCCCTGAACTTATGGGCGGATGGCACGCAACTGGCACTCATCTTTACCACGTCCGTCTTTGTCGGTTACTGGGTGCAGAAGGAGCGCCAGGCCCGGTCTCAGGCAGAGCAGGCGCGCGAGGCGCACCGCGCGGCTGAAGCTCGGTATCGCTCCCTATTCGAAAGCAACCATGCGCCGATCCTGGTAGTGGACAACCAGGGAAACATCCACGATGCCAACCCGGCTGCGCGACAGATATTTACCATTGATGACCAGGCTGGAATCGTCACACTCACTGATTGCATGGGAATTGAGGACGCCCGCAATATCCTGCAGCGCGCAGCGTCCGACGTGGCGCGCGTGGTCTCAGCGGGAGAACGCGTGTTCCGGCCGACCTGCACCGACATCGAAAGCACAGACGGGCACGTGCAGCAGATCGTTCTGGAAGACGTAACGGAGGAAGTGAGTCGAAGCAAGCAGATGCAAACCTATGCGGCATTTGTGCTGCGGGGGCAGGAGGACGAGCGCCGGCGCATCGCGCAGGAATTACACGACGAGCCGGTGCAGGCCGTGATTCACCTATGCCGCCAACTCGACCTCATCCTCACGGCTGATGGCCTGCCTGACGAGGTCGTGGCGCGCCTGTACCAGACACGCACATATGCCGAAGACATCGTCGCTGATCTGCGTGAGTTGGCCAGGGGACTGCGCCCTCCGGCTCTTGACGACCTGGGATTGGCGACCGCTGTGCGGCGCATGGTAGTCGATTTCGAAAACCGCAGCGGTTGCGTCACCCGCTTCCGCGTCGCCGGCCACGAACGCCGGCTGCGTCCTGAGATTGAGCTCGGCCTGTTTCGTGTCTTGCAGGAAGGTCTTCACAATGTGGAGCGCCACGCCGCCGCGCGCCATGTGTTCCTATCCATCCTCTATAGTGGCGGGCAGGTGAGTGCCGGTCTATACGACGACGGGATTGGCATGGCCCTTGGGATTAGTAGCCGTGACACTGGAGGCGGACTGGGACTCCTGGGTATGCGCGAGCGAACGACGGCATTGGGTGGGACTGTCATCATCCGCTCGCAACCCGGCCAGGGCACCTTCATGCGTGTCACTGTGCCAACCCCGATCTACTGAGTTGACGACTGTTAGAGTGATAATCGTGATATACAAAGGAACTGTGTAGAGGAGCAGATCAGTGGAATACAGACAACTTGGCAATTCGGGTGTGCGCGTGAGCGTGATTGGACTAGGCACGAACCAGTTTGGCGGGAAGGTCGATCAGCAGGGCGTGAACGCGATCATCGCCGGCGCGCTTGACCTCGGCATTAACTTTATCGACACCGCCGACGTGTATGGCGGCGGCAAGTCGGAGACGACGCTGGGTGAAGCGTTGAAGGGACGTTGGGACAAGGTCGTGCTTGCGACCAAAGTGCGCCACCCGATGGGCGACGGCGTCAACGACTCCGGCGTTTCACGGTATCACATCATCAATGGGGTGGAGGCCAGCTTGCGCCGTTTGCAGAGCGACCATATCGACCTGTATCAGGTTCACAGTTGGGATGAGAACACGCCGATTGAAGAGACGTTGCGCGCGTTGGATGACCTGGTTCGCGCGGGCAAGATTCGCTATGTGGGCGCCTCAAACTTTGCCGCGTGGCAACTGGCGCGCGCCAACACGCTGGCCGAAGTGCGCGGGTGGGCGCCGTTCGTCACCATCCAGCCGCACTATCACATGCTCGAGCGCGGCATCGAGAAAGAACTCGTCCCGTACTGCAACGCATTCAAGGTCGGCATCCTGCCGTACTTCCCGCTGGCGGGCGGGTTCCTCACCGGCAAATATAAGCGCGGTGAACCGGCGCCGGCGGGTTCGCGCGGCGAGAGCAGCGGCTATGTGCAACGCTACATGACCGACGCCAACTATGATCGCGTCCAGAAGATGACAGCCTGGGCTGCCGAGCGCGGCCACACTATGGGCGAACTGGCGCATGCCTGGCTGCTCGCGCAACCGCAGGTCAGTTCGGTGATCTCGGGGGCGACCAAACTCGAACATGTCCAGGCCAATGCCAAATCCGCCGGGTGGAAGCTCAGCACGGAGGACTTCGCACAGGTGAACGCGGTGCTGGCGTGAGACAGACAGTAGATGATTGCGCTGCGTCTTTGATCAAAGGCTGAGCCATCATATCTGCTGGCACAAACTCAGTTGGCAGATCGCCTGGCGCCGTTGGGCTCGATGATGTCGAAGGCGCCAGGACTAGTTCACAGCTAAAACCTTGGCTTCTGCCTCGGCCGTTTTGGCATTGGCCTTCTCGACCATTTCACTGGCTTGATTGATAGCCAGGTCGACCTTGGCCAGGAGCTCGGTATGCACCTTGGTCGTATCTGTGGTGGCCGTCTGCGCGGCCCTGGTAAGAGCCAGGTCAGCTTTTTTCAACAATTGATCCGCCTGGCTGTCCACATCATCACTGTTCCCCGTAGACAGGTTAATGCGGCCGCTTCCGGTTCGCAGTCGGTTCAGCCCTTCGGCGCGCAAGCGTCGAATTGTCGCCCGCATGTCCGACATGACATTAATGGAGACTTCGCCGGGTTCTTCTGTGCTGAGAACGCCGGCATTCACGATCAGATGGTCCATCAGCACCTGGAGGATTGCCGCCAGTGGGATAGCCAGAAACGCTCCAGCGACCCCAAGCAGGTTGGTAAAGGCAAAGATGGCCAGGATGACCATGACCGGGCTTACGCCGACCGAGCGCCCCATCAGTCGAGGCACCAGGATTTGGTTTTCGGTAACTTGAATCACGAGCGAATACACTACGACCAGTAAGGCTGCCAGCGGAGAAATCGACAGGGCGACGAGGACTGCCGGAATCGCACCAAGGGTCGGCCCGACCATCGGCACAATCTCAAGCAGACCGGCCAAAGCGCCGAGCGCCAGAGGGTAGGGCAGACCAAGCGCCAGGTAGCCCAGGCTGGCCAGCACACCGATGGACGTCATCAGCAGGAGTTCGCCGCGTATAAAGGTGCCCAGGCGCGACTCGATTTCACGCCAGATTGCCAGTAATTGCGGCCGCCGGGACGTGGGGGCCAGCGATAGCCAGAATCGCTCCAACCGCGACTGATCCAGCGTCAGGTAGATACTCAGGACGATAATGCTAAGCATCTGGGTCAGGAAACCGAGCACACTCATGCCGATGCCCAGCGCCCCAGTCAGAATCACGCCACTCACTGCTTGTAACTGACTGGTTAATTGCTCACCGGTCGGAAGCCTCTGTGGCAGGGTGCGAATCAACTCGCTGGGATTCTGCTCCAGCGAGGCAATCAAGCTGGTGTAAACCTGGGGCAGGCCGCGCACCATCTCCCCACCCTGGTTGACCAGCACAGGGATCACCAGCACGAACAGCCCCGCGAGCACGCCAAGGACGCCCAGGTAGATGAGCAACATGGCCAGTGCCTTGGGTATCCCATGACGCTGCAAAGCAGTCTTCATTGGCTGTATCGTTGAGGTGATTACCAGTGCTACAAACACCAGAATGATGACGTCCATCAAGCGCAGAACGAGCATCGCCGCGCCAAACACTGCCAGCAGGGTGAGCCCCGCGAGAGCTACTTGTGACGGCCTGATTTTAAGTTCCACCGTTTGTGCGAGCGGATCAATTCCTAAAGGATCTTGCATGCTGACTCCCTGATCTCAGTTTCCCTGTTCACGGTTTGGCTGTCGTGGCATTTGGCATAGGCACTGCAATGACAATCAGGCGCTGTGTGTTGGAGCTATAGGGCCAGCAACTCACCAATGTCAGGCGCACATCCGCAGTCGGGGCGATCCAAAGAGCATTGAGTTGCTGTTGCTGTGCTGAAACGCCGTTCTCATGCAGCAACAGTTTCTCTGTGACGATATACCTGAATTCACTGTGACCCACGAACACACTGATTGTGTCGCCGGCGCGAACGTTGCTGAGATTGCGAAACACCTCGCCGGCGATGTTGTTGTGGCCGGACATCACTGTATTGCCAGGCTTGCCTGGCAACGCAGAGGTGCGATTAAAGCCAACGGCATAATCAGCTGTTGCCCATTGGCTGACCAAGTTGCCGCCACTGTATGTGGTCTGCAGGCCAACTTCCACAACCGGACTGTCGACGGCAATCGCTGGTATGACGATGCGAGTGGGAGAACCGGGCACGAGCCTGGCAGGGGGCGGCCCAGGGCTAACCTTGGGCAACTGCACGCGCGTTGGCTGCGCCACTGGTCCCTGTGGCGCAGCGTCCACCGGCGCGGCAGTACCCGCGCCGGGCGCGCTGGCAGTTTTTGCCCGCACGACTGGACCAGGCATGTCACCGACAGGTATGCTTGTTACGGCGCCGGTTACAAACCTGCCTGCCTGCACCAACGGTTTCGATTGCGCAGTGTCCGCCTGCCCGCCACTGCCCGGCATCATCGTGATAATGTCAGCCCCGTACTCGTCTATCGGCACTAAGGGTTTTTGAGAAGCAGTGATTGTCGGCGTGACATCGTCTACACCAGATACCCCTGTGGGTTCAGCCTGCACAATTGAGCCCGGCGCGCCACTGATCGGTATCCTCGACATGACGTCAGTCCCGGGCTCAACGTTCCGCATGTCCTCGACGATAACAACATCGTCAGGGAGTGCCGCATCGTAAGCGCCTGATCCAATCAGTATCAATGAGGCAGCACGCCCCACCAACACCGTGCCAACGGTTGCCAGTACAAACGCAAGGGCTACGGGCAACCAGCGGACGGAGCGCATCCAACGCAACAACTGAATTCTTCGAATCATCATCTGGCGTTGCGTTGACGCGGGCGAACACGAAGCAATAAAGCCGCTGCAAACGCGAGACAGACAAGCCCGCCTGCGCCAAATAGCGTGGCTTCACTGCCCAGGGCAGACTGGAGATCGACACCCGTTGTGGGGAGCAGAGGCACCTGTGAGGTATCCTGATGAGAAATCAGTGTCTGTGCATCCACACCCGGCGGGGGCGCAAACACACCACCCTCAACCACCACGAACTTCACTGTCTCCTTAGAGATGTTGGTGACAACCAGCTTGCCCGTGCCGAAGAAATCGTTGCCGGCTAAACCGGGATTGGCCGTATCCTTCTGCGGGCTGAAGCCCACAAGCGTGCTGGACAATGTGCCACTTGTTATCAACGCAGCGAGTGTCGGTTGAGCGGACGGCAGGGGCTGTACGGTTATTTTGAGCGAGTCGCTGTAGATTTCCTGCGCGAGCACCGTCCCTTTTTGACCATAGTCGTTAAACTTACCCGTGGTCACCCGCCATATGGCTAATTGTGTTTCGTAGGGGTTCGTGTTCACGGTGTTTTTGGCAATGGCGGCCTGCAGCACAGCCACAACGCCGTCGGGCGCGCGCGTTGCAGGTGTACTCACATTCTGCGGAAACGGTTTGCCATAGTCCAGGCACCAGAACTTCATCGGTATGGTTGCAGTCTGACCCGGGGCCAGTGTGATGGCCAGATCGGCCGCGTTCACGGATGAACCACGTGTGAGTAGCAGCGCGGCTGCCACATAAATAACACTCATCAATCGCCAAGCTTTCATGTTTTAACCTTCTGAGATGTTTATCTAATTGGGTGCAGAGAATCTTTACTTCGTTACTGGCGGCATGGTTTCATGCACCGTGAAATGCCGATCCACTTCCTGTTCGGCGCGCTCGCGGCTGTAGCCATATTTCTCCTGCAGCAGGCCGACGAACTTGTCATACTGGCCATTCACCTTGTCCAGGTCGTCATCGGTGAGATTGCCCCACGCAACTTTGACCTGTCCACGCATTTGCTTCCACTTACCTGAAAAGATGTCCGAATTCATATCAGTCTCCTCCTGGTCACACTGGTGTTTAGCCATGGCCAGGGCTAATAAGCAGGCCGGCATCCAAACGATTCGCAACATCCAGACCTTCTTTGGACAGGCCTGTATGCGATCGGCGGAAAGCCGTCCGCGTGATTCGCTCCTGTTGATATGGAAATTGCCCTGGCCCGCACGGTATCTCGACGTGACCGGACCTGCGCACAACTCCAAGCACAGGAATACACACCCATGCTACGATGCGCGTTCTCATCTGGCATCGCCTTATTAGAGAGTATTTATCTTAGCCGGTTGGGGGATAACTGGATTCCCCACACGCAGGATGGTATAAATAAAAGTCACCTACTGAGTTTTGAAAGATGTATGTCGCACCAGGCCAGCGCTTCCAGGGCAAGTCGGACATGTGGACACAAGCCCAGAGTCGGGATGCTGAGCTGCAATGCCTGCCGTTGTGGTTTCTGGTTGCTCCACCCCATGCGTTGCAGTAAATGCCACACGCTGCTGAAGTGGTATCTTACTGCAAAGAGCGCCCATAGCAAATACGCAACTCGGTCGAGTGTCCAATAGTCTTTTGACTATCCGTGGGCAAATGCACCGCGATTCAATGCGCGTTCCAGTTTTAATAGCTGTTTACTACTGAACCGAGGCAACGGCCCGCGTTTCTACCGTTTGCGAATCACGCCTTCGCGTTAATCGTTACGCCACCGCTCGACAGTTCGTTTCCTCACTCCAACTTGCGATGTCATCTTCGCACATGTCTTGCCTTAGGCCAAGAGGTCTAGCCCACTTGCTCGTCGGGCGCCCGCGTCCAAGTTCGATCCGTATATCCGCATATGCCAATCATGGCACATGCGACATTCTTTTGTCAAAACTCAGTAATACAATGATCCATCGTTGCCATCAGATTGGAGCGGGCAGTCCCGATTTACAGGATGGCCCGCTCTGTTGTTCATCCCGGGATGAGGCTTGGTGACCGTAACTGTTGGCAGCCAGTCATATGCGAATCCCGAATAGCGTCCGCAAATACCCTGGCCTGTAATCACCGGACGATACTCACCGAGGTCGATGGCGCTTGCTCAGTGCTTCTGCGATTGATGAAAATTATGTAAACAAACCGTACAGACTCCTTGCGCCACAGTCATTCCGCGCCCGGACGCGCTTTCAAACTGGCACTGGGATTTCAACTGCCGCAGTCGTTCCGCGCCCGGACGCGCTTTCAAATCTGAGTTGTCCCCCATGCCGTTCCACGATGCCGTAACAAATGGCAAGCCCCAACCCCGTGCCCGAACCGACCGCTTTGGTGGTAAAGAAGGGCTCGCCCAGTCGCGCCAGCGTAACGGCGTCCATTCCTTTGCCGTCATCGCGGATTGACACTGTGATAACGTTATGGCGATATTGGCTGGTCACCCAGATGCGTCCTTGTCCCTCAATCGCCTGAACCGCGTTGATCAACAAGTTGAGAAAGACCTGGTTCAACTCGCCGGGGTAACACAACGTCTTTGGCAGTTCGCCGAGTTCCTCAGTGATCGTGATGCGGTCCTTGCACTGTGGTCGAATGATCCGCAACGTGTTTCGCAAGCCTTCATTGATGTCGGATACCTTGAGCACTGCTTCATCCAGGCGGGCAAAGTTGCGCAGTGCGAGGACGATCTGGCGGATGCGCTCGATGCCGTCCTGGCTTTCCTTCACCAGATCGGGCAGATCCTGCCATAGGTATTCGATTTCCGCAGCTGTTTCAGCCTGTTCAATCGCGGCGCGCTGGCTGGAATCGGCGTTGGACTTGAGCGGCGCGTAGGCGTCGAACAATGCGCGCAGACGCGGCGTGCGGCGCGCCAGGTCCGTCAGGTTGTTTGCGACAAATCCGGCTGGATTGTTGATCTCGTGCGCGACGCCCGCAACCATCTGTCCCAGTGAGCGCATCTTTTCGGATTGGACCAGCTGGGTTTGCGCCGCTTTCAACTGGCTGTGCGCTTTCTCCAGTTGGAGTAACGCCCCTTCGAATTGCTGGTTTGTCTCCGCGAGCTTTGCCGTCAGTTCCATCTTCGCGGTGAGATCATGTCCGACCGCGCCAAGGCCAATCGCCTCGCCAGCCTCATTGCGGAGCACCGTTGTCGTGTATCCCACCAGCACTGGAGGCCCATGCGGTTGGATGTGATCCAGCTCCCATTCAGTCACGCAGCCGTCTGCCAGTGTGCGTTCCAGCATGAGCACACCTTTTGCATGGCTGTACGGATCAAGCACCGTGGTAAAGGCCCGTCCTAACAGCTCGGATGCCGGACGCGCGAAAAGACGTTCCGCTGCCGGATTGAGAGAGGTCAATGACATATCCAGACTCATGGTCAGCATGACAATCTGGATTTGCTCAAACAGGGCGAACGCCGGGGGATTCATTGCCCCAATCTCTTTTTGGTTTTCACTTCGTACATCCTGGCATCGGCGCGAATAAAGAGCGCGTCCAAAGAATCCTCGGATGCCTGTGATGCCGTTGCCGATCCAATGCTGACGCCCACAGAAATCGCGCCGCTGGCGGTTGGGATTTGAATCTCGCTCACGCGTTGCTGTAAACGTTCGATGACTTGCCGTGCTTCAGTTTCTTCACAATGGGGCAGCAATGCGGCAAATTCGTCACCGCCGTAACGACAGACGAGATCAATCGAACGCACGCCAGCGGCGAGCACTGAACCGACAGCCTGTAGCACCTGGTCGCCAATCGCATGTCCATGTCCGTCGTTGATTTGCTTGAAGCGATCCATATCCAGCATCAACGCAACCAGGGACGAATGATGACGCTGTGAGCGCGCGTATTCACGCTCAGCTAATTCCATAAAGTAGCGACGGTTAAATAAACCAGTCAAACCATCTATATGCGCTTGCTCACGGAGCAGATTAAGCAGGCGCGCAATACGCAACGCCATGCCGACCTGACTCCCAATGGATGACAGGAGTTTGATTTCCGCATCAGAGAACTTGCGTAGCGCCTGAGAAGTAACACCAATCACTCCCGAAATTCCGGTCTGGTCGCGCAGCGGGGCCATAGCGGTAGAAACAATGTGTTCCTTTGCAACTTGTGCAGGATATGCCACCGTCGCATCCTGTACCCTGACAATAGCATTCGGTTCGCCCGTTAACGCAACCTGTCCAGTCAGGCCTTTACCCATGGGGAGCGGGTTTTGCTTGAGAAACTCGACCATCTCTGCGCTTAATCCTATTGCGCCAGCCAGATGCAGGTCTTTTGTCTGCGCATCCACAAAATAGAGGTAGCATCCATCAGCCTGCACGGCTTCGCAGCAGGCGGCAAGCACTAATGGCAAGCCCTGATCAAAGTCCAGGGTCTGCACAATCGCCTCTGTCACAGCGCTCAACCCTTTCAGGTGCGCCAGGTTTTGTTGCCGTTCGGTTTGATCGCGGACGATGATGACGGCGTTGTTGCCTTTATTGGGGTCAACGATCGGTGTTGCCGCTGCTTCAAGATAAGACTTGTCACCGTTGCGATTTATCAGGAAGAATTCTGCATGTCCGGGACTGCCATGAAAGGCCGACTGCAGGGCTTTCACCAGCGGCGCACAGTCTCTGAGACGCGGCACACTGAAAAACTCGGCGTTCGTCGGGTAATCCAGTGCAAGCATCTTGCGGCACGCCGAATTGCAGTAGTCGATTGTCCCATTCTCACGGATAAGGGCAAATCCATCCGATAGATGATCGAGAAACTCGCGATTGAGCAGTTGACCGGTAAGCGGGGTGAAGGCGGTTAACTTCCCTTCCGCGTTAGAAAATACATTGCCGATTTCACCCGCAGACACCAGATCGAATATTTTGCGAAACTCCGCCATCTGTTCGCGGGCTTGCACAACCGATTCTGTGGTGCTATGCAGCAATTCATGCTCGTTGATGACTGCCTCAAATTGTTGCACTGCGCTGTTCAGCTTCTGGCGCAATTCTTCGGTGTCCCATGGCTTGGGAATATAACCACGGACAACTCCCACGTTTAGCGCATCCATGAGCGCAGTCACATCTGAGTATCCAGAGATCAGGATGCCGACCGTGTTTGGACGCGTCTTTTTTGCCCTCTCCAGAAGCTGAACTCCGGTCAATCCGGGCATGCGCTGATCCGTCAGGATAACGGCAATATCCTCACGCGCCGCAATTTCGAGCGCCGCCTCGCCGGATGTGGCTGTTAGCACATGGTATTGGTCGCGCAACGTCCGACTCAAGGAACGCACTACGTTTTCCTCGTCGTCAACAATCAGGATAGTTGCTTTTTCCATGGGGAGTTGAACCAACTCTACGGGATCGCTGATTTCATGAACTCTTCTTGCAGTTCGATCATATAGTCAGCATAGTGATTTACCGCTTCAGCATCTGCGGGTGCGAGGGTATCGCGAATCACGTCCTCCAGAATGCGAAAGCGCGTGAGAATGTGCTGTAGCGCTACGCCGTCATGCGGCAGACGATCAGCCCCCCACACCAATTGCTGCTTCAACATCTCCCCGTTGTGCAATTGCATCGCAATGCCCAGTGCTTTGGTCGTAAAGTCCAGTCCGGTCGTGACCGCCTGGCGCGCCTTTTCGCCGTGCTGAACTACTTCCTCCTGGCGCCGCATGGATCGCTCAACGACTTCGCTCACGATGAGTGTTCGGTTCGCTTCAAAACGCGCGAGTGTGCCGGCAGAAACTTCCGGAAAGTCATTCGGGTCAGACATATCTCACCTTCAAGTTATCAGGGGTGCAGTGTGCGGGCTGATTACACAAAAAGATCGTTGGCTAATCGAACGGCTTCGCGCGCATCGACGGCGGAAAACCGCACTCCCAGGCTTTTGGCCAGTTGGGGTTGCTGTGCATGCGCCATTCCGCCGACCATGACCGGGATGCCGCCCATGCCTTTTCGATCTAGTTCCCGGATAAACTCGGACACTGCGGGGAGGGTGTAGATCAACTGCGACGCCAATCCGATCAGGTCGGCTTTCACTTCTTTAGCCATCGAAATGAAATGCTCGGTGGGAACTGTTGCGCCGAGGTAATACACAGTCCAGCCGTCCTGTTCAAAAAAGTCGGCAACCATGCGCGCGCCAACGCGGTGCTGTTCTTTATCCACGCAGCCAATGACGAGTGTTTTTGATTTTTCCTGCAGTGGGCGAAAGTAAGGATGCATCTCGCCCATCTGACGTTCGATGATCGCCGTTGCGAGGTGTTCCTGGGCAACTGTGAACTCATTGCGCTGCCAAAGGTTGCCAATCTCGTAACCGGTGGGTTGAAAGAGATCAAGATAGATGTCGTTGACCGTTATCTTTGTGTCAAGGGCATTTTGCAGCACCTTGTCCGCCGCGCGCCCGCTTCCGAGTTTCATTGCCTCGAGGTAGGCATATTGCAGCGTGGCGAACTGCGCGTTTGGTAAATCGAGTCTTGTGCTCATTGTAGAATTCTCCATAGTCCACTCGGTGTGTGATAGATTCCAGCAAGGATCCAATCAGGGCGGAATTGCCGCACATTCCAAGGTTACGCGCGAGTAACCTCGATGGCAATACTATTGCGTCATTATATATCCTGAGACTCACTACTGTTCTTTCGCCTCAATTCTTATGTAAGTCATAGATTGCAATGCGTTTTCGGCCAATCTCCAATCTCAAATCTTCAGCGGATACTCCCCGTTCTCTCGCAGTATCCGTGTCGCCAGTTCATAACTCTCCGGCGCGACATCCCAACTGATGGAGTGGTCGGACTGGAACACCCAGCCGCCGCCTTTGGCCGCCTGCAGCTTGTAGAGCACCTCGCGCCGGATCTCGTCCGGGTTGCCTCGTTCGAGGATGCGCACGTCGACGTTGCCGACAAACGCCAGACGGCCCGCATACTGTTTCTTCAGTTCCACCACGTCGAGGTCGGCCTTGGCCTCCAATGGGTTATAGCCGTCCAGCCCGATCTCAGCCAAGTCGTCGTAAATCCGGCTGGCGTTGCCGCACCCGTGATAGATCACCATCAGCCCGGCCTCATGACACGCGTCGATCAGCGCCTTGACGTGCGGTTTGAACATCTCGCGCCAGCGCTTCGGGTTGAACAGCATCCCGCGCCGGTACGCTACGTCGCCGTAGATCATCATGCCGGACAACCGCCCGGTGCCCGCGACGATCTGAGCGCGGGTGAATGCCAGCAGCCACTCGCCGACGCGGTTCACGAAGGCGTCGAACATCTCAGGCTCCGAGGCCATCCACACGAGGGCGTTCTCGCTGCCGATGATGCGCCACAGATACTCATAGGGTTCGCATGTGCCGCCGAACACCGCGAAGTCATCGAGGTAGGGCGTCAGGCGATCCTGCCACGACGCGATATTGCGGCTGAGCGCATCGCCGACGCAGTTGAGCTGATCGTCGCCGCCCTGGAAGAAGCGGCGTGGATCGGCGGGGTCGTCAAAGACGAAGCCGGCCATTCCCTCAGGCTGCTGCACAGAGAAGGAGTCAAAATGCGGCATCGGCAGGCGTCCGGAACGCCGGATGGTCGCGCCGAAGCCGGTCTTGACGACGATGTCGTCGCCATCTTGTGAGATCACCTCGAAGGGCTGGATGCGCGGATCCATGTTGGGCACGACCGTGACGTAGTCGAGGTCGAAATGGCGATAAGGATCAAAGCCCGGCCCCCACTTGGCCTTGCAACGCAACAGGAAACCGGTCCAGAATGCCTCGCCCACCGGCACGCGGTCCGGCTCCTCATGTCTTAATGCGGTGCGTAACCGCGCGATCTTTGCGAGAGCTTTGCTCATTTGCGTCCTCCTTACTGTCAGATGGGTTTAATGTACACCCGATACCGTTGTGACGCGCGTCGCGCGTCGATCCACTACCCACATTGCGCGTGTGGTCATACAATAATCCGTGACATCAGATCACGTTACGCTTTGCGGGAGAGACCCATGTTGACCATTTCCAACCACGATCGAGAGATTCTACGCCGCCTGGCGGCGGAACAAGCCGCCATCGCCAGACTGCCGGCACACCGCGAGAAGGCGGAGATGTGGCGCCGGTTGAACGACCGCGAATCGGTTCGCCCGATGGTCTGGATCAACGAGATTTGCTGGAATGAGATGAATGTCGCTGACGAGTTGACGCTGCAATGCGACGACGCGTGGGCGCAGGGGATCGAGACTGACTTGCGCCGCCTGCTGTATCAATGGCGTCACCTGCCCGCCGACATGGTCGTCGATGAGTACATCGCCTGCCCACTCGTCATTCACAGCAGCGGTTTTGGCTTGCAGGAGGATGTGGATATCGTTCGCACCAGCGAGACCAGCGAGGTGGTCTCGCGCCATTTTCACCCGCTTATCGTCAATCCTGAGGATGTCGAGAAGATCCAGATGCCGCGGGTGACGCACGATCGCGCTGAGACTGATGCGCGGTTTGATCTTATGAGCGGCATTTTTGCCGATATCCTGCCGGTGTGCAAAGTGGGCATCAAGGGGCGCTGGTTTGCGCCATGGGATGAACTGGTGCGCTGGTGGGGCGTCGAAGATGCCATGCGCGATCTGGTTGATCGCCCTGAAATGGTTGAAGCGGCAATCACGCGCTTGGTGGATGCCTACCTGTGCGAACTCGACCAGTGGGAGGAGTTAAACTTGCTGACGCGCAACGATGACAACACGCGCATTGGATCGGGCGGGTATGGCTACACATCCCAGTTACCGGGCGAGACACTCGATCCGTCGCATCCGCACACGGCTAACCTGTGGGGGTGCGCCACGGCGCAGATATTCGGGTCTGTCTCACCGCGCATGCACTGGGAGTTTGCGCTCAAACACGAGATGCGCTGGCTGCAACGCTGGGGCATCACGTATTATGGTTGTTGTGAGCCGCTTGACGTGAAGATGGGCATCTTGCGCAGAATCCCGAACCTGCGCAAAGTATCCACCAGCCCGTGGGTCAACGTCGACCGCGCGATCAAGGAGATTGGCGGGGACTATGTGATGTCGCGCAAGCCGAGCCCCGCCGTGCTGGCGACAGACGTGTTTAACCCGGAAACTGCGCGCGAGGACTTGACGGCGTTTCTCGATAAGGCCAGGGGCTGTCACGTGGAGATCATCATGAAGGATATCTCGACGGTGCGCAATGATCCGCAGCGTTTGTGGGCATGGGAGAAGCTGGCGATGGCGGTGGTCGAACACTATGTGTCATGACGACAGCAGTCCAAAAACACAGATCAAGATGCTTTTTGGCGGCTGAAACAGAAACACTGGCGACGTTTCGTGGCGATCACGAAAACATAGCGGTATCAAGCTTTCCCGGCAGCGATCATGCGCGCAACGAGCCCGCCGGGTTGTAGCGGGACTGACAGGTCGGAACTGGTCAGTGCTGCAGGCACGCACCACAGCATCATGTTCTGGTAATAGTCGGCGCCGAAGGCGCGCTGGCCGGTGTCCATGTCGCCGCGGAAGGTGTTGGGCGCATCCCACAGATAGCCCCAGCGCATCAAGTTGCCCTGACAGCGTTCCAGCAGTTCCAGGCCAAACTCGCGCTGACCACCGTACAGGTATGTCATCGCCAGCATATACAGTTCCGGGGTGAAGTAACTGTACGTGCCGTAACCGCCGATCTTGACCGGCGTGCCATCGGGGTTGGCGTAGTTCACCGCGCCGGACTGACTGAGCGCGCAGTTGGCGTCGCGCAACGTCTGCAACGTGGTCGCTACGCGATCCAGCGGGAACACGCCGGGCAGGCCATGGAAATCGGTCACCCATTGCCCATCGAGCTGGTAGCCGAAGATGAGATCGGAACGCGCGCCGGTTTCGGGTTCAAAAAAGTTCAGATAGTAGCTGCCGTTCCACAGATGCTCCTCAAGCGCTTTGGCGCCGGCAACCAGCCACTCGTCACACTGGCGCGCATAGGCGACGTCGTCCACGGTTTCCGCCATGCGTCGCATGATCATGACTTGCGCCATGCGGACGCCACCCGCGTGCGTGACGTAACCCTTCCAGCCCGGTTCGGGCGCTTCGAACCACTCGGTGTCACCCATGCCGTGCCCGTCGGTGCCGGGGGTGGGCATCGCGATCACTTGTGACAACCCGTAGGCGGGGCGCAGGGTCATCGAGAAGTCGTTGCAGTGCTTGAGCGATTCCCAGAACTCCTGCAGGAACGCACTGCTGCCGGTAGCGCGCCAGTAGCGGTCGGCCATGACGATGTAACACGCGCCGTTCAACACGGTCTGGTAGCCCTGGTCGGGTCGCGCCAGGCCATAGGGCGGTTTGGTAGCGGGCGTGGTCGATGTGCAACCGCCGAAAATCCATGGCGGGCGGCCGTCTTCGAACTGGTAGGCCTTGTAGCCGCGCAATGTGGACAGGGCGGCGTCCGGGAAGAAGTACACCAGCGGCATGTTGCCGTAAAAGCTGCATGGGATACATTCGATCTGCGGGCATCCGCGCGGGCATTCGCACATCCCGAACAGCCCATCTTTCTCAAACTCAAGTCTGTTGAGCGACCCCTGCGCCTGACCCCACACGCTGTCTTCAGTGATCAGGTACAGGTTGTTGATCAATGAGTCGGCCAGCCAGCCGGGCGTCTGCGGATCCGCGTAGATCGTTTCCTGCCAGGCGATCACGCGCCGCAGCAACTGGTTGTGATTGGCTGCGATGAATTGCGCCGCGCTCAGCGCATCGCGATAGTGTTGCGCATACTTGTGCGTGTGCAGGTCTGTATGCGTCATGGCCGGCGTCCCGCCGGCGCGCCAGTTGGGCGCATGCCAGGCCAGGACGATGCGACACACGCGCGTTTCACCAGGCGCGAGGTTGAAATCAACAGCCAGTGATGCGCCGGTCTCGCCTGTGTCCGGTTGCGGGAGCTGGCTGGCGATGTTGGCCCAGGCGGCGCCGGATGTATTGAGCGGGCCGCCGTGGCGCACTGCTGTATCTGGTGTGACGACGCCCAACACATACGACATGTCCCATGCCTCGGTCATGCCGCTCGCAATGAGGACGCCTGTGCCGCCTGTGCCAATGGCGACATCAGCCCGACGCGCCTGTGCTTCTTGCGGCGTTTCAAATCCAGGGAAGCTGAATGCCAGCGTCCCTTGCTGCGGAGCGCTCGCAGTGTTGCGCAGCGTCACTTCAAACACACAGGCGGGCGCCATTGATGTGATGGTGTCGCCTGGGATGAATGGCGACCACGCCCGCATGCCCACTTCGACCGGGCAGGTTGTGTTGAACTCCATATCGACCACCGGGTAGTGCCCCCAGTAATCGATGGACTCGGTAATGGACACGCGGTCGTCCAGCCCGATGGTGGTGTAACGCGGCGTGTAGTCGGTGGAAGGAAATGTCACGATGCTCTGGTTCCATCGCGGGGTAGCGGCTTTGGCCAGCCGGTCGGAAATCAACACCCAGGTCTGGCCGGCGACGTTCAGGCCGATAAACGGCATATTCAACAGCAGGCGTGGGTCGGCCAGGTGGTTAAACAGGGTGCTGTAACCGAACATGCCGTTCGGCTCGATGTCGATGCATCCCGTGTCGATGCCGCCGAGCGGCATGCCGCAGGTGGGACGCGGATCACCGCGGTAGATGACGCCGGTAACGGGGGCGCCGTAGCCTTTAGCCATAAACGACTGCCATGTGCCGTGGAGCATATTTGCCGGGAACAGGCGCTGGCGACCGTTGATACAGCAATTAATTGTGCGTGAGCTAAAATGACCGAAAGCTGAGGATTGAGAACACATGGTCACACATTCTGAATGGCATAAACCCGCCAATTCATGGGATTACATTAAAGACATACTTTTACAACTTATCATTGTTCTTATATCTATATGCGTAGGATTATCTATGCATGATTACACTACGGGAATAATATGGGGTGTTTTGTCATTTTACTATTTGAATTTATACCAGCGAACAATCCATATTAGTTATTGGTCTAGAGACACGTTGCATTGTCTTTTGAAGAAGATAAATTATGATCATCAGACCAGTAACAACAAGTGCAAGTTTGTTATTTTAGTGGCCGCATACAAGTCTTCTGAAATTATTCCAGTGACACTTCAATACCTGAAGTCTCAGGATTATCCTGCTGAAAATTATCAGGTCATTATTATTACAGAACGTAGTGAATGTGCTGTCGGGTCCGAAAAGACTACCGGAGAGGTAGTTGATCAAATTCTCCATACGTGGCAAGTTCCCAATTTCATTCACTTAACTAATGAACGCCGTAATTTTAAGGCCGGAGCTTTAAATGCGGGATATGAATACGTAGCCGAAAAAACAGAAGGCGTTGATTTTATTGTTGTGCTTGACGGCGATTCTCTGCTTCCCTCCCATGCGCTTCAAACCATAGATGATGAGGTCAGACAAGACGGCGCAAAAAATCATATTTGGCAATTAACGTCAATACCAATGGCTAATTATGAGACAAATAATGTATTCGGTCGTTTTATTGCAGTGGCGGATTCTCTTGGGGCAGTAGGGAAATGGTCTAGAAATGTCCGAACACGCCGGAAAGCTGATCTTCATGCCGGCTCGGGCGTAATAATCCCAGTGAAGTTATGCCAGTATTTGAAAGAGCAATATGGCCAACCATGGGATACAAGCGTCATTACAGAAGATGCTCGCTTGATTATCGGGCAATACAGTCTCTTAGGCGGTTTCAGAATGAAAACCAAGGCGGTTCCCTGTGCATTGATTGAAGCGGTGCCAACAGGGAGCAATTCGTGGCACACGTATAAGAGCTTCTGGAAACAGCGGGTTCGATGGGCAACAGGGGGCTATGATGAGTTTATTCGACTCGTAACAGCAAAGCCAGGTGAAATCTTCGTAGACTCCATATCCTATCAACCCTATTCCCCTTCCTCCCTTGAGATTGCAGGCGCAACATGGCGGCGCTTGATTTTCACAACGAGTTGGGTGATAGACCATGCCTGGTGGGGAATAGGCATCTTTTCAGCCCCGTTTCTATGGTTGATAGGTTCTTTTTGTGCTCCCCCGCCATTGTGGATCTCGGCCGTGGGATTGCTAACTAACTTAATGGTTCCAGCGTACTTGTTGTGGTGGTGCTTCCCGGCTTTCCTGGAATATGGGGGCACAAATAGCAAGAAAGACTTTTGGAAATTCTATTTCCTATCGTTCCTCATGGGGACTGTGTATACATTGCCGGTAGTCTTTACTCAGCTTGTTTGTGTGGTGGGAGGTCGGAGATTCTTCAGAAATTGGAACCCAAATACTCCCAAGCCGTCTGCACAACAGGTTTCTCATTTGCATTTCAATGATAAGACAGATCATCGGAGGAAGTGATGGCAAAACGGATACTAATAACTGGAGGCGCCGGATTTATAGGCAACAATGTTGCCCGCCATCTTACAGCAAACGGGTATACGGTGATTGCTCTTGATGATCTCTCTCTTGGTCGCGCATCTAATCTTCCCGCAGATATCTTGCTGCAGACAGGAGATGTAGCTGATGAATGTGTTTGGGACGCAGTGCCTGACGTAGATTCAGTCATTCATTTGGCAGGGCCATCTTCTACGCCCATGTTCTCATCTGATTTGATAGGAAGCTTCCACAGCAAAATCATAGGCTTTCTTCGGATGCTGGAGTTTGCTCGTCGTAAAGAGTGCAGAAGAATTATTTATGCTTCTTCTGCTTTAGTATATGGCAATGCGCCTATTCCACTTCGAGAAGAAGGCCCATTAGATATCTCGAATTTTTACGCAACTGCAAAATACTGTTTAGAGAGCATAGCACACACGTACAGTTTGAAGTACGGCATGGATATAATCGGCGTCCGCTTAATGAGCATCTATGGCCTGCGCGAAGACCACAAGAAAGAGCTTGCTAATCTTGTGTCCCAGTTCATATGGGATATTGAAAGGGGGCGAAAGCCGACTGTTTATGGAAATGGCACTCAAACGCGAGATTTCACCAATGTGCAGGACGTGGCGCGCGCCTTTCAGTTAATTCTTGAGCATTCCCAGCCTCTTGGCAGTATGATCTTGAATGTTGGCACGGGTAAAGCGGTTTCTCTTAATGATCTCATTGGCGTCCTATCGGAATTGATGGGAGTTTCAGTTCAACCAAGTTATATCCCCAACCCATCGGGAGAAAACTATAATAGGCGTCAGGTTGCCAGCTTAGAACGGATTACACAAATCCTCGGATACCGGCCCTCTGTTTCATTGCAAGACGGCATTAATGAAATATTGACGTTCCGCAGGCAAGGTTCGAATAGCGACAAAGATAATAGCGATGACCGCCGAGTTATAGTGTGAAAGGGGACCAAGATGTATACGAAATTCCATTATTCAAACGGTTCCGTGATCGTCATCCTCGTTCTGGCCTTGCTGAGTAACACTTCCGCTGTTACTCATCCCGTGCAGGCAAGCCATAGTGGCGTGGGCATTCCTGCCAACGCCAACATCACCGATGCGGCTTATTCCGCGCTTGCCCGGCGCGCGCCTGCCAATCGTCAAAGCTTCTTTGTCTATCAAGATGCTGACTCCGGTGTTAACCATGGCTTCCCATCGGGTCTGTTCGGCGCCACAGACAAAATCCACACCGACACTGGTTGTGTGGATGACCCTGTTTCTGAAAATGGGTGTTCCACAGATGTCAACCGGCTGGACCGCAGTCGCGGCACGGTGCTGAGGCTTACTGTTGATCCGTTGGCGAGCGGGCAATATGCAGGGGTCAATATTGAAGATCCTGAACACTGGGGTGTGAACCTCAGTGGTTCTGGATATGACCTCACTGGCGCCACGCAGATTGTATTCAGCGCCCGTTCACCGACTCCGGGAGGCGTGCAGGCGGAGTTTGGTGTGGGGGGCGGTAAAGCCCCCATCGTGACAATACCCTACACATCGACCTATATCACAGTGTCGATCCCGCTGAGCACGCTGAGTCCGCTCCCGAATTTGTCGTCCACCCACATCTTATTCGCGATTGTGATGAACAATAGTTATGCGCCGAATGGCGGGACAATGCTGTTGGACAACATTCGCTTTGAGCCGGTTCCTGTCTTTCAACAAAGCGTGTTGGGGTTTCCTCTCAGTACTCAAACGTTCGGCGTTATTCCGCGCTCGACGCCCGCCAGCGGGCGTGAGCCGTTCCCAGTCGATCAAGTCAACCGCAATATCACAACGATCTATGAGTCGGCGCTGACACTGATGGCATTGTCTCAACGCGGACTGCCAGATGATCTTAACAATGCGCGACTCATTGCAGACACTTTTCGCTATGCACTCGCACACGACAACGCGGGCGATCCGCTGCCTCTCGGGCAGAGCGGAAATACTGGCTTGCATAATGCGTATATGAGCGGCGACGTTGCGCTGTTCAACGACCAGATATCCGGCCCGGCGCTGGAGGGTCAATCGCGGTTGTCCGGATACAGTTGCGGAATAGCAGCCACGGGTTACTGCCTGGTGCTCGACGGAGCTTCTGGAGGGAATAACGCGTTTGCAATCCTGGCTCTGGCAAACGCTTATCAACAGTTTGGCGATTCACGCTACTACACCTCCGCGCTGGAGATCGCAAACTGGATCAGCAGCAATCTGACGGACACCACCGGAACGGGCTACGGCGGTTATTATCTTGGCTACCCTGACCACGGGATCACTCCAAAGGTTTTGAACACTGGCAAATCTGTTGAGAATAACGCCGATATCTATGCTGCATTCACGGCGCTATCTGCCATTGCGAAGCAACGCGGTGATACCCTCGGAGCCACTCAGTGGACCGCGCGCGCCAATGCTGCTGGCGATTTCGTTATGCAGATGTTTGACCCAATAGCAGGTCGTTTCAATGTGGGGACAGTGCCAACTGGCACTTTGCCCGGCCCAGGAATTTGTGCAAACGGGCTTCAACTGGGCAATGACGTAATCAACACATGTGATTTCCTGGACTCAGACACGTTTACAACACTGGGAATGGCGTCCTCACCACGTT
Organism: uncultured bacterium; assembly: GCA_903921365.1. Lineage (GTDB taxonomy): Bacteria > Chloroflexota > Anaerolineae > J036 > Brachytrichaceae > CAIXPS01. Next base: position 24,453 of record CAIXPS010000014.1, on the reverse strand, counting down.
ATCGAAACATGATCGACTGGCGCCAGCCGATTTCGTTTGCTTTGAACACTTTCGGGGTAACAGTGACTGTTGGCGGCCAATCGTATAGCGGCTTCAACATCGTATCAACCCCGATCACAGGCCCAAATGGCATCGCGTGGGAATTCACGGGACAGATGGTCGTGGCGATGAAGTATGTTGATTTGCTCTACGCCACATCTGAGTTTCAGGACAATATCACGTTTTACCTTAATCAGATTCGGCAGGCACAACTGTCGGCGCCATTTGGTGATTCCAATGGGCTGGCGGCCAGCACAATGCAGGATGGCGATATCCTTCCGCCAATCGAGCAATGTCTGAGCACGCCATTCCAATGTATTCCTGAGCGCGTCGGACTGGCAGCGACGACGTGGGCCATTTTCGCCGAACGGGATTTCAATATCCTGAACAGCGCAGGGGCATACCATGCATTCCTGCCTCATATCCTGCGCTGATCGCTCGGCTACTGGAGTCCGGATGCAGTGACTACGGCACAACTGCTGTTCAATGCATCCTGGCTCATTCAGGCTAACAGGCTAAAGGTCTATGCTCCGATGTATTTGCCGCGCGCCAGCGTGCGCAGCGCATACAGGCTGGTGCTGGCTGTAAGGAACAAAGTGTGCCCATCAGCCTCGCCCCAGTTTAGATTGGCAGTGACTTCGGGCATATGGATGCAGCCGAGCGCCGCTCCTGACGGCGAAATCACCCATACCCCGTAAGGTCCGGTGCAATAGATGTTCCCGTGTTCGTCCAGCTTTAACCCGTCCGGCACGCCTTCGTCCAGACCACGCGGGAAGTCGAACAACACGCGGCCGTTCTGCAATGTCCAGTCAGCGCTGACATCGAATGCGCGCATGTGCATGCCGATGGTGTCATCCACATACAGTGTGCGTTCGTCGAGGCTGAGCGCCAACCCGTTCGGCGCTGAGAAGTCATCGACGAGCAGCGTCGGTTCGACTGCGCCCGGCGCAAGCCGGTACACACCGCGGAATGACAGTTCCTGCTCGCCTGGGCCGCCCAATCCCTCCATCAACCCGTAGTGCGGGTCGGTGAAGATGATCCCACCGTCGCTGGCAACGATGATGTCGTTGGGCGAGTTCAGCCGTTTGCCCTGGTAATGGCTGGCGATTACCTCGATTCCGCCCGTTGTCCCCGCTGTGCCAGCGCCTTCGCGCGTGACGCGCCGGGTGTGGTGCTCGCAAGACAACAGCCGCCCCTCATGGTCGATGGTGTTGCCATTACAGTTGTCACTTGGGCTGCGTTTGACGATCAAGCCGTCTGTGTTGGAATACGCGTAGAGCGTGTTGGCGGGGATGTCGGAGAAATACAGGCAATGTCTGGATCGGTCCCAGATCGGCCCCTCAGTGAACATGAACCCGCCGGCCAGCTTTGCGAGCTCGGACGCTGGATCAACCAATGCCTTGAACGCGCTGTCGAATACTTCGATCAACATGGCAACTCCCTCTTTCACATCCCTGGCGGTAACGCAAGGGATACGCTAATCAAACTATACCTTTTATACTGGCGAGTAGTTACGCGACATCGTCGTGACCGGCGACGTCATATCCACGCCACGCGACATTGTTCGCCAGACCCACCGCTTGCGGCCATGCGACGGCGTGTTCGGCGCTCGCAGCCCAGCGCAGGCGGTTGTCTTCTGTGTCGAACGTGAGCATGATCTGGTAATTGAACTCAGTTGGCGCGGCGCCGATTGCCTCTGTGACTTGCGCCGGATACAGGCGTAGACATCGCGACCGTTGATACCCCGCCTGCTTACGCAACGCCGGCACGTATACGTCGGTATACATGCGCTCGAAATTATCCGCACTGGCTGCGGGGACAATAAAGTAAATCTGTAGTAAAACCATCACGGCCTCCTGACCCGTATTGTCATTCACTTTTTATTTCTGCTTCCGTTCTACAATCCCTTGTAACCCAGCTCTCGCAATCAGGAGAAAAATGAAAATAGGATTTGGCGCGCAACTTTGGCTGAAGGATAACCACTATGAGAACTTCCATCGCATGTTGGACGAGATGGCGATTGTCGGTTTGGACGGCTTCGAAGTCTGCTACTCGTTTCTGATCGATTGGTATGAGCGCAAACCAGCAGAACTGGCCCGACTGCTCGCGATGCACGGGCTTGAACTCTCCAGTTATTACTGGGGAATCAACTTCAACAACAAAGAAGCCTGCGCGCGCGGGGTCGAAGAAGTGAAACGGCGCTGCCGGTTTGTGGCAGCCATCGGCGGACAGTATGTGTTGCTCGACGGCGGTGAAAAGGACTGGCGCGCTGCGCAGGAATATGCCAGCGTCGATGATTACATCAAGTTCATCGCCGAAACGGCCAACCACCTTGGCGAGTATGCGCGTTCTCAGGGTGTCACGCTGGCGTGGCATCAGCACTGGGGCAGTATCTTCGAGACCCAACCTGCGCTCGAAAGGCTACTGGCGCTGACCGATCCAGCGGTGGTCGGCTTTTGTTGCGACGTCGGGCAGATTGCCCTGAGCGGTTTCGATGTCGTCGACATTGTGCGGCGCTATGTCGACCGGATCAAGTTCATGCATTACAAAGACATCACCTTTGCGGGGCGGCCGCAAGAGGAACTATGGCCGGGGTATCGCGTCCCGGCAGACGAAGGCGCCTATGCCGTGGACTCGCGCGGCCGTTTTGTCGAACTCGGTCGCGGCGTTGTGCCATTCAAGGAAGTGACGAAGATACTGCTCGATGCGGGTTATGACGGCTGGCTCGTCGATGACTTCGACTACTCCGGTTACTCGCCGGTTGAGTCTACGCGAGCGTGCAAGGAGTTTATCAATCGGGGATTGGGAATCTACAGCGAGCGTGATCGTCGCGAGGGTCATGCCAAGTAAATCAACAGCTGTTTATCCAGGCACACGGCACACGGTTACAGACGAACAGAAACGTCGCGCCTTACCGTGGAGCCTGGGCGCCGGGGTGTTTAACAGCATCTTTGCGCTCTGGACTTTTAACGGCTCCGTTTTTCTCTTGTTTCTAAGCGAGTTAGGATTGCCCAAGGGGCAGATCGGCGCGTTGCTGTCGCTCTTCCCTTTCTGTGGATTACTCGCGCTCGTGTTTGCGCCTGTCGCCAATTGGGTGGGGCGCAAGCGGGTTTTCCTGGCGTGCTATGGCAGCCGGAAAGTGGTCATCGCAAGTCTGCTGTTGCTCCCGTGGATTGTGGCGACGGCCGGCCAGACCGCCGCGATGGTCTTTCTGTTTGCAGTTGTGATTGTCTTCGCGGTGTTGCGAGCGCTGGCGGAAACCGCCTACTACCCGTGGTTCCAGCAGTTTGTCCCCAATGCCGTTCGTGGCAAGTACGCGGCCATCGCCATCGTGTTCGGCGCGGGGGCATCCAGCGTCGCGTTGCTGGTGGCTCGGCAGGTGCTCGACACAGGCGTCGGCTTGTCGCGATATCTCCTGTTGATGGGCATCGGTTCGGTGCTTGGGCTGATTGGTGTGCTGATGATGGTGCGGGTTCCTGGTGGCGAGCCAGTGCGCGAAACCACCCTGCGCGGAACACACCTGAAAGACATGGCCGGGGCGCTGCGCGACCGCAACTTCGTTGTCTATCTGTCTGGCATGGGCGCGGTCACGATTGGGACGATGCTGTTGATAAGCTTTTTGCCGCTCTATGTCAAGGAAAAGATCGGCTTGCCGCCCGGGTCCGTTGTTGCGCTGGATACCGCCGTGATGCTCGGCGGCGTGCTTGCCAGTTTCACATGGGGTTGGCTGGCTGACCGCGTGGGCAGCCGGCCTGTGTTGACGCTGGCCGTCGGAGTCATCGTCTTCGTTCCAATGGGTTGGATGCTGTTATCGCCGCAGGCGCCGCAGGTAGCGGTCTTGTGCGCGCTGTTTTACTTCGCCTATGGCGTGGCGTCAAACGGGATCAATATCGGATCGGGGCGGTTGTTGTTTAATGGGGTGATCCCGCATGAGAAGAGCTCCGCCTATACCGCCATCTACTATGCCTGGATGGGTGTCACAGGCGGGTTTGCCCCACTCGTCGCCGGTGGGCTCCTGTCGGTCACCGAGGGCTGGCAGATTGCCATCGGGGGCGCCGTGGTGGATGGCAACAACCTGTTGTTCATCTTGTCGTTGGCGCTCCTCGCGTTCGGCTGGATCGCCTATCGCCGGGTCAGACCCGATGATATCTATAGCACCCGCGCAACTCTGCGACTCGGTGTGGCGCGCGCAGAGCGCGTAGCGCGCACAGTATCCCGGTTGATAGCCAGGTAGCGAGAAATAACATGAAAAACACACTTACCCTCCTTACTCCCGCATCGTGGTGGGCGGCCCGCTGGCGTGACGCCTTGCCGGCCGGCAATGGGCGCATCGGCGCATCGGTCTATGGCGCCATTCGCGATGAGACGATTCTGTTGACGCACGAGGATCTGTGGTGTAAACAGATTCGCCAGGAATTGCCCGATGTGAGTGGTCATCTGCCTGAGGTGCGTCGCTTGTTATTGGAGCGGCGCGTTGAAGACGCCGAGTATATCCTCAGTAACGCGATCAAGGCGACCGGGTATCGCGGCGGGTGCGCTTATCCGACGCCGCTGGGCGACTTGAAGATCAGCATGCCGTGCAGCCACCCGTTCAAGGAATACCGGCGCACACTGGACATGGAGCGTGGTGAAATCCGGGTGACGTGGCGCGATGGAGACACGCGCTATAACCGTGGTCTCTTTGTGTCGCGCGCCGATGATCTGGTGGTGTATGAAATTGATCGTCACGGCCCAGACCAGATCAATGCGACGATCAGCCTTGACCTGCACGATCGCTTTGACGCCCTCAAGCCCTTCGGCATGCCGGCTGCCGACCTGCCGCAGCAAGTCGAGGTCGTCGCCGCAGGCGACACGGTCTGCTATGCGGCGCGTAATGACGATGGGACTGACTTTGGCGCCGTTGCCCGCGTGATCTGCGCCGGCGGCGCATTGGCGGCAGAGGGGCGCACCATCGTCGTCAGGGGTGCGGATCACGTTACCGTCTATGTGGCCGTGTTCATCAAGGACGAACGGCGCGCAGCGTGGGATCGGCTGTGCGCTATGCTGGCACAGGAGACGCGCACCTACGCGGAGTTGCTGCAACGTCACGTTGCCTTGCATGGCGCACTGTTCAACTCGGTCTCGCTTGACCTTGGCGCGGATCACGCATCACACACCCTGTCGAACGAACACCTGTTGTTGCAGGCGTATCAGGGCGAAGCGCCCATAGCCTTGATCGAGAAGGTGTGGGCTTATGGCCGTTACCTGCTGATCTCCAGTTCGCGCGAAGGCGGGCATCCGTGCCCGCTTCAAGGTTTGTGGTGTGGCGAGTACGATGGCTTCTGGACGTTCAACATGGCGAACGAGAACATCCAGATGATCTACTGGCAGGCGCTTTCGGGCAACATGCCGGAGCTGCTGCTGGCGATGTTTGACTACTACGATCGCTCGCTCGAAGACTTCCGCACAAACGCGCGCAACCTGTACGGTTGTCGCGGCATCACCATCGGCGCGGTCAGCGCGCCTGGCACGGGGCTGTTACAGGACTTGCAGCCGCACATCCTGCACTGGACGGGCGCGGCGGGCTGGCTCGCGCAGCATTACTACGACTACTATCTGTTCACGCGCGATGAGGTTTTTCTGCGCGAACGGGCGCTCCCATTCTTATACGAAACCGCGCTGTTTTACGAGGACTTCTTCATCATCGGCCCCGACGGGTATTACATGAGCCTGCCCTCGCAGTCGCCCGAGAACACGCCTGGCAACTGGCTGAAACCCGGCCAGCTCGACGGCATCAAAACCGTCATCAACGCCACGATGGACTTCGCGATTGCGAAAGAGGTTTTGACCCATCTTGTTGAGGGCGCCGCGATTACGGGTCAGTACGCCGGCGACACCGAGAAATGGAAGGCCATGCTGGCGCGCATCCCGTCCTATCAGATCAATGCAGACGGCGCGGTGAAGGAGTGGATGCACCCGTTCTTCAACGATAACTATTACCATCGCCACCAGTCGCACCTGTATCCCGTGTTTCCAGGTCTTGAAGTGACTGAGGACAGCGACCCTGCGCTCCTGAAGGCGTTTGATACAGCAGTGAAGAAGCGGTTGGTGATCGGGCTGAAAGAGCAGACGTCGTGGTCGCTGGCGCACATGGCCAACATCTATGCGCGGCTGGGCGAAGGGGACTTCGCGCTGGAGTGCCTGGACATCCTCAGCCGTGGCTCATTGATGAATAACTTCTTCACCGTCCACAACGACTGGCGCCAGATGGGGTTGAATCTCGACCTGAACTGGGCGCCGTTTCAGATCGATGCCAACATGGGCTGGTCGGCTGCGGTTCAGGAGATGTTGCTTTTTTCCAAGCCGGGTCTGATCAAGTTGCTGCCTGGATTGCCATCGAAGTGGGCCGCCGGGCGTGTGACAGGGCTGCTGTGTCGCGGCGGTGTGCGTGTCGATCAGGTCTGGGATATGAATGCGGGCCGGATGACGGTTGACCTGGTCGCCGTGGTGGATCAAACAGTCAAGTTAAAGCTGCCGCGAACCATTCAATCGGCGCGTGTGAACGGTGTGGAAGAAACAAGATTTTCGGATCGTGTGATCACTGCGCTGAAGTTGGAGAAGGGCCGCGTGTGCCGCATCGAAGTTGCATTTGCCTGAAATGATGAATGACCAGTGGTTGTCACATCCGAAAGGACTCCAGGCAGTGACAAACCCTCTGGTCATGCATCGTTCCCTGAGTAAACGCTTTACTTCAGATACTTGCCAAGGAAATCCAGAACGATTTTCATGTTGGCGGCGGCTGAGAATGCGGCGTCGCCATGACCCGCTCCCTGCAGGAGCGTGTAGGTCACCTTGTCCGCGCCGATAGCGGGGATGAGCGCATCCGCGAGGATCTTACCCTGTTGCGGTGGAACGTTGCAGTCCGCAGTGCCGTGCTGGATCAGGAACGGCGGCGCTTTCGGGCTGATATACGTGATCGGGTTAACGAGCTTGACCAGGTCGGGTTTGGTCTGGATCGGCGCGCCGACCAGTTGTGACTCCGGCGAGTTTGCGGCATTGTGATCCTGCGGGCAGGCTGTGCCGGCGAATTGCGCGTCCATCTGCAGAAAATCGGTCGGGCCGAACCAGTCGACGACCGCCTGCACGCAACTGGACTGATCCCCATTGCCCAGGTCTGCGCCTTCGATCCCCGCGGCGCCACAGGAGGTCCCGAGTAATGCCGCCAGGCTGCCGCCCGCAGAACCGCCGAAGCTTGCGAACTTCTCCGGGTTGAGTTTGTGCTTGGCTGCGTTTGCGCGCAGGAAGCGCACAGCCGCTTTTACGTCCTGAATCTGAGCAGGCGCCTTGGCTTCAGCGCTCAGGCGATAACCGATACTCGCAACCGCATAGCCCGCCGCGAGGAACTGGGCGATGGCCGGTTGGCTGGGCGGGTCATTCTTGTCGCCCATCATGAAGCCGCCGCCATGTAGATTGATGATCAGCGGGAACGGGCCATCACCCTGAGGAAGATAAATGTCGAGCTTTTGCACAGCGGATACTGAAGCATACGCCAGGTCTTTGTAGGTTGGCGTCGCGGATGCGCCTGAGGTCATCTGACCTGAACCGCCAGGGCTGCGTTGGGTTGTCGTTGGCGCGGTTGTCGCAGCCGGGGCACTGGGTGCAGTGGTTGCAATCGCAGCGGATGCTGCAGGCGCGGCCACAGTCAGTTTCGCGTTCAGGAATGCGACTACCTGCTGGATATTGGCGGGGGCTTCAAACACCGGCGCGCCTGTGAAGTCGTCGCCGTGCCCCACACCCTTCAGTAATTCATAATGCGCGTCCAGCCTGGCTGCTGTGAGAGCATCTGCCAGCATCTTCGATTGTGCGACAGGGACGTTGCAGTCCTGATCGCCGTTCTGGATGAAGAATGGCGGCGTGTCTGCGCTGATGTATGTGATTGGATTGGCTTTCTTTACCACGTCCGGGAGGGTGTTCAGTGCAGCGCCGAGGTATTGCGACTCGAACGAATCCGCCGGCGTGTGCAACTGCGTGCCTGCCGGGCAAGTCTGTGTCGCGATCTGCGCGTCCATTACGCCGAAGTCGACCGGCCCATACCAGTCCACGACCGCCTGCACCTTGCTTGATACGCCGTTGTTCCCCTGGTCGCCCTCCATAGCGGCGATTCCGCCACTGGTTCCCAGCAAGGCAGCGATGTTGCCGCCGGCAGATTGACCGAATGCGGCAAACTTATCCGGGTTTAGGTTGTACTTTGCGGCGTTGGCGCGCAGGAAGCGCACGGCTGCCTTGGCGTCATACACTGCCGCGGGGAACTTGGCCTCGCCTGACAGCCGATATCCAATGCTGGCGATGGCATAACCGGCTGCCAGTAACGCCTTACTTGTGCTGCCCGGCGCCATATCCTTGTCGCCGGAGAAGAAACCACCCGCGTGGATGTTGATGACCAGTGGGAACGGGCCGCTTCCGGCTGGGATGTAGAGATCGAGAACCTGCGCACTCGATGTGGCGGCGTAGGCCACATTCTGCAGTGTGGGCGTGATCACTTTCGGCGGGCCACCGGGGCCGCCCGGAGGCCCGCCAGGGGGTAAAGTCTGAGCGGCGCCCTGTGGCGTCGTCTGCACCGTTGCGGTCGCGGCAGTAGGCGCTTTGCTGGCGGCAGTGGGCGCCGTCGTCGGCGCGGCTGGCGCTCCACACGCGGTGGAACTGATCGTTATGAAGGCGATCAAGGCTCCGGTCAATAGACGCAGGCTTGCGCGGGTAGCGACTGGCCTGGAGGTGATAGAACCAGTTGGGGTTTCTAAATGATGCATTTCAAATTCCTTTACTGCTTAGCTTTGTGCAGCCGCCAGTGTAAGGATCAATTCTTGAGACATTCTCAAGATGGCCTGCATTCTTTCTGCGGGTTTGTCTTGAGATTCTTCGCGCGATTGTCTTGACAATTCCTTGAGATTGCTGTGCTAGGATTCCCAGCACTTATCTTCTCCGTGTCCGCGATTGAGAAACGCGCTAAAAGGCTTACAGATGCCACAACGAATACTGGTCGTTGACGACGATCGATCGATCGTAAAAGTGCTGCGAGGCTACCTGGAGCAATCGGGCTATCTGGTGCTCACGGCTTATGACGGCGACTTTGCCATGAAAACACTGCGCAGCGAACGCCCGGACCTGGTGATCCTGGATGTGATGATGCCCAACAAAGATGGTTGGGAGGTCACTCGCCTGGTTCGCGCCGACCGCGCGCTGTCGGCGACGCCGATCATCATGTTGACGGCGCGCGTTGAGGACGCCGATAAAATCGTTGGTCTCGAACTCGGCGCGGATGACTACGTCACAAAACCGTTCAATGCGCGCGAGGTGGTCGCGCGGGTGAATGCCTTGTTGCGCCGTATCAAGCTCGACCAGACTCAAGGCGATCCCACGCACATCCTCATGGTCGGCGCTTTGCGACTCGACCTTGACCAACATATTCTGTATGTAAACGCAGGCGCTATCGAACTCACCCGCACCGAGTTCAACATGCTCGAAGCCTTCATGCGCAACCCGGGTCACACGCTCACGCGCGATGAGTTGCTTGAAAAAGCAATGGGCTACGCCTATGAGGGGCTGGGGCGCGCGCTCGACACGCATATTCGCAATCTGCGCCGCAAGATTGAGAGCGACCCCGACGAGCCGGTCTACATTCAGACGGTCTATGGCGTTGGCTACCGAATGCCTGAACAGCGTCGTCCTGCCGATACGGAGCGCACATGAACCGGTTATGGGTGCGCCTCAGCCTGATGATTGCGGGCGTGTTGTTCCTGGTCTTCTTTCTTCAATTTCTCAATATCGTGCTGGAGGATGCCGGCGGACCGCCGCAAGGGGCTCCCGTCCAAGGCGGACCTGCCGGCAATGAGCCTGACGGCCCGATTGCGCTCAAGAGTGAGATCGCGGGTCGTCTGGTGAATTTCGGTATTTTGTCCATTTTCATCGGGATCGGAGCGGGCGTCCTGATCAGCCGTATCGTCAGCGGGCCGATCAGCGATCTGCAGAAAGCAGCGCATCTTCTGGGCAAGGGCAACCTTGACGCGCGTGTGAAGGCGCATGGCAGCCGCGAGATTGTTGAACTGGGCACGACCTTTAACCAGATGGCGGACGAGATTCAGAGGGCTGAGGAGACGCGCAAGAATCTGATGGCGGATGTTTCGCACGAATTGCGCACGCCGCTCACTGTGCTTGAGGGCAATCTGCGCGCTGCCCTTGACCACGTGGTTACCCTGGATGAGGCCGAAATCGCGAACCTGTATGGGCAGACGCGCCACCTCATCCGGTTGGTTAATGACCTGCGCGAATTGGCGCTTGCCGAGTCGCAACAGTTGCCTCTGGAGAAACAGCCGACCGATCTGAATGTCCTGGTTGCGGAGACGTTGCAAGCGGTTGAGCCGTTGGCTGTAGAAACCGGTGTTCGGATAACAAACGAGACTGCCGGGCTGCCGGAAGCGACCTGTGACCCGAACCGCGTGCGCCAGGTGCTGATTAACCTGCTCTCTAATGCGTTCCGACACACGCCTGCCGGCGGTGAGATAGTCGTGACCGGTGTCGCTGCGGGTGGATTCATCACGCTGGGGGTGAAGGATACCGGGGAGGGGCTGGAACCTGAGCAGATTGCATCGGTTTTTGATCGCTTTTATCGCGCCGATAAATCCCGCAGCCGCGAAACCGGCGGCACCGGGCTGGGGTTGGCGATTGTGAAGGCTATTGTCGAGTCGCATGGCGGCCAGGTGCGCGCCGAAAGCCGTGGCAAAGCATGCGGCAGCCGGTTTTCGTTTACACTGCCCATACAGCCCTAAAGGACTCCGAGCAGTCCTAAAGGACTCCAGGCAGCCCTAAAGGACTCCAAGCAGTCTATCTATCAGCCCATAAGAGGTATTGCTATGCGATTTGTTGAGATGCGCCCCGAACAATTACAGGATGCGGTGCGGCGAAATGTCCCGGTTCTGATGCCGGCTGGCGTCGTGGAATATCACGGCCCGCACCTGCCGCTCGGAACTGACTTCCTGATTGCCAATGCGATCTGTGAAGAGGCGGCGCGACGCGCGGAGTGTGTCCTATGGCCGCCGTTTTCTTTTGGCCCGACGCTATCGTGGGCGGCAGGCCCGGCAGAAGGCGAAGTCGATTTTTCCCCAGAGCCGTTCTTTCAGTACGCGCGCGAGGTGCTGCGGCATGTCATTAGCCTGGGGTTCCGGCGCGTTTACATCATGCAGCATCACCAGGGGCCGGAGGGGCTGCAGGTGTTGTGCCTGAAGCGCGCCGCGATGGAGGTGGTTCGCGACCTGACGGCGCAGTGGGGCGCCGAGTGGGGACGTCGCGCGCCGTCAACGCTGCCTGTGCCTGATATTTTCGGCATGATCAAAGTCGCGGCACTGGACACGTTTTCTGCCTATCCAAGCCCGACTGCTGAACGCGTGCCGGTTGGACACGCGGGTAAAGGCGAAACGCAACTCATCATGGCCGCATATCCTGAAACGGTGCGCATGGCTGCGCTGGATAGTCTCCCTGTATTGCCCGAATGGTTGCTCGATGCCACCGAGGCGACGGCGCAAGAGGGTCGCCGCTGGCTGGAGTTTTGTATTCAGGGTTGGGTCAACGAACTCGGAGCGCGCGGGGCGCGTGTTGCGCCATCCTTAAAGGACTCCGAGCAGTAAGTGCGTGACACAGCGGTCAGCAAGACCAGCGTGATCCATACAGCATCGGCCAGGACGAGATGGACGACTTGCATCCAGAGGGGCGCGAGAAGGAGCACGTTGACGACGCCGGCTGCAACTTGCACTATGACCAGAGCCAGCAGCCATTTGACAGTCCGCGCAATCGTCGGGTCGGTATAGGCGCCCAGCAGGTAGCGGCTGAGCATAATGAGGTAGAAGGAAGTGATCACCGCAAGAAATGGGTGAACCACGCGCAATCGCACCAGGAAGTTGGCTGCTGGATCCAGGTCGGTGTATAAACCTGCCGAGAGCGACTGCGCTGGAAAGAGCGTGTCGCCCAGCGCAGTGACTGCGCCGGCTGCGCTCAGGAGCGCCGTCGCGATCAACCCGATCGCCAATAGCCAGGGCAGCCAACGCGACGACTGTGCATCCCGTGGGGACTGTGCAGGATTACCACTCGATCGCGCTGTCAATGCCAGTGATGTCAGCAGCAACAGCGTGTTGACCAGATGCAGCGCAACCGCCCCCGCGCGTAAGGCAGATGTGTTCCCGGCGACGAGTTCCAGTCGCACCAGCAGCGCGCCGAGTAACCCTTCCATCACGATGAACACGAGTGACAGCACGGCTGCGCGCCGGGCGAGTGGGTGTCTGGCGGCGCGGAAAACCCATAGCACCAGGATTACGACGAAGACGCCTGCAAACGCGCTGCTGATGCGATGGGAGAACTCGATGACTGTCTCGATGCGCGCCAGTTCTGGAAGTATCGCCCCATTGCATTGCGGCCAGTGGTTGCCGCATCCTGCGCCTGATCCCGTCGCGCGCACCATGGCGCCCCACGCGATCACCAGAATATTGAATGCTGTGACAAACCAGGCATAGACGGGCAGGTATTTGCTTTGAAAGGTTACGGACATTGACAGTAATCATACTCCGCTCGCCCGCGCGAAAAAGCGGGTTTATGCGACACGGTTATGCAACACACCGCAGCGCGCGCGCAACACCCTCAGTGGGCATACAATCCTAAAGGACTCCAAGCAGTTCTATTGCCGTTGGCGGTCAGGACAGACCGACGGTAATTCACAGCAGGTGCATAGAGATGAGTGAACAAACGACGCGAAACGAGCACTTCTTGCGGAACATCTTCAACAAAGGTCCGCTCCAGAGACATGGCTTTGTCTGCACGCCCCCACAGTTGGGGTGCACAGATCATCCCGATTACGACTATACCTTGTCGGATAAGCCAGCGCAGAACTGGGCGCCTCAGACAGTTGAAAACTACATGCGCCAGGTGCAGTACACCGAAATGCTAGGGGACGACAACGTCCCGTGCGCGCGGCTGACGACAGGCACGCACATTTATGCTGCCGCCTTTGGCTGCCAGGTGCATCGCTACACCGATACGAATGCGGCCGCGCAGCCCCTCGTGTGGACAGCGGATGAGGCGGATCGCCTCGAACAGCCCAGCATCTGGACATCCCCAACGCTGTACCGGGTCTTTGAGCTTGCTCATGCCGTCCAGTCGGAACTGGGGAAAGATGTCTGGCTCGGGCCGGCAGATATACAAACGGGCTTCGACACGGCTGCGCTGGTCTGGAACAAAGAGGGTTTCCTGCAGGCCATGACCGATCCGGAGGAAAAGGAGGCGGTGAAGCGCCTCGCGGACAAATGCGCCATCCTGCTCAAGGCATTCCTGACCGAGTTTCGCAAGGAATTCCCACACAGCAGCACCTGCCACTGCCCGGCGGTGTGGTGCCCCCCTGAGCTGGGGCCGTGGGTCTCAAACGACGAATGCGGCGTGATGAGCACACGCATGTTTGAGGAGTTTTGTCTGCCGGAGCTGGTTGATCTGTCGCAGACCTTTGGCAGCCTGGCGATGCATTGCTGCGCCGACGCCGAACATCAGTTTGAATCATTCAAGAAAGTCCCGCATTTCTACGCCTTTAATCGGGTGGCTGCGCGGCATGGCTACAACACAATCCTGGAGCCATTGGGCGGGACTGAGGGGCCGGTGCATGTTCTGGGGTGGGTATCCATTGAGGATACCGAATACCTCATCCAGCATGCGCCCGCCGGCACACGGTTTATCTTCAACCTGCTGGGTGAGTCACTCGACGAGTCAAAGCGCTGGCTTGCGCGGATGCGCGAAATCAGCCCTCTTTTGCCTTGACAATCGATTGGTCGGCGATATACTCACTCAGTGAGTATATCGCGTGACAGTGCGAGAGCGTCTAAAAGCGGCGGGTTATCACCCGAGTATGCGTTACTCGGTTTTCTGTCTTTGCGGCAGTCGCATGGGTATGAGTTGCATCGGCAGTTGGTCGAGGATCTGGGTCAGATCTGGCGAGTCAGCCTGAGCCAGACCTACAACATACTGGCGCGACTGGAGACTCAGGGGGCAATTGCCGGGGAAATGCTGACACAGGAGAAGCTGCCGGCGCGCCGGCAGTTCAACCTCACTGCTATGGGTCGCGCGCGCTTCAATGAATGGCTGAATCAGCCAACCAGTTGCAGTGTGCACGCGATCCGGCTGGAGTTTACAACGCGGCTGTACTTTGCCGCGAGCAACCCGGCAATGGCGCGCGACCTCATTGATGCACAGGTCATCGAGATACAACGCGGCATAGCAAGGCTGCAGGAGATGCAGGCTGAGATTCCGCAGGCTCAGACCTTCAACCGGCTTGGCCTTGGTTTGCGCGTTCGACAGTTGACTTCAATCCTTGAATGGTTGTCGGAGTGCCGTGATGCGCTTGGTTTGAAGTAGCCGTTGACCGTCTATTTTCTACAGCATAGGGAGGAGAACCATGCCATATCTATCGAAATTCGTGTCTAGCTATCGTCTTGCATTGTTGAGTATCATCGCTTGTGCAGCGACCCTGACAGCCTGTTCAGGAACAACAACAGCCCCTGGCGCGACTGCGACCAGCGTCCCTGCCAGTGGCGCGCCAGCGACGATCAAAGTGTTCGCTGCTGCGTCATTACAGGACGCTTTCAGCGAGATCGGCCGCAACTATGAGGCCGCCAACCCGGGTGTGAAGGTGGCGTTTAACTTCGCCGGGTCGCAGCAGCTCGCCCAACAGATTGCGCAGGTCGCGCCGGCGGATGTTTTTGCGTCCGCGAACAAAGCGCAGATGACTGTCGCGATTCAGTCCGGTCGCGTCGTCAGCGGCACTGAAAAAGTCTTTGTCCGCAATCGGCTGGTGGTCGTCGTCCCCAGGGACAATCCCGCCAAACTGCAAACGTTGCAGGACCTGGGCAAGCCAGGGTTGAAACTGGTGCTGGCGGCGAAGGAAGTGCCGGTAGGGCAGTATGCGCTCGACTACCTGACAAAGACGCTGAAGGATAGTAGCTTTACGCCGGGTTATCGCGAAGCTGTCCTGAAGAACGTTGTGTCGTACGAGGATAGCGTCAAGTCGGTCCTCACCAAGGTAACGCTCGGTGAAGCGGATGGCGGGATTGTTTATACGACAGATATCGGCGGCGACGCTGCTGCGAAGGTGACTCGCATCGACATTCCCGATGCCCTGAATACCGTGGCGACATATCCCATTGCGGCGTTGAAAGACTCGACACAAGCCGCAGCGGCAACAGGCTTCGTTGACTATGTCCTGTCTGACGCGGGGCAGAAGGTGCTTGCGGGGTATGGGTTCATCACGGCGCCAAAGGATGCCAAGTAGAATAAACGCGTGAAAAGCGGACGAACAACGACAGGGCTGTGGCGGCTACTCAGTCTGCCCCTGTTGTTGTTTTTTCTGCTCCCTCTGGTCGCGCTGCTGTTGCGCGCGCCGTTTGATCGCATCATCGAGAGTGTCATGCGCGAGCAGGTGCGTTCCGCCATCGGGTTGAGCTTTGTGACCACCCTGATCAGCGCTGCGATCATCGTGGTCTTTGGAACGCCGGTTGCATATTTGTTGGCCGTGCGGCATGGGCGCATTGAGAAACTGATCGACACAGTGATCGACCTGCCGACGGTGCTGCCCCCATCCGTCGCCGGGATTGCGTTGTTGCTGGCGTTTGGCCGGCGCGGATTGCTCGGCCCGGCGTTCACGGTTCTGGGGGTGGACATCGCCTTTACGCAGGTAGCCGTCGTGCTGGCGCAGACGTTTGTGGCTGCGCCGTTTTACATCAAGTCCGCCGCCATCGCCTTTGCCGGCATTGAGGTTGACCTTACGCAGGCGGCCTCGCTCGATGGGGCAAATAACTGGGATATTTTCCGCCATATCATGGCCCCCCTGGCGTGGGCCGGACTGGTCAGCGGCCTGGTGATGAGCTGGGCGCGCGCGCTGGGCGAGTTCGGCGCGACGATCCTGTTTGCCGGGAATCTGCAGGGCGTGACACAAACGATGCCGCTTGCGATCTATATCGGCTTCGAGGCAAACCTCGACACGGCAGTGACGCTGTCGGTCATTCTGATGGGGCTGTCCTTCAGCGCGCTCCTGATGGCAAAGGCGCTGCTAAATCGCGCCGGGTAAGAGTTTCGTAATCGCCCAATCATCGGACTATAAGGCGCTGCCGATATGCTTGCGAACAGGACAAAGGAGAAAAAATGAGCGAAACAATCAATAAAAGCACAGAAGTAATCACAATCGGCGGCGGATGTTTCTGGTGCACCGAAGCCGTCTACGATGCGCTCAAAGGCGTCGTGAGTGTTGAATCCGGGTACAGCGGCGGGGCGATTCCAAACCCCACCTATCGCCAGGTGTGCACCGGAACGACCGGCCACGCCGAAGTGGTGCAGGTGACGTTTGACAGTGCGATCATCTCGCTGCACGACATTCTGGATGTGTTCTTCAGCACGCACGATCCAACGACGTTGAATCGCCAGGGAGCGGACGCCGGCACGCAATATCGCTCCGTCGTCTTCTATCGAACGCCGGAACAAAAGGCAATGGCGGAGCAGGTTATCAGAGAAATCACTGCTGCGCGACTCTATGATGATCCGATTGTGACGGAACTCGCGCCATTCACCGCGTTCTTTATGGCGGAGAACTACCATCAGGAGTACTTTCAGAACAATGGCTCTCAGCCCTACTGCCGCGTGGTGATTGCGCCCAAGGTGAAGAAGTTTCGCGAGCATTTCAGGGAGAAACTGAAGAAGTAAGTAAAAGCCACTTTGATGTATCTTTGAGGGTGTGCCAAACCACGCAGCGCCTTTGGAGGTATCCATGCCGGAGAGCCGTCACATTATTGTTGGTTCTGAACAACGGTCAGCGGCGACCCTTTCCCCGTTGATCTACGGTGAGTTCATCGAGCCGCTGAATGACCTGCTCCCCGGCATGTGGGCTGAGAAGGTGCAGGATCGTTCGTTTGAGGGCGTCCTGCAACCGCAACAGGTCTATCCACCCGGACAAAACTGGGTCTACCCGCGCTGGCGTCCGCTGGCCGCCGCGGTGCCCCGGTTTGACCATTGGCCGGAGCGCCCTGGAGAACTTGAGATGGTCGATGCCCACGCGACAGTTGACCTCGATCCGCTGAACGCGTTTGTCGGCGCGCATTCGGCCAGAGTAACTGTTACTGCAGCCGCTGGGACATCCTTTGTTGCCGGGATCGCGCAAGATGGCGTTGCGGTAAAGCAAGGGCAGGCGCTGGATGTTGGGATGTATCTTCGCAGCAATGTGACACCCGGCTCGTCGGTCAGCGTCATGCTGGGGCGCAATTATGGCGCTTTCTTCCGAGCGTATGCAGTCATGACCTGTGAGGTGATCACCACTGAATGGGCGCGGTATACGGGCGTCCTGACACCAGACACAACTGATGACGGCGCGACACTGGCGATTGTGGCCTCGCAACCGGGGACGTTCTGGGTCGATAAGGTGTCACTCATGCCGCAGGATAACCGGCGCGGGTGGCGTCCCGATGTAGTCGAGGCCATTCGCGCGCTCAAGCCGGGCATCATCCGGTTTGGCGGGTCGTCGCTGATCTACTATGACTGGCGAATCGGCGTCGGCCCGCGTGAACGACGCGCGCCGTTTGTCAATCAGCCCTGGGGCAATCGGGAGGAGAACGATGTCGGGCTGCAAGAGTTTCTCGAATTCTGCGAGCTGGTGGGCGCCCAACCGCTGATCTGTCTGAATTCCAACTCGGCCACCGTCGAACAGATACTGGAGGAGATCGAGTACTGTAACGGCCCCGTCGCCTCGCGGTGGGGCAGCGCGCGCGCCGCGATGGGTCATCCGGCGCCATTTAACGTCCAATATTGGCAGATTGGCAATGAGCAGGCCGGCGAGGAATATGAGCAGCGCATGGTGGACACTGCGCGCGCGATTCGCAACCGTTACCCGCAACTGACGCTTATGGCGTCGTATCCGTCCGATAACATCCTGTTCGATCTGTCGGACGAAATCGACTATGTGTGCCCGCATATTTATACCCCTTATGCCGGGGATGTCGAGCGTGAACTTGTCGCGCTTGAGCGCAAGATCCACGACCACGCCCGGAACAAGGCGTTGAAGATCGCCGTGACCGAGTGGAATCACACCGGCGGCCACTGGGGCTGGGCGCGCGCGTGGCTGTTGACGCTCTTTAATGCGCTGAACGCGGCGCGCATGTTCAACCTGTATCAGCGCCACGGGGAGATTATCCGCATTGCCAACCGCTCGAACATGACCAACAGTTGCAACAGCGGCGTCCTGCAGACCAGCCCGTCTGACATGTACTTCACGCCGACCTATTACGTCCAACAGGCTTACGCGAACTTCGCTGGTGACAGGGCGCTGGTCGTTGCGACGGCAAGCGATGAGGTGCTTGATATTGCCGCCACCCGTCGCGGCAGCGAAGCGGATGGCGAGATTGCGCTGTTTGTGGTTAACTACACAGGCAATGCGGAGGCTCGCGCGATTGAGTGGCCGACCACTGACCGATCCTCTATGACCTGTCAGGCATGGTCGCTTGCAGGGACAGGACTAGATGCGGTCAACAGTTTTGTGGAGAAGGATCATGTCGCGCCGCGCGAGGCAACCCTGGCGATGCGAGACGGAATAATCGAATACCAGTTTCCGCCTTATTCAGTGACCGTATTGCACGGAGTCCTTTAGAGCGCTAAAAGTCAAGGACGCCGATATGTTATTTTGATCTGGAGGATAGTATGGATACGATGCTGGCGGCGGTGCTGCACGATTTTAACGATCTCAGGCTCGAACAGGTTCCAGTTCCACATGCGACTGAGTATGGCGATGTCGTCGTTGCCATTAAGGCATGCGGCATATGCGCGACCGACTACAAAGCCATTAAGGGCATTCGCCGCAACGTGAATTTCCCCTTCATCCCCGGCCACGAACCGAGCGGCGTCATCGCGGAGGTCGGCCCTGGCGTGACGCACTTCAAGCCCGGCGACGAAGTGATCGTGATGCCATCGGGATACTGCGGCTATTGCGATAACTGTCGCATCGGCAATACTCACTACTGTGAGAACGCGTTCACGACCGGCGGCGACGGCCCGGTTCGGGTGTTGCCGGGCGCCTTTGCGCAGTACATGCGCACAAAGGACACGAGCGTGTTCCATAAACCCGCCAGCCTGAGCTTTGACGTGGCGGCGTTGACCGAACCGCTCTCCGGCGCGTGGAAGGGCGTGATCCACTACAGCGAGATGAAAGTGGGGGATGATGTCGTCGTCATTGGCGTGGGCAGCATCGGGCTATTGTGCATGATGGTTGCGCGCGCGGCCGGCGCAGGCCGGCTGATCGCGATCGACAACAGCGATTACGCTTTGAAGAATGCGCTAGCGCTTGGGGCGACGCACGGCGTCAACCCGGCGCAGGAAGACGCGAAAAAGCGCGTGTATGAGATCATGCCGGGTGGGCCCGATATCATCGTCGAGGCGGCCGGGCCGATCCAGGCCGTCAAGTTGATGGTCGATCTGCGCCGGCGCGGCACGAAGTGGAATGTGTTCGGCATCACCACGCACGAGACCTTTGAACTCGACGGCGGTTACACCCATTTCCTCGAAGGGCGCATGGATGCCAGCTTCGGCACCAACCCGCTGGCGATGTCGAAATCGATCCGCTTGATGGAGCGCGGGCTGGTGGCTGTGTCGAAGATCATCTCGCACCGCTTCCCGCTGGAGCGCATCCATGAGGCGATGGCTGTCATGGGCACACCGGATCGCAACAAGATCGTCATCAATCCATAAGGACACTGAGCTGTCCATAATATCTCGCATCCAAAAGGAGAACTGACATGAGACTGGGTGGCCCTGTCTTTGAGAAATATACCAATCCCGACGAGTGGGCGGCGGCAGTTAAACGGCTCGGTTATCGCGCCGCTTACTGCCCCGCCGGCGATGACGCGACGGATGAGGTGTTGCAGGCTTACGCGTCTGCGGCCGCCGCGGCAGATATCGTGATTGCCGAAGTCGGCGCGTGGAGCAATCCGATGAGCCCTGACGACAAGACGCGCAAGGACGCCATAGCGCTGTGCCAACGCCGCCTGGCGCTCGCAGATCGCATTGGAGCCCGCTGTTGTGTCAATATCAGTGGCTCATGCGGCGCGCAGTGGGACGGGCCACACCCCGAAAACCTGACTGTGGCGACGTTCGACCTGATCGTGGATGTGGTGCGCGAGATCATTGATGCCGCACAGCCCGGTAGAGCGTTCTACACGCTGGAGACGATGCCGTGGATGTACCCGGACTCGCCGCAATCGTATGCGGATCTCATCAAGGCGGTGGATCGCAAGCAGTTTGCCGCCCATCTGGACCCGGTCAACCTGATCTGCAGCCCGCAACGCTACTTCAACAACGCTGATCTTGTGCGCGAGTGCTTCCGCTTGTTTGGCGCGCACATCAAGAGCTGCCACGCGAAAGATATCCTGTTAAGCGGCAAGCTCACGGTGCATCTGGATGAGGCGCGCATTGGGACAGGCGCACTGGATTACCGTGTTTTCCTGTCTGAGTTAAGTCAACTTGACGCGGATGTGCCGCTGATGCTTGAGCATTTGCCATCTGCCGGCGAGTATGACCTGGCTGCGGCGCAGGTGCGCCGCGTCGCCGGGGAGATAGGGCTTACTTCGCTGTAATTTCTGCGATACGCTGGGTGATGGCCTGTTCCAATAGATCTAAACCAGCGCGGTCTTCGCTGCTGAGCTTCAGCTTATCTCTGACGGCGTCAAAGTAGATGCGCATGAAGCTCAGCAGGTGGTCGCTGGTGACGCCATAACGGGGCAAAAGTCCCCATGACCAGCGATACTCTTCATTGAGGCTGCCCAGTGACTGCAGCCCAAGAACCACTTGTATCAACTCGTGGATGCGTTGCGGGGTGCCACGGATCATGGTCTGTTGGAACCCGCTAGCATCTGGACGGGTGGGGTCGTAACATAGCATCGGATATCTGGCCATGATCTGGTCGCTCACCATGGCGCAGATCGCCTCACGCCGGGAATCAACTTCCGCAGCGATCATCGTCCCGGATGAGGCCATCCAGGCGCCGAGTGGATCAACCGATTGTTTGGCCATGGTGCTTTTAATACAGCATGTGCTCCCGGTATACTTCGAGCGCGTAACAGTAACTGGCGTAGTGGGTGTTGGGGGAGATCGAGTGGTCTGATGCGAAGACCAGCCTGGCGCCGCGCGCTTTCATCCCGTCGATGTAAGAGGCCACCTCGCGCTTGATGATGTCACGATCGTTTGTCTCGAATACGCGCGCATCAAGCCCGCCGACGAATGCGATTTTGTCGCCGTACTTCTCAGCAAACACGAATGGATCGTTATTCAGCGCCTTGCGTTCCATCGGGTTCAGGCCATCGAAACCCGCCGCCACGATCAAAGGAAGCGCTGCCGCAGTGCTGCCGCACGTGTGCAGGATCACCGGCAGATCATACCCGTGGAAGAAATCGACCATCTCCTTGTAATACGGGAATATCAGTTCCTCCAGCACCTTTGGCGATGCAAAGAGACCGTTCTTATATCCCATGTCTTCATACAGCCAGATGCCGTCAGGCTTGCCGGCCTTTTCGATCATGTAGGCGAAGTGCTTCTTGTAAAAGTCCGTGTACACCCGATTGTAGTCATGCACCCACTCAGGATCGAGCAACAGGCTCTCGTACAAGGTTATATCGCCCATGCTCTGGCGCATCGACTCCCAGATGAACATGTGCCCATAGTGCACCCACTTATTTGCGCTGGCGGCCGTGGCGATGTTTTTGGCCATCTCCTTCAGGTCCACGCGCAATGGGTCAAGCTCAAGCAGGGAAGGTCGGTAGTCGCGCTCCCAGATATCGCGCGTGACCATGCGGAAGTCGATGTGTTCAGGCGTGCCGGACTTGTGCTTCCAGTACTTCAGCACAGCGCCCGCGCCATTCCGTTTCGCCTCCCATTCTGGCGTCTCTTCGACCATTTCCTCGTAATCGCGCAATGGCATGACATCGAACCACGGGCCGATGCCGACCATGTCGTAATCGAAATGTTCCCACGGCGGCACGGGTTCCTCGTATTCCCCGGCGACGGTGGCTTCGATCCAGCGGCCGTCTTCCCTGCACCAGCGGTCTTCACCGACTTCCTTGTATTCCTTGCGCACGGGATAGCCCTGCTGCACCCAGGCAGACAGGGTGTCGCCCCAGGGAGAATCCACGAGAGCGACGCGCTCGGCCTTTTTCCCGCGCAGTAATTGATTGATTAGTTCGCGTGACGTTGTCATAATGTGTATATGCCTCCTGCACATACTGAGTATATGTCAGGACCTGTCATCGCACACCTGACGGAACGGAACCGAACGGAATGCGCCGCTCGTTATGGCTTGACGGCGCTCATCGTATAGGTGGGCGTGACAAAGAGTAAATTTGGGCCGGCCTTCTGAACGTCTTTCCAGTCCTTGTCACGGAAGTGTTTCACATACTCATTGACAAAGTCGAAGTCAACGATGACCACCCGCCCGCCGGGTTTGACGACACGAGCGATCTCCTTCAACACTTGCGCCCGGTCATCCGGGTCCGTCATGGTGTGGATGACCCAGCTGGACAACACGACATCGAATGCGTTGTTGTCGTAGGGCAGGTCGCGGGCGTCGGCGCGCCGGACGGTGACGCGATCGCCAACCCCTGCGAGCGAGGCATTGGCCAGCGTCGCATCACTGTCGTTGTGCCACTGGCTCTCCTGAAGCCACATATCGATGCCCGTCGCCTTGCCGGTCGTCAGGCGTTGCGCCGCGCCGATCAACATCAGACCGTGTCCGCAGCCGATATCCAGCACCTGTTCGTCACCGCGCCATGGCAATTGGGCAATGATCTGGTCGCGCACGCGCAGCTTGCCGCTTCTGCTTCCCCAGAACGAAACTGCGACATTTGCAATCAGCAGGATGCCGCTCACAAGGCTCACGGTGCTCAATACGATGCCCAACGCGCCGTCCGCTGCCAGCAACGCCAGCACGATGCCCATGGCGACCCCGCCCAGCCCGTAGAGCCCGTTTCGACGCAACTCTTTGGGGAAATCGATGCCATAATCAGGGGCTGCTGTTTGTTTACTCGCGTTGTTCATACTATTCGATTCTTCCTGCCACTTGCTGTGAATTTGAGCAATTTTATTGTAATGTTGGGGCTAACGCAGCCGTCCGTACCGCCCAGGTTCCTCTTTATGGCGCACCAGCGTGTAAATAATCAAGCTGAGCACCGCGATGAGCAGCGGAATCGGCAGGTTCGGCAGTTCCGGCACAATGCGCAGTGACAGTGCACTGATCTGTGTCAACTCCGCCATTGCCGCAACCAGCGACTGTGAGTCTGGCAATGCCCATGAGAACTGCGCGCCCCACTGGAAGTAAAACCAGGCGGCCTGACCCACTTGAACACACACGATCAGGAGCACGGTGTTTAATACTGTGGTGATCGCGTCCAACCCGTCATCGTGCCGGCCGGTCGTCAACGCGATGATGGCTGTGACTACGATCAGGAGAACGGTGCTGTCTCGCGCCAGGCCGGCGAGGAAAGCCGTCGGGTCGCTGTTGCCAAACATCGCCAGGCTGAAGAGATGTCCGCGCGCCAGTGTGAAAATGGCGTACCAGCCGGCCGTGTAGAGAACGGCGCCTGCGAACGGCTGCCAGCGGCGTGACGTGTATGTCACCCCCGCGACTATGATCAGAAATAAGCCGACGCCGACTAGAATCGGCAGGCGTTGCGACCGCTCGTTCGCAATGCGCGTATCTCGCCCGACTATCGCGCGCGCGCGCAGATCGTCGACGAACTTCTGATAGGCGGCCGCGTCGCCGCTGGTGATAGCCGCTTGTTGCGCCCGGAACATCTCGGACGCAAAACGCGGTTGGCGGATTGCTTCACTCCAGCTTTCGTAAAACGTCGTCAGTTGCAGGGCGGAACCCAGCAAGAGGGCGGGTAAGGGTGCGAGCGCGGAGGTCGCGAGCACTGTCGTCGAGACAGCGGCTGTTTTTGAGAGTGCTGCGCCGGGTTGGACGGTGAGTGGCAATGCGAGCCCGGCCAGCGCCGGCTCTCCCTGGGCGTGCACGGGGAGCGGGGCGCCGAGCAGCGCCGCGATTGTGGGGGCAACATCGACCGCTTGAATCAGACCCTGGCTATGCGCGGCGACGCCTGCGCCGGCCATGACGAGAGGGGTCATTGCCACGTCGGGTTCCCCGCCGCCATCTCCATTCGGGCCGGGCAGCCCGCGATCTGACAGGACGACAAGCGCGGTGGTGGTGAGATCAAGTCCGTCAAGGAGGGTCTTGATGCGCGAGTCCGTTATCGCGGTCGCGGCTGCGCTGTTGCCGGAGTTGTCGTTGACCGTGTCTTCGAGCGCGGTCAACTCGATGCAGATCAATTGCGCGGG
>CAIXPS010000013.1 GCA_903921365.1 uncultured bacterium | reverse complement strand
GGTTTCTCGTCGTCGGCAGCCAGCGAATCGCTGTCTGCGCTGCCCATCAGAAAAGGCCCGGACGCAATCCGGATCAAATCGAGCGCCATGACCGTGGCGGCGACGCTGGGAGGTGAGACGGTTGGCGCGGCCTGAGGGCGTTCCGGCTCCACAGGCGGGGCGACTGATATCAAGGGCGCGACCGTCGGCGCACTGCCAGGCGGTTTGACCAACCACGCGGGCGGTTCGTCTGTCGCCCCGTCAACTACCCGGCCGGGCGGATCGGTTGCTTTGAGTTGCGCTGTTTCCATCTGGATTGCCGGCTCGCTGGGAACGACATTCGCAGGCTCCGGCCGCAACGCAGCCGCGACCTCGGCGCCGTCCCATGGGCGATCCTGGGGTTGATCCGCCAGCATCCGCCCCACCAGATCGTCCAGCCATACAGGCGTGATCGAGCGCAGACTGGACGCGCGCGTCCCGGGCCGCACGTTGCGGTAAATGCGCCCGGTCAGCATTTCAAAGAGGATCAGCCCCAGTGCGAATACGTCCGATGTCGGGCTGAGATAGTCGGAGCTGTTTTTCTGCTCCGGGCTCATATAGGCAGGGGTGCCCGGATGGATCACGCCGACCTGACCCACCTGCGACAACATGCTGATGCCGCTGGGAACCTGCGCCAGTCCCAGATCGCTCACCTTGGCGCGTCCCTGCGCATCGAACAGAATATTGCTGGGTTTCAAGTCGCGATGCACCACGTCCAGGGCGTGGATCGCAGCCAGCCCCTCAGCCACTTCGCGCGCAATCCGCACACATTCACTCACCGACATCATGCGCCCGCCCTGGCGCAGGGTCTGCAACCGGTCTGCCAGGCTGCCGCCGGGCGCGTATTCCATCACCAGCACAACGTGCATCCCGTCCTGGCCAAAGTCGTGAACCTGGATGATGTTCGGGTGGTTGAGGCGCGCGCCATACTGCGCGCCGGCCTGGAAGCATTGCTGAAATTCGTAATAGGAGGTCGCATCGCCCGGCAGCACCTTGACCGCGCGATAGACCAGCAACTCGGTATGTAGCGCGCGGTAAACCTCGGTCGATGAGCGCGCGCCCAGACCGATCAGTTCTTCAACGCGATATTTACCGAGTATGATGTCACCCGCTTGCAATGTCATGGGACTCGCCCTGACGCAACGGTATTTCTGCTTAGAATTATTACGTCAAGTGTATTTATAAGGCATCACCGACCCATTATCAATACGAGAAATACACGAGTTTTCTCAGAAAACCGGGGCCCAGTCCAGCGGTGGCTCGCGTGTTTCGGCTGGATCGACTTGTGCCGGAGCGTCCTGAGGCGTCAATGGGGGCGCAGGAGTCAGGTCGCCGGCATCAGGCGCATGGGCGGACGGCTCGACCGGCTCCCATGACAGAGGACACTCCGGACGCGGTACGGCATCGCCGGAGTTTTCGTGGCGCAACAGATTTGCCGTCTCAACTCCATCCCACGGCCGGTTATCGGGCTGGTCCACCAGCATGCGCGCGACCAGATCATCCAGCCAGATCGGGATGCTCGCGCGCAACGATTGGGGACGGGCGCCGGGGCGCACATTGCGATACACGCGCCCGGTCAGCATCTCAAACAACAGCAGCCCAAGCGCGTACACGTCCGACGGCGGGCTGAGGTAGTCGGTGGTGCGGCGTTGCTCCGGGCTCATATAGGCAGGCGTGCCCGGATGCCGCCAGCCAGCCTGGCCGACCTGCGAAAACATGCTGACTCCGCCGGGCAATTGCGCCAGCCCCAGGTCGGCCAGTTGCGCCCGCATGCCATCGGCGTCAAACAGGACGTTGCTGGGTTTGAGATTGCAATACACCACGTCCTGGTTGTGAATCGCCCCCAGGCCGTCGGCAATATCGAGCGCGATCAGCACACACTCGTCAATGTTCATCAGCCGCCCGTCCAGCCGCAAGTTCCACAGACGATCCGCCAGGTTGCCGCCGGGCGCATAGGCCATCGCGAGGATCAACAAATCGCCGTCATGCCCAAAATCGCACGAGTGCACAACGCGCGGATCATTGATCCGGATGCCATATTGCGCGCCGGCCTGGAAACGGCGGCGGTACTCCTCGATTGCAGCCGGCTGAACCCCCGGGATATCCTCGGGCGTGACCTTCAGCGCGCGCACCTGGCGCGTGGTCATGTGCGTGGCCTTGTACACCACGCTGAAGGCGCCCTGGCCGATGACCGCATCCACCTGATATCGGCCATACGGCGTGCCAAGGTTCAACTGGTCAATCAGAAGCGCCATCGGCTTGCCTGTGGGCTATTAGTCCTCCGCGTACGCAAACAAGCCGCTCAACGACTCGCGCGTGTAGTTGCGCGCAATGGCCTCGCCGAACACCGGCGCGACTGAGAGCACCGTCATGTGCGGCAGTTGCTTCTCCGGCGGGATCGGCACCGTGTCGGTGGTGACGATCGAGGTGATCTGCGGAATATCGGACAAGCGCTCGACGGCGCGCCCGGTAAAGAGGCCGTGCGTGCAGATTACGGTGATTTCCTGGATGCCCTTCGACAAGAGCAACTTCGACAGTTCCACTACCGAGCCGCCAGTCGCGATTTCATCATCGTAGATCAGCGCGCGATGGAAGCCGTTCACATCCTGACCCACCAGCCCACGAATGATCACCTCGCTGTCAGAGATGCGCACCTTGTCGGCGGTGGCGACATTCAGACCCAGATCCGCCGCAAAGCGGGCGGTCGGCTTGGCGCGCCCCAGATCCGGCGCGACGACGATGGTGTCGTGCTTGCTGTAATCCAGTTCGCGGAAGTATTTTACAAACGTCGGGCGCGAGGTAAGCGGGTCCGTGGGAATGCCAAAGAACCCCTGGACCTGCGGCGAATGCAACGTCATCGTCAGGACGTGCGTCGCGCCCGCCGTCTTCAATAGATCGGCGACCAGCCGGGCTGTGATCGAGATGCGCGGGGCGTCTTTTTTATCGGAACGGGCATACGAGAAATACGGGATCACCGCGTGCACCTCGCGCGCGGCGGCGCTACGCGCGATATCAAGCATCATCAACAACTCCACCAGGTTGTCGCTCACGGGCGGGATGAGCGATTGCACGATAAACACAGTGCGCCCGCGCACAGGCAAACCCAGTTGTACGTACAGGTTGTCATTGCTGAAACGAGAGAATCGGGAGGGATCGAGCGGACAGGAGAGATGCGCGGCAATACCTGCGGCTAGCGCAGTGTGCGACTGGCCGCTGAAAATTCGGACGTCATTTGGGTCTAATGCAGTAGTCATGAAAACTCCACTTCTTCACGAATGTTTACTTAGTTTAGTACAATCCTCGTGATGATGACAGTCACACTACGCATCTGGCGAACCAGCAACGTTTTTGTCGATTTCACAGTCACTGTTCCCGCTGGCGGCACTGTGATCGACGCCATCGAGCGCGTATTTGCTCAGCCGGAGACAGAGCTGGTGTGGCGGCATGCCTGCCACCATGCGTCGTGCGGCTCGTGCGGTGTGCGCATCAACGGCGTTGAAAAGCTCCCCTGCGTGACGCCCTTGGCCGATTACCCTTCAGGCAAGCCGATCACGCTGCAACCGCTGGCGCATCTGCCGCGCATCGGCGACCTGGTTGTAGACTTCGCGCCGTTCTTCGAGCGCATGCAGGCGGTGGGTATGCCGATCATTCGCGCGGATGAGACGGTGCAGGCGACGACCGGGGTTGCGCTTGATAACCGGCAGGACATGCGCTTCGAGGATTGCATCGAATGCGGCTTGTGCGTGTCGGCCTGCCCTGCCATGGCGAACCCCCGCTTCCTTGGCCCGGCGGCGCTCGCGGCGGCAGAGCGGCTGGTGCAGGAGCCGCGCGGCGCCGACCTCGGAGCACTGCTGCAACTGGTGGATTCAACCGCGGGCGTCTGGTCGTGCCGATCTTCGTATCAATGCACCGCGGTGTGCCCATCGGGCGTCGACCCTGCCGGGGCGATCATCCGGCTGCGCAAAAGTCTGTGATGGGCGGCGCGCGCATACATCGGCTAAAATAGCGCCTGTTCAACCGTTAGCTATAGCAAAACTCAAAACATGATAGACGTAAATGACCTGCGCCGCGGCTCAGCCTTCGAGCTGGATGGCGATCTTTTTAAGGTTCTCGAATATTCGCACAACAAACCGGGGCGCGGCAACGCGACCATCCGGGTCAAAGTCATTAATCTGCGCAACGGGGCGCAGTTTGAACGCACCTTCCAGTCGGGGGGGCGCGTGCAAGACATTGAGCTTGAGCTCATCCCCGTGCAGTACCTGTATCACGACGGCGACTTCTACCACTTCATGAACACCGTGTCGTACGAGCAGATCGCGCTCAACGAGAAGATGGTCGGCGACCGCGTGTCGTATCTGCGCGAGAACATGGAACTGCAACTGGTGACGTATGAGGGCGACCCCATCGATATTGAACTCCCGCCCAACGTGGAGATGAAGGTCGTCGATTCGCCGATGGCAATCTCCGGCGACACGGCGGCCGGCGGCGGCACCAAAGTCGTGACGATGGAATCGGGACTCAAAGTCACCGCCCCCTTATTCATCAACCTCAACGACACCCTGCGCATCGACACCCGCACGGGCGAATACATCACGCGGGTGTGAGACAAGCTGTCCGCAGCATGACCAACCCAGCAACCACATCCGGCAGCCAGGGGTTCGAAGCGAAACTGTGGCAGACCGCCGACGCGCTCCGCAACAACATGGATGCGGCGGAGTATAAGCACGACACTGCCTGTCATTCCGACATCGCGCGGCTCAACAAACTTGCCCCCGTCACGTTCTGCGCGATGGAGGAATCCTTGCCGTCCTCGGCACACGCTGTAAACAACGGCAAAGATTCCTCCGCTGCGCCGCATTGGAAGGGATACAGGCGCAGATCGATGTCGGTGTAAATCCTGTCACACAGGAACCGCTTATTACGCTATCATGCGCGTTGTCGCCCAACCCCATCGTGTTAGCTGGGTGACTGTCCGATAGCGTAGACCTGAATTGCAGCTTGATTCAGCGGACACTTATACTCGCAAATCCCGCAACCGATGCATCGCTCGCGATTCACCACAGGCAGCTTCACTGGCGAGTCAGCGCTCTCAACCAGGGTGATAGCCTTCTCCGGCAGCGGGCACATCTCCTCGCACACGATACAGTCGCGGTGGTCGGCCCAGGCTATGCAGCGGTTGGTGTTGATGTAGGCCTTGCCGATCACAGTCAAGCGTTTGTCGTCGAGCGTCTGCGGCGGGATGGCTGCGACGGGGCACACCTGCCCGCACGCGTTGCACGAGTAGTCGCAATAGCCGATGCGCGGCAACAGCACCGGCGTCCACACGCCCTCCAGCCCGGCCTCGAACAGTGCCGGTTGTAACGCGCCCGTCGGGCAGGCGCGCATGCACTCGCCACAGCGAATGCACTTTGCGGACAGGTCGTTCTCACGCGCCCCGGGTGGGCGGATCAGGTGTGCGTCGTCGCGCCGCGCGGCGGTCTCGCTGCGCAGGACGCCTACGCCCACTGCTGCGGCGCCGATGGAGGCGAGCACCTGGCGGCGACTGGGATCGTAGGGTTGCAGCTTCGCTGGCTTCAGCACGGGTTTGAAGGTTTCGCCGCCGCGCGGGCAGGCGCGCAAACATTCCAGGCACATGGTGCATTCGCTCGGGTCGCTCGCGCCGTTCTTGCCAAGTTGAATCGTGCCGGTGGGGCATAGGCGCGCGCACGCGTCACACCCAGTACAGGCCGATGCCACGACTTCGCGCCGCACTAGGCTGACCTTGCTGAACAGTCCCAGTAATCCGCCCAGGGGGCACAGATACCGGCACCAGAAGCGCGCTGCGAGCCAGTTGAGCGCGATCAGCCCGATGAAGAAGGCGGCAAAAAGTGCGGCGTCGCGGTAGTACAGCGGCGTGTCGGGCAACAGCGCCGGGCGCGCCACCTTATCAAACGCGTTGATCGGATCCTGCAGAAGTGGCGCGTTGTACAGCGCTGTCTCGACGGCGGAGAGGATGCGATCGATGGCCGGCCACACCGCGACCGTGAGCGTCCGAAACAGGATCGTCAGCGGGTCGAAGATGAGCAGCGTGAGGTTGGTGAATAACGCTGCGATCACGGTAATGAGCAGCAGGGCGTATTTGATACTGCGCAGGCGCGCCGGTTCCTTGAAGATGGGCTGGAGCTTGCGCTGCGGGGTGAAAATGTCCAGCACCGTTCCCAGCGGGCACAACCAGCCGCACCATGCGCGTCCAAACACAAGCGTGAGCAAGACGATGACTAGCGCCAACGCTGACCCGGCCAGCGGTGTGCGACTGGCGAGCAGATTTGCCAGCATCCCCAGCGGATCGAGGCGCATGGGCGCATTAACCACTTCCGCCGCCCAGCCGCCCCGTCGCGAGGCGATGAACAGCACGAAAAACGCGCCCAGGGCGACATACTGCACTCCCTTGCGCACCATCTTCCATCGTTTGGGAGTCATCACCGTACTCAATTTGCTTGCTGCCACGTTCCGCTTCTCTCCAATCTCCAATTTCCAATCTCTAGTCTCTAGTCTCTAACCCCCAACCTTGATCTCTTCGATCTTCATCACGGCGAGGTCGCTGCGCCCCAGTCCCATTGCCACGGCCGCCTTGATGTACGCCACGTCGTTTGGGCGGAGGCCGAGGAGCGTGGCGGCGTAGCTGTCCGCGGCCACCACGTCGGCGCTTGCGATGATTGTGTCGATCTTCTGCACGTCGTTGAGGTTGCCACCGGTCGGGCCGTTGTCGCGCAGAATGCGCACTGCGTCCACTACCGTCAACGCAATCGGGATGCCGCTGGCGAGGTCGGCGGTGCGCTGCCCGATGTTGAAGTGCATGGCTTGCCGTTCGATCATGATGCCCATCAGGTTCTTCATTCCGCACGACAGTTGCGCCAGCGAGTGTTGTTTGGCAATCGGCACATCGATCACCACGTCGGCTTTCAGGATGTCGCCGTACACGGTGCAACTGCGCAGGTCGCGCCCTTTGGGCAGTTCGAGTTTGGTGAACTTCAGACTGCTCATCACTTCCATCTCACCGCCGGCTGCGAGCGTCTGACCCTTGATGTCGGTGCGCGTATACGCCTCCTCTGCCAGTCCGCCAAATGGAAAGTCCATCACGCGCACGCGCCGCGCCCCGGCGCCTTTGCACAATCGCACCAATGCGGCCACCACCCACGGGTTGGTCGTCGCTGCGTACTGATAGCCGTAATACCCGACACTGATGTTGGGCTTAATGATCACGTCGTGGCCGGGTTTGACGAAGCGTTCGATCCCGCCCAGCGCTGCCAGTGCGCGCTTGACCAGTTCCTCAGGCTCGGTTGCGCCACGCGCCACGACCAGATAAGGGAGTTCGGGGCGCGCCGTAGCTGTTGGCGCAAGTGTCGGTGATGGTGGTAGCGCTGGCGAGCCGCAGGCGTTGAGCAGCCACCCTGCCGCGCCGCTGCCCAGCCCAATCGCCATGCGCCGTAGAAAGATGCGCCGGTTCATGCGTTCATCCGCTGACCGCGATCTCTTCGATCTTCATATTCGCCAGGTCGCTGCGCCCAACCCCGCTCTTCACGCCCGCGCCGATATAGGCCAGTTGCTCAGGCTTCACACCAAACAGCCCGGCTGCGTATGTGTCGGCGGCGACGATATCGGTTGAGGCGATCAGCGTGTCCAGCTTCTTAACGTCGTTGAGATTGCCGCCCGTCGGCCCGTTCGCCATGAGGATGCGCACGGCGTCGATGATCGTGAGCGCGGGTTTGATGCGCCCCGCCAGGTCTGCCAGGCGTTGACCCATGTTGCCATGGATCGATTCGCGGTTCTGGACTGTGCCCATCATGTTTTTCATGCCAAGCGTCAGGCGCGCCAGGCTGTGATGCTTGGCGATTGGCACGTTGATAAGGACGTCGGCGTTCAGTATCTCGTCGTAGATCATCCAGCTCTTGATGTCGCGCCCCTGCGGGATGTCGGTTTTCAGAAACTTGCGCGACGTCATCAGTTCCATCGCGCCGCCAGCTGCTTTGACCTGATCGCCGATGCCAGTGATGGCATACGCCTGCTCGGCCGTCCCGCCAAATGGGAAGTCCATCACGCGCACACTTTTGGCCCCTGCGCCCAGGCAGAGCTTGACCAGCGCCGCGACAACCCACGGGTTGGTGGTGGCCGCGTACTCATAGGTGTGATACGCCACGCACATGTTTGGTTTGATGATGACGTTATTGCCCGGTTTGACAAAACGTTCGATCCCGCCCAGCGCCGTGAGTGTGCGCTTGACCAACTCTTCAGGATTGTCACCGCCGCGCGCGACGACGAGATAGGGGAGTCCCGCCGGAGCAGTTGTCGGCGCAGCGGCTGTTTGCACAGCGGTGTTCGTTGCGGCTGGCGCCGTCGTGGCTTTCGCGACAGCGGCGGCAGTGGGTTGTGCGCCCAAAGTCGCCGCTGTCGCTGCGGGCAGGGTTGGCGCGGTCGTCGGTTTTGGCGCGCCGGTCGGTTCAACGATCACCGCTGGTTTATCAGCCTGGGGCTGGCTACAGGCAGCCAGCAGAATCGCGCCTGTGGCGCTGAACCCCGCCGCCGTCAGCCGACGAAGAAATATACGACGTGTCAGATTTGTCATCGTTTCGACCTCATCATATAAGGTACACCCGTTTACCCAGTGCGCCAACTGTCATTTGGCTTGTAATACCGAGATGTATGTCAGGTTGAGCGCGCAAACTGGGGTAAACTTCCGCCATATTTAACCCTGGAGTGTTGTGTATGGAACCAAGATTACCGACCCCGTTGGATGATTTCCTTTTTGACTTGCGCGGCTATCTCGTGCTGAAGAATGCTGTTGAACCGAAATTAGTCGACCGGTTGAACCAGGCCGTAGACGCCATCCCGCCCTTGAAGATTGGCGAATGGCTGGGAAATGCCCATCGCCGCGATTACACGCAGGAGACGGGCTTTGAACTTCATAACTGCGTGGAGCTGGGCGGGCCGTTTGAGGCGCTGATCGACCATCCCGGTTGGGTCAATCTGGTGCACCATTACTGTGGAGAAGAGAACTCTTATGTCGATGGGCTATTCATTGACGAGTGTATTCTATCGGTGCGTGGGCCAAGCGGCCATCACCCGGTGCACTCTGGCGGGTATCAGGGCGCGTTGCGCGGCGCCTATCATTATGCCAACGGCGTCTTTCGCGCCGGGCAGTGCAACATCATTCTGGCATTGACCGACATTGGCCCAGGCGACGGCGCGACGATGGTGATCCCCGGCAGCCACAAGTCCAACTTCCCGCATCCATTACAGGGGAGCTACGCGCGCGGCGACCGCATGGATCACCTGGAGGGCGCGATTGAGGTGCATCTCAATAAGGGCGATGCGGTGTTGTTTGTGGACGGGGTCATGCACGGCGGCAGCAGCCGCACCAATCCCGGCGAACGACGCGTGACGATCTATCGCTACGGCCCATTGTGGGCGTCCACCCGCTTTGGCTACGAGTACTCGCAAGCGCTGCTGGATCGGCTGACGCCGGAACGCCGCAAGATACTGCAACCCATTGCGCCTCTGCGACCGCCGGTGAGTTGAGGAGAAGGGGAGCAGAGGTGAAGAGGAGAGGAGTGAAGAGGTGAAGAGGAGAGAAGGAGAGCTGTACTGCGCAATACAACGCGTCGCACGGCCTTAATCCATCGGCACTTCAAGCCAGCCCTCCGCCATCAGCACGGAAGCGCCGCCGACTCGCACCGCGGTGATCGCGCCGGCGACTTTGTCGCTCTCGACTTCGAGGATGCTGGGGCGACCCATCTCGAAGCCTTGCTCCACGCGCCACCGTAGCGTGTCGTCGGTGCGCGGGTCGCGCACGCCGAGGTACCCGCCAAGCGCACTCGCTGCGGAACCTGTGGCCGGGTCCTCGCTGATGCCAAGCGATGGCGCAAACATGCGCGC
>CAIXPS010000012.1 GCA_903921365.1 uncultured bacterium | reverse complement strand
GGCAGCACGCCTGAGGGCGGCTGGGATACTGAGATCGAGCCTGAAGAGAACCTGCATACGCTCGTCGAGGTCGTCACCGACGAGACGGTGAACGGCAAACGGCTGACCGGCATCGGCAGCGTGTATACCAGCCAGTCGCTGGTCGATGGCGCGCTGCGGCTGATCCGCCCATGGCTGATCGGCGAATGTGCCATCGAGCCCGAACGCGTGACCGAGAAGATCGGCCAGATGGCGTTCTGGCAGGGGCGCGGCGGCGCAGTGACGCACACGATCAGCGGCATCGACATTGCGATGTGGGACTTGCTCGGCAAGGTCAGCGGGCAACCGGTGGCGCGCCTGCTGGGCGGCTATTACCGCGACCGCATCAAGCCGTATGGATCAATCCTGTTCGATCAACCCGATATCCTGCGCGAAAAGCTGCAGGCGGTGACGGCGCGCGGTTTCCGGGCGATCAAACTAGGCTGGAAACCGTTCGGGCGCGTGGATCGCAAGATGGACGAGTTGCTGGTGCGCACCGCGCGCGAGACAGTGGGTGACGGGGTCGAGATCATGGTGGACGCGGGCGGCAGCGAGCACTTCTGGCCACACAGCTACAAGTGGGCCATCGAGACCGCGCGCATGCTGGCCGATTATGACATTACCTGGTTCGAGGAAGCGCTCCCGCCCGACGACATCGAGGGCTACATCAAGCTGCGCGAGCACTCGCCCGTGCCGATCAGCACCGGCGAGGTGCTCACGCGCCGGCAGACCTTCATGCCATGGATCGAGCGCGGCGCGGTAGATATCATTCAGCCCGATTGCACCAAGGTGGGCGGGCTATCGGAGTCGCGGCGCATCGGCTGGATGGCCTACGATCACAATGTGCTGCTGGTGCCACACGGTTGGAACACGGCGGTCGGGCTGGCCGCCGACCTGCACCTTGTTGCGGCGTTGCCGGTGGCGCGTTGGGTGGAGTATCTGACGCCGTCACCCTATATCGAGGATATCCTTGTCACGCCGTTCAAACTCGACGCCGAGGGCATGCTGCCGATCCCGACCGGGCCGGGGCTGGGGATTGAAATAGATTGGGAGGGGATTGGAAGGTTCTCGCAAGAACCTGGGAAGACGTCAGTGAGTCGTTGAACTAATCTGGGCGACAGGTTATATCAAATAATAATGCCGTCATGGCTGGACTGCAACGGTCGTGCGCTCACGGTTCGCCGCAAACTGGAGACACGCAAGGATGTCGTCCTTCGTGAGATATGGGAAATCCGCAACGATTTCTTCCGCTGTCATTCCAGAAGCCAGGTATTCCAGAATGTCATACACCGTGACCCGCATTCCACGGATCGTCGGCTTGCCACCGCGTTTACCCGCCTCAATTGTGATAATGCCTCTGTAATCCATCGCCATTCACCTTTGGATGAGATGTCGTTATCTCATCCACTCCGAATTATATGCGCGTGCTTAACACGTAGGTTGCTGATACTCGGAACCCGACGCTCTTTGCAGTAGCGAGCATCGCGGCATTGTCGTCATTTGTCGTGCAAGTTGCACGACGGCCGTTTTGAAGAATGTGTCTCGTCACGAATGCCGCCATCCGCTTGGAATATCCGCGCCGGCGATATCCCTCCCGGGTGATGACTGCGGCAACCTCCCATGCTTCCTCCGAGTAGCGCCACACGGCTGCGCACGAGATGATCCTGCAATCTTCGACGATCGCTGCATAGGTGTATTCCAGGTTGTGCGCCTCGACCCAGTCGGTGTGTGTCAGCTCATACCCGCCTGCCGCCCACAACTCGCGCAAGGTCGAAATCCGCATCGCGATCCAGCCAGCGAACGGCTGAGCAGTCTATCGGCGTCAGGTCGTTTTGATCGCAGGTCAGGTGAATCATGGGTTGTAGTGATACAGAAAAGATACCATAGCTTCTTAACGCGCTTGGATACGGGGTTGTTAAGCACCAAGTTCGTGTCTTATGCGTTGACGAGGGGCTCGTTCCGCCGTGTTCGCATCCATCGACTGCATGGCGCGCGATGACACGTTGGGCAGATTTTGGCTCAGCACGCGCGCCATTCCGCTCTGGATGCTTTCATGGAATTTCCGGACGCAGCGTGGTTGCGCTGGCCGCAGAAAGATCGGGTGCAACCTTGCGAAGGGACGCCTTGGGGTTGTGCTTTGCACAAGTCCAACCCTCCCGGGCGCGTGATCAGGGATTTACAATCGCGGAAGTGGGCTCGTAGTTCAAGATACCGCGACAGCGTG
>CAIXPS010000011.1 GCA_903921365.1 uncultured bacterium | reverse complement strand
GAACCCGCGTGTTCGCTGGATGTGATCAAATGACGAAGAATGGTATGACACACGGGTCACCCTCTACGTAGACGCGAACTGGGTGACACACGGGTCCGCCCACGCATATGACGAACCTTTGTGGGTACCGCCATCCCATGAAATGGGACGACTGGTCTGGCAGGACAAACCGGCTGGAAACCGGTTGCGGAGTGCGCGGCACGCCATTTCCACATCGTCATACACTCTATGAAGCACATTGACACAGGAGGTTCCGATGAAGCGATTTGTGCTGACCGTCTTATCCATTGTCTTATTCATTGCACTAATACTGAGTACGATAAACATGTACGACCGTTTAAACCATGTCCGCGCGCAGACACTGGCGCGGGAGATGGCCGACGCGT
Organism: uncultured bacterium; assembly: GCA_903921365.1. Lineage (GTDB taxonomy): Bacteria > Chloroflexota > Anaerolineae > J036 > Brachytrichaceae > CAIXPS01. Next base: position 66,692 of record CAIXPS010000011.1, on the reverse strand, counting down.
TAGGCAGGACGCCATCCAACAGTATCTTCGAATTTGAATCGTGCACTGCGTGGGACTGCATCTATAACATCTACTTTTCCACGCCGGATGATTATGCCGCCTTGGATGCACGAATGACTGCGCTTGGCAAGCTCAATCTCAGAGTGACGACGGCCAGTATGATGTCTGGTGCTGGCCCGCTGCTCAATCTCATGAATGGGGCTCTAGACAGGACTCGGATTCGCGGGAGATTGATCGTAACTTCCGGCACATACATAGAACCAGGCTACTCTGACTGGTTCCTTCAGAATGAGAAGAATGAGATCGTCTCTTACATTTCTCTTTACGCTACAAAAGATGGGAGGGTGAGTTACATGTTCGATGGCAAGTCCATCGCGAATGACAATATTGTTTATCTTTACGTCGTGGTAAACCCACATAAATATTAGTAGGTCGCAATCAATGCCTGCCACATTTCTGATTTTGGCGGCATATCGTTCTGGAAAATCTCATAATCAATCGTGCGCCAGTCAAACGGCAATGGATGTCTTGTTTGTGCAAGCTTTCAACGAGGTTAGTGGATTGCAGATCAACGCGGGCTGCTTCCGCAACATCTGGTTTGATCGCCTGCATAGCAGTTCGTAGCGCAATCGTCAGGTAACTGAACAAATGTTCTGATATACTGGGTGAGTTGGTAATAATCGATCAAGTGGTTTCTGAGTAATGTGCAAATAGGAGTATTGAAATGGCGAAGTATGTTCTTCTTTATAGTGGCGGGATGGGAATGGCGATGACACCGGCAGAGCAGGCCGCGGTGGTGCAGGAATGGGGAGCGTGGTTCACCAGCCTAGGCGCGGCAATCGTTGATCCCGGTGCGCCCTTTATGCCCGCCGTGACCACATTGGGTGGAAATGATGCCGGCGCAACCGGCTATACGATTGTAGATGCCGCCAGCCCCGAAGCAGCGACTGCAATGGCAAAGACCTGTCCGCAGCTTAAGGCGGGTGGATCCATCTCCATTTATCCGACCATCGCGATGATGTAGGCGCGCAGCCTATCTGCATCCCCGCAAGGGAGATGCCTGCGTTGACTGAACGGACGCAAAAAGGCCGCAAGCGCATGTCGCGCTTGCGGCCTTTCTTTATTTTCGCGGCTTACTTGTCTACCTTGGCGTGATCCTCATCCATGTCGTTCACGCGCTCGATGACGACGGCGCACGCCAGAATCAACACGTCATCCTCACCATCCTGGATATCAACGCCGTAGGTGTCGGTCAGGGATATCCACGCCTTTGTGACGTTGGCCACCGTCTGACCGTGGCGCGTAAACGCGTAGTTGTGGTTGATAAAGTCGCCCTGGATTTCCAAGTCATCTGGCCCAGGGACATCCACGTCGAACTTATCGCGCAAAATGCGAATGAACGCGCGCCGCACCACGGCCAGTTGTCTGCCGTCGCGCCATATCTCGTACACTGGGCGCAAGGAGATCAACTTGCGCTGTATCTTGGCCAGTTCCTTGCCCTGCATGTCCAGGACATGCAACTCGTCGCGGATGTGCAGCAGCTTTTGGTCTACGATGAACACCGGGTGACCGCGATCATCCGTAATCGTGAAGTCCTCGCCAATTGAGATGAGCTTTTCCCGCAATACGTATCGCATCTGTCTCCTCCTCTCCTCTTCTCTCCTGCTCCTTCGCTCCCTCTACAGCACCGCCACCGCCTCAATCTCCACCAACGCTGCGCGCGGGAGCTTGGCGACTTCGACCGTCGAGCGACCGGGCGGGTTCAAGGTGAAGTACGCGGCGTAGATCGCGTTCATTGCAGTGAAGTCGCCCATGCTCTGCAGGAACACGGTTGTCTTAACCACCTGCCCCAGGCTTGCGCCGGCGGCCAGCAACACTGCGCTCAGGTTCTTTAACACCTGATGCGTCTGTTCCTCAATGCCGCCTGCAACGAGCGCGCCGGTGGCGGGGTCGAGCGGGATCTGGCCGGAGCAGAAAACGAACCCATTAGCGACAATTGCCTGTGAATAAGGCCCGATAGCCTTCGGGGCGGACTCAGTCTGAACAATACTGCGTGACATGATGGCGAACCTCCGTTATGAAGCAGATGTCAGACTTCTCCGAGAAGTCTGACATCTAAAGATATCAAATGATTAGCGCGCGGCCGTAGCGGTACTGCGTATGAGCGGGCCGGGCTGCGATCCCTGCGCCGTCGACGCGACCGGCGAAAACGACACGAGCGCGCTGATGACCATACTCATGATCAGAATCACCGTGATAACGTACAAAATGGTGCGATTGCGGCGAGACAGATTTTTCATTAACATAGCGCTTCTATTGTCCTACAAATAAAAAATGTGGTCGGCGTTCGCTGCGAGTTGCTGGTCATTGTATGCTGCGCCGCCTTCCATATTGCCCGACATGTAGACTGGCGGGGTGATCCCGCGCGCGACCAGCCGCTCAATCGTCTCGGCCATGAGCGCATGCATCAGCGCCACGCTCGAAACACCCGACACCGGCGTGAACTTCTGCGGCACGCCTGCCAGCGACAATGATGCATCGCCGGGCGGGACAAGATTGTCGATAACGATATCGACCACATCGATCAGCATTTTGCCCTGCTTGTTGCGCGGGGTGACCGAGTCAGAGAACGCCCGCGAGGTTACGCCGATGACGGTCGCGCCGAGCATCTTCGCATGCAGGGCGACCTCAACCGGCACTGCGTTGCGCCCCGACACCGAGATCAGGATCAACACGTCGCCGGGCTTGATCGGCGCGCTCGCTAATGCGATGGCGCCATAGCCCTCCAACTGTTCCATCTTTGAGGTGAGGGTGGGTGGGTGCAGTTCGAGCAACAGCCCGGGGGCGATGATCGGGTTCAACAGCATCAGTCCGCCGGCGCGGTAATAGATGTCAAGGATGGGCAGCAGCGAGTGGTTACAGCCGAAGCCGAACAGCGAGTGGCCGGCGGCGATGGCGGACGCGATGGCTTCCGCCGCGCGTTCTATATTGCCGGTTTGTTTGTCAATCAGTTCGCCCAGAAGCGCCTGCATATTCTGCAAGTAGGTTTTTGCGAGCATGGTCTTGGTCTCCGTAAGGTTGTGATGGGTGGATTGTAATGGGAAGTCTACTCCCCACTGGCAGAAAACCGATATCCGAATCCCCGGTCGTTGTGGATGTATTGCGGGTGTTCCAGGTCGGGTTCGAGTTTCTGGCGCAGGTGCCAGATGTACCGCCGCACGTAGCCAATCTCGTTAGCGTACTGCGGCCCCCACACGTCGCGCACCAGTTCTTCGGGTGTGAGCACTTCGCCGGCGCGCTGCATCAGCGCGACGAGCAGTTTGAACTCAGTCGGCGTCAGCGCGACAACGGCGCCGTTCAGCGTGACGCGCCGCTGTGACAGGTTCACTTCCAGTGCGCCAGCGCACAGCTTGCCTTCGTCCGAGGGGCTCTGCCCCAACCGGTTCAGCACCGCATTGATGCGCGCCAGCAACTGCGCAAACGAGAACGGCTTGTTCACATAGTCATCCGCGCCAAGCGAGAATCCGTGGAGCACATCCGCTTCGTCCGTGCGCGCCGTCAACATGATCACCGGCACGTTGCTCATGTCGCGGATGGCCTTGAGCGTCTCCCAGCCATCCTTCTCGGGCATGCTCACGTCCATCACGATCAGGTCAGGGTGATGGGTATAAAACGCGCGCAGCCCCTCGCGCCCACCGTCGGCGGTGTGCATGGCATAGCCTTGCCGGGTTAGAAACTCGGCGAGCAACTGCAACAGCCCACGGTCGTCGTCGATCAGGAGCAGCACCGCCATGCTATACATCCTCCGGCATGTCGGCGATCGGCGTCAACACGAAGAAGTCGGCGCCCGGCGCATCTCGCGCCGGCCAGGCTGGCGACTCGACGCCGATCGTGCCGTTCTGGGCTTCCATCAGTTTGCGCCCCAGAAAGAGTCCCAACCCCCAACCGGGCGGGGCGTTCTCGCCGTTCAGCCCGCGCACGAAACGTTCGAAAAGGCGCTCGCGCAATTCCAGGCTAATGCCTGGGCCATGGTCGCGCACGCTGATGCGTATTTTGTCAGCCTCAACCTGGCAGGCGCTCAGCGTGATGGGTCTTCCGGGTGGCGAGTATTTGTCGGCGTTGCGCAGCAGGTTGCGCACCACTTGTTCGAGCAGCAACTCGTCCGCCCATACGGGTGGAAGGTCGCCGCAAATGGCCCACTCGATCTGACGCCCCGATTGCGCCAGCACTACATCGACAGCCTGCTGCAGCAGTGGTCGCACCGCCACCGGACCGGGGTTGATGGTGAGTTTGCCTGCCTCAATCCTCGATAGATCCAGAATGGTCTGGATAAAGTCGGTCAGGCGCTTACTCTCGGCGGCCATGATGTGCAGCGTGTTGCGCGCGTTGCCTGGCATTGCATTTTCGGCTTGCAACGCCAGTTCGAGCGCGCCGTTCAAGGTGGTCAACGGCGCGCGCAGCTCATGGCTGACCAGTGCGACGAACTCCGATTTCAACTGATCGAGTTTGAGCAGTTCAGCGTTAGCGCTGGCCAGATCACGATTGCGTTGTTCCAACGCCTCGGTTCTGCTCAGCACCTTTTCTTCCAACTGCCGGTTCATTTCCACCAGTTCAGCCTGCGTGCGCGCCTGCGCCACCAGTAACTGTCGTATATAGAAGATGACCGCCGCCACCACGCTCGGGCCGATCAGGCCAAAGAGCAATATTTCCATGCTCAGGTTGGGGGAAAGTGGTTGCCCACGCATTATCTGGTGCTCGGTAAACTCGTAACCTGTGGAAAGCGCGGACAATGACACAGGCAGCGCCCATTGCACGACGGCCAGAATGCGGCGTGCTTTTGTCAAGGCTGCGGACACACTTTCTACTAATGGCGCGGCGCTCATGTTGATCTCCATCGAAGATTATAGCCACCCGGTAACGCTGCGTGAAGCGCATAACGCCGATGTGGACACAATTGAGACACTTCGGCACACAAATAAACATTCACATTCGCCCCACGGTTCGGTATACATACAGGCACGAACAGGCGACACGTCCGCCAATCAGTCGGCTGTTTAGTATTGCACGGAGGATATTGCATGAGCCAGTCTGAACTCGCGCCGCTTGATCCTGCCAAGGGCGTCTGGGATGAGCATGAATTGACCCGCCGGAAGTTTCTTGAGATCACTTTCTGGAGCGTCACCAGCGTGGTGACGGTGGGTTTGTTAGGCGCCGGTTCGCGTTTCATTGCGGGCAACTCGTTTGAGCCAAGCACAACGAGCTGGGTGACGCTCGGGCCTGTGGCCGAGCTTACTGCCGGTGAAGTGCATCGCGTCAACTATTCGTTCAAAGCCAAGGACGCCTGGCGCATGGTTGAACAGAAAGGCGCGCTATATACATTCAGCGACGACGCAGGCGCGACCTACACCGTTCTCGATGGCACCTGCACCCATCTGGGCTGCATCGTGCAATGGCAGGGCGGGGACAACAACTACCAGTGTCCGTGCCATCAAGCCGTGTTTACACGGGAGGGCAAGGTCGTCAGCGGACCACCGCCGCGCCCGTTGCGCAAGCTGGACGCCAAGATCCAGGACGGCATTCTGATGGCGCAGATCTGATCGACTATCGCAATCACTATCAAGGAACATAACAAATGAGCAAAGTAGGACGTTGGATTGATGAGCGCACCGGCTTAGGCGGGCCAGTGCGCAGCTTCTTAAACTACGCAGTCCCCGGCTATGTGCATAAAAACGCACTGTATATGCTGGGCGGCCTCACGCTGATTATCTTCGCGCTGCAGGCGTTCACGGGGATACTGCTCGCGTTCTTCTATGACCCCAGCACCGAAGGCGCGTACAACAGCGTCGACTTCATCACCTATACCTTGCCGCTGGGCTGGCTGATCCGAGGGATTCACCACTACGGCGCCAGTGCGATGGTCATCCTGACCGCGCTGCACATGTTGCGCACCTATTTCTTCAGCGCCTACAAGAAGCCGCGCGAGATTAACTGGTTGACGGGCGTGCTGCTGCTGTTCCTCACGCTGGCATTCGGCTTCACCGGTTATCTATTGCCGTGGGATCAGAAAGGCTATTGGGCAACCAACGTTGGCACGCGTATCGCTGGCTCCGTGCCATTGATTGGCGACGCGCTTATGCAGTTGATGCGCGGCGGCGCCAACCTCGGGCAGGCTACGCTGACGCGCTTCTTTGCCACGCACGTCCTGCTGTTGCCCGCCACTCTGGCGCTCTTGATAGCAGTGCATATCTTCCAACTGCGCTACCATGGCATGTCGCCCGCGATCACCGAAAAAGGCAAGAAAGAGGGCGGCAAGTTTGTGCCGTTCTTCCCCTACTGGGTGGTCAACGACGCGATCGCCGGATTGGGGATGCTGGCCATCCTCATCTTCCTCAGCGCCACACAACGCGCGCCGCTGGAGTTCCCGGCCGACCCCGCCAGCAGTAACTTCGTCCCGCGCCCCGAATGGTACTTCCTCTTTTATTACCAGATGCTGAAGTACTTTCCGGGCGGGTTGGAGCCGGTTGCAACGGTGCTCATCCCGTTGTTCATCTTTGGCAGCATGGTGTTGTTGCCCTTCATTGATAAGGGCGAGGAGCGCCGCCCATGGAAAAAGCCGGTTACCACCATCGCCGCAGTGTTCTATATCGTCGTCATTGTTGTGTTCACGGCTCTGGCGCTCTGACGCGCGTGCTGTTGATACATCTTATGAGTGATCCATTATGTTACAGGAGAAGATCATGAAACTCAGTCAAATGCCGTTTTTGTTTGTCGCAGGATCGATCATGCTGGCCGCATGCGCCAGTGGTCCGGCCACCAGCCCGCCCAATACGCTCACCGCCGTCAAGGTCGATGCAGTCTCGACTGACGCCGCAGCGTCCATCTGGGCCAACGCCCCCAAGACGACCACCGTCACCAAAGCCGCCAAGAAGGGCGCTGCCGATGGTTCAACCGTGACACTGCAGGCCGTCTACGATGGCACGAGTATTGCGATTCGCGCCGAGTGGGCTGACAGCACCGATAGCTGGCAACGCAATGTGTGGAAGTACGACGGGGCCGCCTGGAAACGCGGCGGCGATCAGGACCGCTTCTCCATGGCCTTCCCGATGTCGAACAACGCCGAGTTTGCCAGCAAGGGCTGCGGCGCGATCTGCCACAACCAGGAGACCGACGATACCAAGTGGTGGATGGGCACAGACAATGCCGACACAAAGATTGACCTGTGGCAGTGGCAATCGGCTGCGACCAACCCGGTAGCCTATGCTGACGACGCCTGGTGGGGAACCAAGCCTACGATCACTTCGACCACCGGTCGGCGCAGTGACGCGAATACAGGCGGTGGCGCGAAGGCCAACAACGCAGCGGACGGCAAGGGCCCGGCGTTTGTGAACAAGAGTGGTTTGGATGCGCACTACATTCTGGCAGGCGAGGAAGTGGCGCTCGACATGAGCAAGATTGCTTCCGGCGCGGTCATCCCCGGCAGCATCCTTGCGCCATACACAGGCTCACGCGGCGATGTCGCTGCCAAGGGTGTCTATGCTGATGGTAAGTGGGTGCTCGTCATGGTGCGCAAGCTTAACACCGGCAACGAAGACGACGCGGTGTTCACGCCATCCAAGCCAGTGCCCTTCGGCATCGGCCTGTTTAACAACGCGGGCGACATTGACCACACTATCAGCCCGGATGTATTAACACTGGCCTGGAAATAACTGATCGCGGATGCTGTGACGTGTAACGGCGCGGCATCTATGGTATCGTAGCGCCTGACACATGCCGTGTCGGGCGTTACCGTTTTCCGCATGTGATGTTCTTACGCGCAGCAGGCGCACAGGCAGGATCGAAAGCAGCCAAGCCTATGGAGATCTATATGAGCAAACCTCCTCTGCAGGAACTGAGCAATCCGATCGCGCGACAAATCGCGGAAGGCAAACCTCCCGGTGAGGTCGTCGAACAACTGGTTGTGCGCGGCTGGCGGATCGATATTGCGCAACACTACATAGGCGATTTGATGCGCAAGTATGATCTCGATCACGCCGAAGACAACCGCCTGAAGTCGGTGTTGCGCACATTGGCCGCGCGCGCGCTCTTGACCGTCGCCCTCGTCATTGTGACTGGCGCAATTGGCGCGATAGGCCTTGCGCTGCCCTCTTCGCCTCTGGGTTTGATCCTTTTTGCCGTCGCGGTGATTGCGCTGTCATTGGGGATGGTTTTTATTCTATTGACGTGAACTGGCGGTTTCCACTATTGGGCGAATTACCAGCCGGGGGTGTTGCGGTTACAATCCGCCGCAGCGGAACAGGAAGTGTGTCATTGGAGGCGCAGGATGGCCGTTAAGCAGTTTACTCAGAGTGTGTTGTTTATTCATGGCTTGTTTGTCAATTACCAATGCTGGGACGATTGGGTCGCGCACTTTATGGCCAAGGGCTATTTGCCGACTGCGCAGCCATGGCCAGGACGCGACAAGACTATTGCCGAACTGCGCCGTGGACGGGACGACGCATTCCTCGGCCGCCTGACGCTTTCAGAAGTCATCGAGGCGCACGTCGATGTTATCCACAACATGCCGGAACCCCCCATTCTGATCGGGCATTCGCTTGGCGGGCTGATCGTGCAAATTTTGCTCAATCGCGGCTTGGGCGCGGCCGGCGTTGCCATTGACTCGGCGCCGCCGCAGGGCGTCTTCACCACGGCCTGGTCGTTCCTGCGCTGCAACTGGCCGTTGATCAACCCCACCATCGCGGCATCCGAGCCATACAGGATGTCGCTGCCGGAATGGCAATACGCCTTTACGAATGGCCTGCCAGCGGACATACAGCGCGAGTCATACGAGAATAGCGTGGCGCCTGAAAGTCGCCGTGTGGCGCGCGGCACGCTCAGCGCTGCGGCGAAAGTGGATTTTGGCTTGCCACACGCGCCGTTGCTGTTCATTGCGGGCGGCGCCGACCACATCATCCCGCCATCGCTAAACCGCGCTAACTACACCCGCTATCGCGCGTCGTCCTCGCAAACGGACCTGATCGAATTCCCTGGCCGCACCCACTATTTGCTCCGCCAGCAGGGCTGGCAGGAGATCGCCGACTCGATCATTCAGTGGCTGGGACAGTGAATTTTCTGCATGGTTGGGCGCATGAAGAGATTCTTAATCGATTTTCATGACAAGAGAATAACTGATCGCTATGATCATGCCAGTGATGAAAATAAGTCGTCTGGGTTAGCCCAACGAGATGGAGAATGACAATGAATAGACAAATTGCGATGGTAGTGGCGGGGTTTGTAACAACATTGGCAGTGATTGGTGGAACGGTGGCAGCGGCCCAAAGCGGGGTGCTCTCCACATCCACCACGACGATTCAAGCAAATGGCGAGATTAACGTGCCAAAGACGACGCCGCAGACGGTTGCGCGCGAACCGGAAGTTACGGCAACCGCAGCGGCGACCGATACGCCCGATGTCGAGATCATCACCAAGACAGAAGTGATGCCGATCCAGTACATCACCAAGACGGTGGTAGTGGAGAAGCGCGATACTTCCCGCGAAAACGCGCTGCTTGCCAAGCTGAATGAAGCGTACAAACAGATAAAGGATCGCGATGCGGCCTATCAGGCCAAGTTGCAGGATGCCTACAATCAACTCGCGGCTGCCCAGGCTGTCCAGGCTGCCGCGTCTGCTCCTGATCCTGTTGCCGCTTCCGCGCCCGCGCAGGCGGATAACGCGCAGAATTCAGCTCCCGTGGCGGCGCCTGCTGCGGCGCCTGCTGTTGATCCAGCGCCAACTGCACAGCCCGCACATCAGGAAGACCATCAACAGGAAGATCACAAACCCGAAGTCCACAAACCTGAGGATCACCAGAAGCCATAAAGGCGCCTGGCGCTAAGACCACGCGCATTCTGAGCGGAAAGACGGTTGTGTGACTAGATTGATGGGGAGTGTGTATATTATGCGAGCGCATCAGAATACGATTCTTGCGATGAAGATATCGACGCTGTTGATGAGCGTCAGTGCCGTGGTGCTGGTCATCATGTTGCTCACCAGCAATGCTGTAGCGAAGCAGAACAGCGACCTTGCCAAACCACAGGAAGTTATCAGCGACATTGCCCCGGTTGAGGCAGCGCCGATTATAGACACTGCGCCGCCGCCGGTGACGCCGAGAACCAGACTGGTGATCATGCGCGTCATTGCGGTCACGGCGACGCCAGATACCAGCGCTGCGACGAACGCGTTGCGCCTGGCGATGCAGGGACGCAGTGCGATTCCAACGGGCGATCAGCCCGTTGCAGAGGCGGCGGCACAAGACACCAGTGCGGCAGCTGCCTGGACGGGCAGCAGTGATCTCCCCGCTGCCCCTGTGGTGAGTGATGTTAATGCCCCTGTTGTGGCTGCTCCGGCAGCAGCCCCCGCTGCACCCGCAGCGGGGGTGGCGGCGCCCGCTGCGGCGCCTGCGCAGAATAACAGTGGCGGACAGACTTCGGCGCCGAAACCAGCGCCTGCGCCCGCACCGAAACCCGCTCCTGCACCCGCGCCCGCGCCAAAACCAGCGCCAGCGCCGAAGCCTGCGCCGCCGCCCGTTAAGACCAAGACAAGCTAATTTAGAGAATAAACGCACCCGCCGCTGAGCGACTTTATTCCGGCGGGCTCAACTCAGCGAAACTATGGCACTTACAGACACCACTCCTTCCAGACCGCAGCCGGTAACCCGCATGGTAAACTCCCCGGCGCCTCGAAATTCCTCTGGCGCGCCAGCAACCGCTACGCCCACTGCGTTGGCCGATATCGCGTGGTGGCTGATTGGCGCTCTGGCCGTCATCTTTGTGATGCTCGCTCTCGCCGTGGTATCGCTCATTCGCGCAGCCACCGCCGACCTGACGATGGCATGGTTTATCTCGCGCGGCACGGGCATCGCGGCGTACCTGCTCATCACCAGTTCGATGATCTACGGCCTGATGATCACGACCAAGACCGCGAATGGCGCAGTGCCTGCGCCGGTCACCTTCAGCATGCACGAATTTATTTCATGGCTGGGATTAGTGCTTGGGTTCGCCCACGCGGTGGCGCTGATGTGGGATGGCTATATCAACTATGGCCCGGCCAACATTCTGGTGCCATTTAACTCCGAGTACCGCCCGATATGGGTGGGTATCGGTCAAATCGCTTTCTACATTTCCGCACTGGTGCTCGCCAGCTTCTACGCGAAGAAACTCATCGGGCACAAGACATGGCGTCTGATCCACTATGTCAGCTTTATCACCTTCCTGATGCTGACGCTCCATGGTGTGCAGGCCGGCACTGATTCGAATACTCCCGTGATGCAGATTGTGTACATCGCATCGCTCGCAACTGTCCTGTTTCTGACGATCATGCGTATTCTGACGGCAAAACTGGCAAAGCCCGCTCGGCAGAATGCCGCGCATGCGCCCAAACCAGCACTGGTCAAAAGCCCGTCACCTGAACGCATGACCAAACAATAATCGTTCCGGGTTACCCACCCACGGGTCAACCGGATGCGCTTCCGGTTGACCCGCAAGAGGAACCAGTCAACCGCCGTGCATTTTGTGCATGACGGCGGATGCGCAAGAGGTAGCAATAGAGAACACTTCCGCCCCATAGCATTCCAATAGTTTTTGAATAGTCGTCCCATCGACGGCGCGGTCGCCAGGCCGCATGGCTCACAACCCGGATAACACCTGTCCTGGCCGAATTGCGCCTGTTGCTTCAGGGCTCTGATACCTGCATCGTCATTAGCCATAGCAGCCATAGCGATAGCGAGCCGTGAAGCGAGCGAGGCATATGAGAGCGCGAGTTCATTACTCGTTAGTAAGCGCCGCCCTGTTGCTGGCCTTTGTAGCGGCCATTTTTGCCACAGTTCCAGCAGCGGCACAGACGCCTATGGCAGCAGTGCCGGGTCAATCCTCATCTGACTGGACGCTAGTCTGGCAGGATGAGTTCAACGGCGCTGACGGCAGCGTGGTGGATTCCAACAAGTGGAACTACGATGTTGGAGGAGCGTGGGGCAATGGCGCCGAGTTGGAGTATTACACCAACCGGCTCACGAATTCTTCGATCCAAAGTGGGAATCTGCAAATCACCGCGCTGCGCGAAAACTACTTAGGCAACCTGTACACCTCAGCGCGCATCCAGACGAAGCGAAAGTTCACCCAGTTATATGGACGATACGAGGCGCGCATCAAGATCCCCGCGGGCAAGGGCGTCTGGCCGGCGTTCTGGATGATCGGCGACAACATCGACACGGTTGGCTGGCCGGCCTGCGGCGAGATCGACATCATGGAGCACATCAACCACGACGCGCCAATCGTCGGCACGGTGCACATGCCCAGCCCCGCTGGCGACGCCAGCATCGGCGCGAACTATTTCCTGCCGGGCGGCATCGATTACAGCGCGGATTTCCATCTCTTCGCCGTGGAATGGGAACAGGACGTTGTCCGATTCTACGTGGACGACATGCTGTATCAAACCGTGACGCGCGCGGATCTGCTGCCCAATCAACGCTGGGTGTTCGACCACCCATATTTCATCGCGCTGAATGTGGCAGTGGGCGGCGCGTGGCCGGGCTACCCGGACAACACTTCGGTCTTCCCGGCTACGATGCTGGTGGATTATGTGCGCGTGTATGCGCACATCAACAGCGCGTCTTATCTCCCGACTTCGCTCGCAAATTGAATACAGACTTCACTCGCTCAAGTCCTCGATCATTCCCCAATAAGCCATCATTGTCCAGATATCGGGCTGATGGAGAAACCATTGCACGGGGAAGCTGAGTTCGACAATCGCGGTGGAGAAGTGCATGCCGGCTTTGTCGGCTTCGATCAGGTCATAGTCCCATGCGGCATTGGCCTGATAGAGCCCGGCCCGGCCCTTGTCAACCTCAATCTGCCAGTATTCGAGGACATGCGCGGCGGCGTAGCGTGTGCGCAATGCAGCCGCCAGCGGCGCGGGCGTTTGGCTGTGGATCATGTCGATCGCCAGGAGTGGGGCGCCTCGGATCGCGCCCGGCGTGACGATCTTGCGGTCGTCGCCCGACACAAACATGACGTCGGGTGCAAGCGCGTCGCCTCCGACCATCTGGATGACGGCGCCTTTGCCGATGATGGCGCCTAGTTTATATGCGTCGACCGGGATGCTGAGCAAATTGACGCACCAAGCCTGCATTTTCGCCTGCAGGACGGCGGTGTTGGGTGTGAAGTCCATTGGGTTACCCTCAGGCTGCCAAGAAGTCGATAACGTCGATCATAGTGATGATGCCGTGGACATGGTCGTCGGCGTCGACGAGCACCGCTGCCTTGGCTTTTTGCAGCACATCGCTGAGCGTATTCAGCGGGGTATCCTCGTTGACAGTGACCGCCGGCTGCACAAGCGACTCAATCGGCGTCTCGTGCACAGAGGCGTGCGTGTTGTTCAGCATATAGTCGAGCACGTTGGTCTCGCTGATCATGCCGATGAGCCGGCCGCCGTCATCCACCACCGGCAACTGCGAGAAGCTATGCTGCTTCATGCGCTGGATCACAATCTGCACGGTTTCATCCCCGCGCGCCGTCGTTACGGGGCGCAACTTGAGCGCCTGTGAGAAATCGGCCACGGCGCCCTGTGACCAGTCCGTGTTGAGGAAGCCGTTGTCGCGCATCCAGTTGTCGTCGAATATTTTGCTCAGGTAACGCGAACCGCCGTCTGGCAAAAGGGTGACTACCACACTGTCCTTGTTGAGGCCAAGCTGCGGAATAGCGCGCAACGTTCCAGCCACTGCTGCGCCACACGACCCGCCGCAGAAGAGTCCCTCCTCGCGCACCAGCCGGCGCGTCATCAGGAATGACTCGCGGTCGCTCACCTGCACGACCAGATCACACAGCTTGAGATCAAGCGTGCTGGGGATGAAGTCCTCACCGATGCCTTCGAGTTTATAGGTCTTCAGGATCGGCTCGGCTGGCACGCGCCCATTCTTCCATGTGTCAAACAGCAACGAGCCAGCGATGTCCACGCCGACGATCTTGATGTCCGGCTTCTGTTCCTTCAGGTAGCGCGCCACGCCGGTAATCGTCCCGCCCGTGCCCATGCCCGCAACGAACACATCGATCTTTCCGCCGGTCTGTTGCCATATCTCCGGGCCAGTGGTGGCGTAGTGGATAGCAGGGTTGGCGGGGTTGTGATACTGGTTGCCGAGGATCGCATTGGGCGTCTCACGCACCAGCCGCTCCGCGACTTTGTAGTAACTGCGCGGGTCGTCCTTATCGACAGCAGTGGGCGTGATGATCACTTTGGCGCCGAATGCGCGCAGGGTGCGAATCTTCTCGTCCGACATTTTGTCGGGCATGACGAAGATGCACTTATAACCCTTGATCGCTGCAGCAATGGCCAACCCGATCCCGGTATTGCCGCTGGTCGACTCGACGATAGTCCCGCCGGGCTTGAGCCGGCCCGACTTCTCGGCTTCTTCGATAATCGCAATGCCGATGCGATCCTTGACTGATCCGCCCGGGTTAAAGAATTCCAGCTTTGCGAGCACTGCTGGCGCGACGCCGCGCGTGATTTTGTTCAATCGCACCAGCGGCGTGCGGCCGATGGTGTCGAGAACCGAGTTGCGTATGTCTGTATTGCCTGTCATTTATTTCATCATATCCAGCGCCTTATGCCAGTCCGTCGCGATCATGACCTGCGCATCCGTCAGCGTCATCGCGCCCGCACACACCTGGTCGTGGAGAAAGTTCTCCACCTTGTCCTTCTCGTGGAATCCCGGCTTTGGGCTGGCATCCTCCGGCCACAGGTTTGAGATGTCATTCGATCCGCCGAGTTCGAGGCTGACGAGGTGATCCACCTCATACTGGCCGGTGGCGCGGGTGGTAATGCCGTACGAGTCATACACGTCGTTCTTCACACTGTCAGGCACGTTGCGCACCGACTTTGAATAGCCCGGCACGCAGATCTTGTCCTTCGTCGCCTCAGGGAGGATGTCGCCGGGCGTACAGGCTGCATCCTGCACGCCGTTGGCGGCCTTGCAACCGCTGGTCTTGGCGCGCGCGCCCCATTTGTGCGACGCAGTCGTGGATGAGTCCGGCGCCTTTGTTGCGCGCGGCGTCGTTTGCCCGCTGCTTGTGTCTGCCGATGCCCCGCTGGAGGACGGATCGTTGTTGGGGACAACGATCGAGCATCCAGTGATGGTCGCGATCAGACCCACACTTGCCAGTATCGATAGAAGTTTTTTCACATTACACCTGATTCTGATCATTCTTACCAGTCCGACTTACCATTCCGATCATTCCGATTGCAAAACAACCCAGACGTTATCGAAGTTGCGCGACGCCAGGTCAGCGCGCTTGATCCAGAAATATAACATGCCAGTGTTTGCCCACTCCATCCCGGCGCCGTCGTCCGAGTCCACCTGCAATAACAATTGCCAGTCGTGCGCATCCGCCAGTAATGCAGCGGCGCGCGGATCGTCCAAACCGCTGACGCCATGGGTCATCAACTGGCACTGCCCGCGCATGTCATCCTGGATCGTGTCGGGATGACCGAGCAGGCGGTGCTGGGCCGACGCGCGCGCCTGGTGACTGGGGAAAGCGGCGTAAAAGGCCTCGTAGCGCTGCTGGTCTTCGCGCGACCACATCAGCGTTGGCATCTCGACGTTCGGACTCGTCGGCAGCGTGGCCTCGCTGCTGAATACCATCGCGCACGCATTGAAGCATGCTGCGGATGAAAGTTCCTCCGGCGCAGGACGGCGGCTTAACTGTCCCTCGGTCAGATGGTCGATGAAGAACACCTGCCTGCCGGCGCGATCGGCAGGATCGGCGCCATACGTTTCCTGCGCCGCATCGTAGAAGAACCACAGCATGCCGGCTGGCGGAAGCGTTTGTGCGCCATCGACGCCCTTCAAGTTCTCCAGGCGGATCTGGGCGACAAATGACATCGGCACACTATTCATCTCCGGCCATTCGATCATCGCGGGCAGGTCGGGCAAACCGCCCAGTTTCGACGCGCCGACCGGGATGCTGTCTTCGTCCAGCAGCGTCGCCGTGGCGCGAATCGAGGGCAAAATGAGCTTGTCCGCTGCGCGAGCTATTTGCGCCAATCCGGCCGCGGCAAATGCGGAAGCAATGGTCTTCGTATCCATATGTCGGTGCCTCTCCCTGTGTGCAGTTCAACCTGCGAATGCGGGAATCATCTCACAAAGCCGTCACTTTGTCAGGGTTTGGAATGGAGCGGATCGGGGCGGAGCTCGATCCCGGCGGAGCAGACGCTTGCTGGCGTTCGAGTTCCGCGGCTCTTTTCAGGAGCTTGCGACGGGCGGCGGACTGGCGCGCGACGGCGACCACGCCGAGGATACCGAGAGGCAACCCGGCGGCGGACGCGACGATGATGAAGATGCAGGCCAGCAGCGCCAGCACGTCACTCGATCCGTTGGCCGGGTGCGCGCGCAACTGGCGCTCGATGTCACGCAGTTCACGCTTGGCGGCTGCGTTGTGGGGCTCGCGCTTGTCTTTTGTCATCACACTTCTCCTCGAACGGCTGCGATACAGGTATTGTAACGGTATACAAGGGGCGCCTGGTCATTTGCCCAGCCCCTGAGCCACCAGCCCAAGGATTTCGCGCTCGTATGGATCGACTGCGGCGCTAACAGTTAGTTTTGCCTGGATTTGCCGGCGGTAAATCATCTGGGCAACGGCACGGTTACCAATGGTGCGTTGCCACATATAATAATATCATTATGACCAAGAAAATGACCCAAAAGGAGTTGTCAGCGGTACAACTTGATGAACTACTCACCGCATTGAAAGCCCGTTTTGAGAAAAACATGAACCGCCATGAAGGTCTTGACTGGGCCAAAGTACAGGCAAAGCTCGAAGCTGAACCTGGAAAGCTGTGGTCGCTCAATGAAATGGAAAGGACTGGCGGCGAACCGGATGTCGTTGGTTATGATAAGAAGACGGGCGAATACGTTTTTAACGATTGTTCATCGGAAAGCCCTGAAGGTCGCAGAAGCATCTGTTACGACCGTGAAGCATGGGAATCGAGGAAGGCAAATAGACCAGCAGACACGGCTATCGATATGGCAACTGCCATGGGCATTGAGCTTTTAACCGAAGAACAATATCAAGAGTTGCAGAAACTTGGAAAATTTGACACGAAAACCTCGAGCTGGCTGACAACACCTCCTGAGATTAGAAAACTAGGTGGCGCCATCTTTGCCGATCGCCGCTACAACCATGTCTTTGTGTACCATAACGGTGCGGACAGTTATTATGGCGGTAGAGCGTTCCGCGGCTCGCTAAGGGTTTAGAAAGGTGTAATTCCCGCCGCGATTCGCTGCCACCGCCAAAACCCTTCGGGTGTGCCTTGCAACGCATCGATGCGCGTCACACCACCGGCTGTGGCAGGAACGAAAGCAGCGGCGTGTCGTCCGCATCCACAAGCTCGCAGGTCGGGTTTGGCCCCAGGCCATAGCCAAGGCGCGTGTCGGGGTCCATCTCGCGATTGAGCACCACGATGATGTCGCTGCCAGCGGCGCGATCAACGAAAGCGTTCACCACATACAGCGGCGCGCGTTTTTCGGCATCAGGGATGCAGACTTCGAATCCGCGCACGCGTGATGGATCACCGCACACCCAGCCGCCCGCTACGCCGTTGAACCGCGCGCGGATGGCGTTGCACATGCCGGCTGGCGAGATAAATCGCTGGATGCCAGCCACTTGTGGGCCGATCTGCTTGCCCGCGAGCGCCAGTCGAGCCATGCGCTTGCCCAACCGGATCAACCCGCCAGTGTCGATGTGGATCAGATCCACCAGCGGGAGGTCGACTGCTGAGGTGACGGTCGCGTTCGTCGCGCGTTCAGGCAGGGTGCGTTGCGCCTCGCGCACGATGTCCCAGCCCAGCCACAAACCTTCGCGCGAGGGCGGCTCGACGACGCGCCCGATCTGAACGGTGATCACGGGCAGGGTGGGGATATCGGTGTCGGCTCGAACGGCGGCGATCCACTCGTCGAAGCGTCGCCCATAGCTGTTGGCAAGATCGATCAGCGTCGTGTCACTCTCGCCCTGATACCATAAAATGCCGCGCAAATTGCCGCCGGCCATGCGAATGCGTTCGAGCATCGCGCCGTACAGGCTGCGCCCGCCCATCGACTTGTAGCGCGGATTCCATTGTTCGAGGCTGGTGCCCCCGTGCGCAGCGGCGATCAACCCAATGCGCTTGCCGGTCGCGTCGGCCATCGCCTTGCCAAACGAGATGCCGAGGCCTGATCCGGTTGTGCGACTTGCGCGCTCGCGGTGCGCCCACTCGGCGTCATCGATCTGCCGATCGGTCTCGGTCAAGCCGGCACGGATCAGTTGCTGGTGCACCAGCGTGATGCTCTCCCAGAACCAGTGCAGCGGGTCTTGAGCGATGCCCCATGCGCCCGCGCTGCTGAATGACCACACGCGCTCATCGGGCTCAAGCGCGCCTTCGAGCCAGCCGCAGCCCTGCATGTTGGATTGGCCGGCGAGTACCCAGACGTCTGTATCAGGTGAAATCGAGTTTGACATGCGCTTATCGTAACTGATTCGCGGGATTACATGAAACGCAATTGTTTAGTAATATGATGCGCAGGAGCACAAACAAATGACACAGGCACACCCCGCCGTCAATGAGATCGATCTGACCGGTGTATGGCGTTTCCAACCGGATGCATTTAACGAGGGAGACCGCATGGGATACCAGGGCGTCGATTGCGACACGCGGTTATGGCGCGAGGCGTCTGTGCCGTGTTCGTTTGATGACTGCCTGCCGCAACTGGCCGCGTATGAGGGCATGGGTTGGTTTCGGCGCGACATTGAACTCCCGGCGGGTTGGCCGGGCGACTATGCTGTGCTGCGCTTCGAGGGCGTGAATTACAACGCGATCGTGTGGGTCAATGGCCGGCTGGCCGGGTCGCACGAAGGCGGCTTTTTAAGGTTTGAACTGCCCGTCGGCGGGTTACTCACTGCCGGGCGCAATACGATCGCTGTGCGCGTTGACAACACGCGCCGGCACGGACAGGCGCCGGGGAAGGAGCGCGGCTGGCGGCCTTATGGCGGCATATTGCGCGAGGTAATGCTCGTTCGGCGCGCGTCGCCTTATCTGCGCCAGCCGGTCATCGTTGCGCGCGCAGATGGCTCGTATCACGCGCAGATTGCGTTGAGCAACGAAAGCGCCGCTACGGTTCCCGGTTCGGTCGCGTTCAGCATTCTGGATGTCAGCGGCAACGTCGTAGCGCGCGGCGATGGCGATGAACATCATATCCTGGGCGGATCCGAAGGCGTGTTCGAGTTCGACGGCATCGTCCAGCCCGTCACGCCGTGGTCGCCCGAACAGCCTGCCCTGTATACCGCCGTATTCAGCGCGGGCGACGACAGTCTGCGCATCCCATGCGGGTTTCGCACGATCGAACGACGTGGGGCGGAGTTGTTGCTCAACGGCCAGCCGCTGATGTTGCGCGGCTTCAACCGGCATGAAGACTCACCAACAAAGGGCATGGTCGCCGACCTCGCCACTGCTGAAGGCGACCTGCGCCAGATGAAGTCGCTCGGCGCAAACTTTGTGCGGCTGTGCCATTATCCCCATCATCCCGGCGAACTCGACCTGTGCGACCAACTCGGGCTGCTCGTGATGGGCGAGATTCCACTGTACTGGTGGAATGGAGATGGCGATGGCGACCAGCCCGCAACCGTCAAACTCGCCGCGGCAAAGCAGCAATTGAGCGAGATGATTCACCGCGACAGCAACCATCCCTCGATCATTTTCTGGAGCGTCAGCAACGAGACGCACGAGCAGCGCCCGGAGGTCAGCGCAGGCAACGGCGCGCTCATCGAGTATGCGCGCCGGCTTGACCCGACGCGGCTGGCTGTGCATGTGTCCGATCACTGGCAGCGCGAGCCGCACTTCGAGCAGGACGACGTTTTGTGCGTCAATGCCTACCCGAGCTGGGACGGGCGCGGCTGGAAGTCAAACCCGCAATATGATGTCAACGACTCGACCCGCTGGTGGGATCAGGCGCTCGCGAAACTACATGCCGCCTATCCCGACCGCCCGATCCTGATCACCGAGTTCGGCTACCCCGCACTCTACGGCGTATTCGCCAACGGGCTGGGCGAGGACATGCAGGCCACAGCATTACAGGCCGAAGCCAAAGCGTTTGCCAAACCCTACGTGTGCGGCATGACCCTCTGGTGTTACGCCGATCATCCGTGGCCGGAGGAGCCCTTCATTAATAGCGTGACCAACAGCCCATTTGGCGTGGTCACGCGCGACAGGCGCAAGAAGAAGGCGTATGACGTCGTGCGCGGGTTGTTCAACGTACCGTCGCCCATCCGCACTGCAACCGACCCGCTCGACAATTGGCCTGTCACGATGATCCGCCCGCACCTGCACGACATCCCGGTTGTTCCCTTCCCGGGCGGTTACACTGTCCGCTCGCTGCGCCGCAATGAGGGCGGGTTGTGGGAGGACATCTGGCGCGACGCCGAGGAGTTCTTTAAGATTGAGAACGGGCTGTTCGATCGTGAATTCGGCGACGACCCCGCCGGGATCGAGCGGCGCTGTTACATCATCACCGCGCCCGACGGCGTGGCCGCCGCGACGATCAGCTCCTGGTACTCGCGCGATATCGCCGGGCTTGACTACGGGCGCATCCACTGGGTCGCGACGCGCAAGGCGTATCAGGGTCGCGGCATCATGCGCGCCGGCCTGAGCTATGCGCTGGGGCAGATGGCGCAATGGCACGAGCGCGCCATCCTCGGCACCAGCACCGGGCGTATTGCGGCCATCAAGCTCTATCTCAACTTCGGTTTTGTGCCAGACCTCACACCCCCGCGCGACCGCGAGGCGTGGCTGGCGTTTCGGAAGAAACTGGATCATCCGGCGCTGGCGGTGTTGGGGAGAGATTAGAGATTGGAGACTGGAGATTGGCAGGTTGGGATTTCAGGCGCGCGAAGAGGATGAGGGCGACGATGGCGAAGCCTGCCGAACCGATCAAGCCGACCGGCGTCGGGCCGAGTAATGTGCTGGGTTGGCCCTGTGTCATCAATACACTGAGCGCCGCGATGCCATTAATTGCCGCGTGTCCAATCACCGCCGGCCACACGCTGCCGGAACGGAGCGTCGCCCAGCCAAGCAAGATCCCAAGGATGACGGTGAACCACACCATCATCAGCATGCCAAGCCATGGGGCGCCGGGATATCCGAGGCCGTAGTTGTGACCCATCGCGATGATCGGCCAGTGCCACACGCCCCAGATCACGCCTGTGACGAGGATCGCCTTGCGCTCACCCAGCGGGAGCAGTCTGGGTTGCAAGTATGCGCGCCAGCCGAACTCCTCGCCCAAGGTGAATAGCCCGTTGATCAGCGGGGCTAATAAGATGCCTTGCAACAACTGCGCGCCGACTATTATCCAGGGGTTGATACCCTCAAGCGTCGCGGCTGACTGCCCTGCCTGTTCTGCGGACGTTTTCAACAGGTTGCGCGTGAATGTCAGATTCGGGTCAAAATATTGCGGGAACAGCACGAAGAACACAACCATCCCGACGATCGTCAGTAGCGCGGGCGCGATCCAACACAACAGCCAGTAGCGCCAGCCCTGCTTGAACTTTGGGCGCAAGTAAAGATTCTTCCACCCTTCACGCGTGATCAGGCGCGTGATGACGTGGGCATATGCCGGCGCGCCCATCACGACAATAGCCAGGATCGGCAACGCCAGCGGGTTGTTTGCCAGGCCGCCAGTTGCGTAAATTACCAATGCACCGAACCATGCGATGCCAAATGCAAAAATGAGATAAACGACAATCCGGTTGCGATCGATGACGTTGTTCATATAGTATTGTTTTACTCCCGTTTGCCGCGGCAGATGTCTGACTTCTCCGAGACGCTTCGCGAGACATCTGCCGCTATGTGCCATAATTCAAGAGGAGGACATTCAGATCATTATGAATATCATGGACAAACAGACCGAAGAAAAGCTTCGTCAGGGATTCAAGTACTTCAACCGCTTCATGCTGCTGATGTGGCGGCTGGGGTTGGGCAAGTGGGTGAATGCCTCACCTGAGGTAGGCGGGCAGATCATGGTGATCACGCACACCGGGCGGAAGAGCGGGTTGAAACGCCAGTCGCCGGTGAATTACGCAATCGTCGATGGCGAGGTGTATTGCGCCGCCGGGTTTGGCAAAGGCTCGGACTGGTACCGCAATATCACGGCCAACCCGAAAGTCGAGGTGTGGCTGCCCGATGGCTGGTATGCGGGCGTCGCTTCGGAAGTGACCGATGCGAAGAAGCGTCTGCCGTTGTTGCGTCAGGTGCTGATCGCCAGCGGGTTTGCCGCGCGCGCCGCGGGTATCGAGGCTGCCATGATCACGGATGAAGCCTTGGATGGGGCGACAACCGACTATCGCCTGATGCACATCCGCCGCACCGCGGAGCGCACCGGCCCCGATGGACCGGGCGACCTGGCGTGGGTGTGGCCACTGGCAACCTTTATCCTTTTCCCGCTGGTGCTGCTGTTGATGCGGCCACGGCGCAGATAGGAGAGACGCGCGATGCTTCCTAATGGCGCTAAAATCTCTGTTATGGGTTTTACTGCTTTGAGTCCCTTTGGGATCGAGTGAGGTTCGGTTTTGAGAAGCTACAACTTTACTCGATAAGCCCTGTTTCATGTGCCTGGTTTTGGCGAAGGTATTGTAAAAGTAACCGTTACCGCATAAGTGAAATCGTCAACACCCCGATAGATAGCACAAGCTCGGTAAGATAATAAACACATGCTAACCCGTTTACGAGTCAACGGCTTCAAGAACCTGGTGGATGTGGACATTCACTTCGGCGCGTTTACGTGCATCGCGGGCGCCAACGGCTCTGGAAAGTCAAATCTGTTCGATGCGTTGCATTTCCTGAGCCAGTTAGCGGACAAGCCTCTCATGGATGCAGCGCTGTCGGTGCGTGAGGAAGGCGGACGGGCCAGTAGCGGTGTGCAGAACCTGTTCCATCATTACGGCAGCACATACGCACCCCGCATGACTTTCGAAGCGGACATGATCGTACCGCGAGATGTTACCGATGACCTGGGTAAAAAAGCGAAGGCAGCTTCAGCCTACCTGCGTTATTCCCTGGAACTGTCCATGTCTCAAAGCGGCGGCTACAGGGCACTGGAGATTGAACGGGAGGAATTACGGCCTCTCAGCCCGGACGCGGGCGCGGATGATGCACCGCTGCATTTCTCACATTCCACAGCCTGGCGCGAGTCGGTTCTGGCGGGAAAACGCAAAGCGCTTCTGATTTCAACTGGACAGGGCAATAATGGAACGACAATAACTCTCCACCAGGAAGGAGTGCGGCAGAATCGCACACAGGGCTGGCCGGCTGCCGGACTCCCCAAAACGATCTTGTCCTCACGCAATGATGCAGAGAATCCAACCATACTGGCGGTCAGACGCGAACTACAAGCGTGGCAAGTGCTGCAATTGGAAACAACAGCGCTGCGCCAACCCGATGACCTGAATGCGCCAAAACACCTTGCGGCCAACGGTCAGCATCTCGCAGCTGCGCTTTATTATCTGGCTCAGGCTCAGGTGAAGCTTGGCAATGGAACATCCGGCCAGGACCCGGATCGGATATACACCACGGTGGCGAACCGGTTGAGCGAACTGATTGATGACGTGTATGGCGTTCGCATCGATCGGGATCAGCAGCGCAATTTGTTGACGTTGTACGCTACAGGAAAGGATGGCGCCGACTATCCGGCTCGATCTCTGTCCGATGGAACGTTGCGCTTTCTTGCGTTGGCGATCATTGAAGCAGACCCGGATATGCAGGGATTGCTTTGCCTGGAAGAGCCCGAAAACGGCATCCACCCCAGCCGCATCCCGGCCATGTTGAAGTTGCTTCAGAATATCGCATGCGATACACAGGAGCCGGTGAATCGATTTAACCCGTTGCGGCAAGTCATTATCAACACACATTCTCCAGCGGTAGTGGCTGATGTGCCTGAGGACAGCCTGTTGCTGGCGCGATTAACCGAACGAGTTGATTCAGGCCATCGCTTCAAGAGCCCACAGTTCTGCGGATTATCAGATACGTGGCGCGTGACAAACGCCAATGCAGCAGTGGCGACCAAAGGCGAACTGCTGGGGTATCTGATGAGCGCATATCCATTTGGACAAAACGAGGCGGATGCAACACCGGACAACACTGCCAGACGCGTTGTAGATCGTCCCGATATACAGTCATTGTTCAACCCATCTTAGCGAGATATCGGAACCATAATGAGATGCCTGACCAATCCCTGACCTTCACATTGCTTGCTGATGGCACTTCAGATAGCGTCTTGATACCGCTATTGACACTGGTATTACAGACCTGTCTGCCCGATGTGGCTATCAACAGCGTGTTTGCCAATCCAGATAGATTGCTCCCCCGACCGCGCAATTTGGCGGAGCGGATAGAACGCGCTATCGACATCTATCCTTGCGAGGTGCTGTTTGTCCACCGTGATGCCGAAAAAGAACCACGCAGCAACCGCATTGCTGAGATCACTGCAACAATCACTGAGCTGGCGGCCAAGGGTATTATGCATCCATACATCTGTGTGATCCCAGTGCGAATGACCGAGGCGTGGCTGCTATTTGACGAAGCAGCCATTCGCCAAGCCGCGAACAACCTGAACGGGCGTAATGCGCTGGCAATGCCATCGCTGCGTCGATTGGAAAATCTCCCTGACCCTAAGACACGTTTGTTTGATCTACTGAGATCGGCAAGCGAACTGCCGGCACAGCGACGCAGAGCCTTCGATGTTTACGAGGGCCGGCGACAGGTGGCCAGACGTATCACTGACTACAGACCCTTGCTGCAATTAAGCGCTTTCCAGGCATTGGATGCTGACGTAAAAGCCTGGGTGGCTGCAACGTATGGCTAGAAGCTATATCAGAATGGGGTGGAAACATCGAAATCTTCAAGGATAAACTGGGCTAGAACCCGCGTAACTATGTCGGTGAGTTGGACGCGAGA
Source organism: uncultured bacterium (assembly GCA_903921365.1). GTDB lineage: Bacteria > Chloroflexota > Anaerolineae > J036 > Brachytrichaceae > CAIXPS01. Next base: position 41,693 of record CAIXPS010000011.1, on the reverse strand, counting down.
CGCGAGACGCGAGACGCGGGATTGCTGGCTATAATCGGCGCATGCCTCTTACAACTATCCAGACCGTCGCGGTCATCGGCGCCGGGCAAATGGGCCCCGGCATCGCTCAGACCAGCGCCCAGGCCGGTTATACAACCGTCCTGATCACCCGTTCGCAATCCGGCCTCGACAAGGGTCGCGCAAAGATCATCGCGAATCTTCAGGCCATGAGCCGATACGACCTGGTGCGCGCCGATGAGTTCGCCACGATTCTCGGTCGCATCACCTTCCGCAACGATGGGCTGGCCGGTGTGGCCAATGCCGATCTGGTCGTGGAAGCGGCTGTTGAGGAGTTGCCGCTCAAACAGCAACTTTTCGTCGATATCGAGGCCATCGTGCGCGAGGACACGATCCTCGCCAGCACAACGAGCGGGTTGCGCGCCGCTGATATTGGGGCCCTCACCGCGCATCCGGAGCGCGTCGTCGTGGCGCACTACTGGAATCCGCCGCACCTGTTGCCGCTGGTCGAGGTCGCGCCGAGTGAGCACACCGCGCCGTGGGTGATTGAAGTGATCAGCGCGTTCCTGAAATCCACCGGCCATTCACCCGCGCTTGTGCACAAGGACGCGCTGGGATTTATCGCCAATCGCCTGCAGCACGCGCTGTGGCGCGAGGCGCTCGCGATTGTGCAACAGGGCATCGCGTCGCCCGGCGATGTCGATGAAGCGCTGAAAACCAGCTTCGGCGCGCGCACGCCAGTGCTTGGCATCTTCGAGCACATGGACCTGGTCGGGCTTGACCTGGTTCAGAACATCCACAGCTACCTGCTGGCAGACCTGGACACCCTGCCCGGCCCGAACCCTGAGCTATCCGCGCGAGTGGCGCGTGGCGACCTGGGCGTGAAGACCGGTCGCGGGTTCTACGACTGGTCGACCAAGAGCGCGGCCGATGTTCTGCGCGCGCGCGATAACGAGTTGATGGAACGGGCGGCGAAGCGAAAGCAGAAAAGCAGTCCCAGGTAGAATCGAACTATGTCCAACCCCGCGCGCTCGATCATGGTATTCGGCGTCTATCTCGCCATAACAGGCCTATCGTTCATCTTCATCCCGAACATCGTGTTAGCGCTGCTGGGGTTTCAGCCGACCACCGAGGTGTGGATACGGGTGGTCGGGTTGCTGGCCGCCATCCTCGGCGGCTATTTCCTGTATGCCGTCCGCTATGACGATCTCCGTTTCTTCCAAGCAACAGTGTATGCGCGCGTTGCCTTTTTCACGGGTATGACGCTGTTCGCGTTGCTAGGGTTGGCGAGCCCGTTGCTGATTCTGTTCGGTCTGATCGATCTTGCCGGTGCAGCATGGACGTGGGTATCGCTGCGGGCTTATAGTTCCGGCGTCTGATAAATAACCCGCCCTCGCGCCTTTATTTCCACTGGCACAAGATACTGCCGGATGGCCTCGACGTTCGGCGTCATCCCGATGCCGGGGCGATCCGGCACGCGCACCTGCCCCGCCGCATCCACCGCAAGCGTTTCGTTTGCGAAGTTGCGCGCCAGTGCGCTTGCGTCAATCGGATATTCGCAGATGACATCGCCCTCAATGCCGGCGAACGGTTGAAGCGATGCGCTCAACGCCAGCGGGGTGGTGAAGGTGTGGTTGACATAGGTCACGCCGCGCGGACGCGCGTATTGCGCAACCTCATGCGCGGTAGTGATCCCGCCGATGCGTCCGGTGTCGATCTGCACAAAGCTGATGCCGCCGTGGTCGATCAGGTGGCGCGCCATGTGAGCGTCGTGCGCGCCTTCGCCGGCGGCCAGCCGGACGCGAAAGTCAGGGCGCCCATTCGCGGCCTGTGCCAGTGACGCATAGGCGTCCAATGCCCCGCTGACAAACGGCTCTTCCAGCCAGCCAGCCTTGCACTCGGCCAAAACGGGCAGCCGCGCCACCGCTGCAGCCACATCGTCGCCCCACACCGTCCCGGCGTCGATCAGCAGTGTGATGTCGTCGCCAAGACCGGCGCGGGCTTGGCGCACATGTTCTTCGTCGGTGAGGACATCGCCAAGTCCGAATGGCCCCCAGCCGAACTTCGCGGCGCGATACCCCGCTGCGCTAATGGCGCGGGCTTTTGCGCCGGTCTCAGACGGCGTGTCGCCAAAGAGCACCGAGGCATAGGCGGTTTTAGGATAGGCGCGCTCATAACCCAGCAGGCGATACACCGGTTCGCCGAGGCGCTTGCCGAGTAAATCCCACAGTGCGACATCAATGCCAGACAGCGTGTGATCGGCCTGCAACAGGTCGAAGCTGTTGCGCCGCACCAGCTGGTTGATGCGCGCGATGTCGGCGATGTCGTCTAGTCGTTGTCCCAGCACAGACGCCATGACCGGTTTGCACGCGCTATGCGACATCGGGCAGACATACGCCGCGATCGAGGGCAGCGGCGCGGCTTCACATTCGCCCCAGCCCTCATACCCGCCGGCGCGCACCCGCACCAGCAAGGCGTCCTGGCTGCCGTCGCCGATATCGAGCACTTCGGGGATCGAGAGATAAAAGAAGTCGACGGATTCAATGTTCATGTAATATCGGAGTGCACGGGGTTCTCGATGATGAGATCCGCTGGTGAATGAAATGGCGCCACTGTCATTGGGCCATTATATAGTTGCTGCAGGACAATGGATTAAGATAATCGCATGAAGATTCTACTCACCGGTTTCGAGCCGTTTGGCGGGAGTCTTGTCAATCCATCCGCCGAATTGGTCCGGGCGTTGGCTGGTCAACGCATCGATCATGTCGACCTTCACACAGCCCTGCTGCCGGTCACCAGCGACGGTGGGCCGGCGATGCTCTTGCAGGCAATCGAGTCTGTAAAGCCAGATATAGTGCTCTGCCTGGGTCAGGCCGGTGGGCGAAGCACATTGTCGCTTGAACGCGTCGCAATCAACCTGCTGGATTTCTCGATGCCAGATAACGCGGGCAAGAATATGACCGATGAGCCGATCATCGCCGACGGGCCAGCGGCCTATTTCGCTACGCTCCCGGTGCGACTGCTCCTCACGGCGATACGCAAAGCCGGCGTGCCGGCGGAACTATCTTTGACGGCTGGCGCCTACCTGTGCAATCAGGTGCTCTACACGGCGTTGCATCACGTCGCCGTGAATGCCTTGCCGATACGGGTAGGTTTCATGCATGTGCCTTCTTTACCTGAGCAGGTTGTCGATCGTCCGGGGCCGTCGATGGGGTTGGAGACCATGATCGCCGGGGTTCGCGCGGCGTTACGCAGTCTTGCGTGAATGTTACGTAGAGATTCCTCGCAAAGCCTTGGAATGACCGGGTGACGGTATGGAATGACAAAGCGAGGTTACGAAATGACAGCGTTACACCTTGAATGGATTCGAGACTTTGTCCGCAAACAGCCGCATCCCGCTCTCGTCTGGCGCATCCACGAACCACAGCATGAAGTGGCGGATGCCTGCGGCGACATAGGCCTGCACGCGCGCGCGCGCCTGATCGGGCGTCCCGGCGATCCACGTTTCGGCCATGCTTGCCGGGAGTTGGTCGGTGGCGCCGTTTAGATAGGCGGCCATGCCCGTTTCGGGTTCTTCACCGGCGGGCGCGTGGCTCAGGATGGCGCGCAGTTTCTCGCGCAACGCGGCGTGGTCCGGCGCGATCAGCACCTGGATCTCCAGGCTTAACTCAAGCTCGTTGAAGTTGCGCCCAGCTTGTGAGCATGCAGCACGCAATGCGGTGAGCCGGACGTCCAGCTCGGCCAGCGACACCGGCGTGGTGTTCCAGCCTTGTGCATACTTAGCTGTTGCAGCGAGGATGTCGGGGTGCGCTTCGCCGATCCAGATTGGCGGATGGGGACGTTGAACCGGCGCCGGCGCGCAAATAGCCTCGCGCGTCACATAGTACCGCCCATAATGGCTGACGGGCTGATCGGACGTCCATAAGGCCAGTGTCACATCCAACCCTTCACACATCTCGGCGATGCGTTCCTCGCGCGTGTTGTCGGTGTGCAGCCCGTAGGCGAGGTATTCATATGGGCGGTTGCCATAATCCACGAAATGGATCATGCGCCCCGCGCTGATGTGGTCGAGCGTTGCGACCATCTTCGCGGTGAGCGCTGGATGCCGCAAGGCGTTGTTGTAATGGATGATGCCCAGTCGGGCGCGTTGCGTCATTCCCGCCAGCGCTGCAAGCGTCGTCCAGCCCTCCATGATCGCCTGGTCGCGGCCCAGCATCAGGTGGTCGGCCACCCACAACGAGTCGTAGCCGAGGTCGTCGGCGAGCTTGCCCAGTCGCATCGCGGCCGCAGGGTCAACAGTCTCGAATCCCGGCGTTCGGAACATGCGCGCACTTGGCGACGCGAAAATCGGCAGACAGAAGCCAAATTTAACGTTTGTCATTTTCTTGATGGAGATACGAGATTGGAGATTGGAGATGCGAGATTCCTTGCGAAGGTTGGTATCACGAGTCATTACCTACATATGACCCTTCGCAAGGTTGCGATCGAGTGAGTCAACCTTGCGAAGGATATTCCAATGGTTGCGATACCCGTAAATAACCTTCGCAAGGAGCCTGCAATCCCTAATCTCAAATCTCCAATCCCTCTTCGTTACACTGCGTACGTAATCGGTTCACCATGCAACACGTGCAACACGTTGTTCCAGATTTCCAGCGAGTCGCGGATGTGCGTCCAGTGGCTCTGCCACGAGGTGTGCGGGGTGAGGGTGACGTGATAGCTCAGGTCCTCATGCAGTTCGTGCAGTGGGTCGTCAACCGGCAGCGGTTCGTTGTAGAACACATCCAGCCCCGCGCCGCCGATGCGCCGCTCGCGCAACGCGGCCACCAGCGCCGGCTGGTTGACCAGCTTGCCGCGCGCGGTGTTCACGAACAGCGCATTGCGTTTCATCCAGCCGATCTCACGCTCGCCCACAATCTCCTGCGTGCGGTTGTTGATCGGAAGGTGCATGCTGACCACATCCGATGTGCGCCACAGTTCCTCCCAGCCAACGTACTTCACGTCATACTGCGCCTCGAGGTTTTGGAACCGGATACCGTCCCAGTAGATCACCGGCATGCCAATGGCGCGCGCGATGCGGGCCACTGGGCGCGCGATCTCACCGAAGCCCACCAACCCGAGTGTCTGATCGCGCACCATCTGGTTGCCTGGGATGAGCCCCCACTGATGCTTCGCGTAATCACGCGACTGCATCCAGGCGCGTTGCTGCGGCATGATGCGCAGATGATTAAAAATCAACGCCATGGTGTGCTCGGCCACGGCGAGGTAGTTCACCAGCGGCGTGGCCGCCGCCGGGATACCCAGCTGATGCACCGCGTCCATCGGGATGCCGCGATAATCCAACCCAAGGTGCTCCACCAGCCGCAGTTTCTTCCCGCGCAGCAACACCTCGGCTGGAACGATCACCTTGTGGATGACAAGGAAGTCCGCCTCTTCGATGAGCGCGCTCAACTCATCCAGGTCATGGACGCGATGCAGTGTGACGTCATAGTCGGCGAAAAGCTCCTGGAAACTCGGCGCATGCGCCTTCGCATGCGGATCGTCGACCAGAAGCGCCTTCTGCCCCTCGGGTCCCCATTCCTCCCATGGGCGCACGCCCCACATCACATTGCCGACCGAATCCCACACGACGATAGAGAGTTTTTCCATGGTTAATCCAACTCGTTTTGATAGGCCGATACCGCGCCGCTGATCAGGTCCTCGACGTGCACGATGCGTCCCGCGCGCTCGGATTCGAGGAACCCGAACATCAGCGCCAGGTCGCGCAACCCACCTTCGCCGGACACTTCGGGCTGATGATCCTCCAGGATGGCTGAGACAAAGTCGTCGTGCTCGATGGCGAGCAGCCCGGCGTCGATGTCGGTCCATGGCATGCTGTAGGAGGTCAGCCGGTCGCCGCCAAACAACGCGGCAGTCGTCGGTTCGAGCTTGAAATCTGGCACAAGCTTAAGCAGTTCGTCCTGGGGCACTTCCACGTCCTTGCCATTGATGCGTTGCACCAGGCGCAACGGATGCCCGCTCCGGTCGCCCGGTATGCCTAGTGAGCCCGCAGTGCCGTAGAGGGTGCGGCTGAAGTGACCTTCGCCGCGCCCGGCCATGTTCAGCAACCAGTTGCCGATTGCGCCGCTCTGGAAACGGATCGTGCCCGCCGTCAGGTCCTCGGCGTCGGCGGGATACAGCTTGCCATCGTTACCAACGCGCTGTTTGTCCACGACCGCGCCCATGCCGACGACGCTCTCGATGGGGCCCATGAAGTATTCGAGCATGTCGGTGTAATGCACGCCCATGTCGATGCTGATGCCGCATGATTTGCGCAGGTGCCGCCACGGAGTGATGATGACGCTCTCGCCGGAGCCGGACGACGACTGAACCGCGAGGAACGGCTTGCCAATCACGCCGGCATCCAGCAGCGCGCGCGCCAGCCGGTTGATCGGGTCGCGACGGTAGTTCTCCGCCACGGCCAGCTTGACATTGTTCGCGTCGGCGGCGTCGACCAGACGCCAGCCTTGTTTTACTGTCAACCCGATCGGCTTCTCCACCAACACATGCACGCCCGCCTGCATTGCGGTGACGCCCAGGTCGGCATGCGTGCCTGGCGAGGTAGTGATCAGGATGGCGTCCAGTTGTGCCAGCCCGCGTTTCATCGCATCGAACGACTCGAAAAGGCGTGGCGTCGCGCCGAGCAACTCCTGTGAAAGCGCCACGGCCTTATTCGCGTTATCGGGCAATATGTCGCAGATAGCTGCCACGTCGTAGCGCAATCGCCCAATCTGCTTCAACCGGCCCAGCCCACGGATGTGGCGCTGCCCCATCACGCCCGTGCCAAAGATACCCAGTGTTAATGTCATTTTTGTCGCCAACCCAACTTAAATAGGATAACCAATACTGCGCAGATAATCGGCGTTGACCTGCGCACTGCGCAGGGGTGACACATCGCTGCGGCTTTGTTCGATCACGACCCAGTGCGCAAACTGTTGCGCTTCAAGTTCGCGCAGAACGGCGGGGAAGTCGATGCCGATCTTGCCGCGCCCCATTTCGGTGAATGCGCCGTCGGCCCAGTCCTTCAGGTGAATATAGCCGGTGCGCGCGCGATACTTGCGCAGGTGCGACACAGGGTCTTCGCCAACGAGCGCGATGTGCGAGGCGTCCAGGCACAGCGTGAGCGCCTGCGACTCGTTCATCAACGCGTCGATTTCGGCCTCGGTCTCCACCGTGCAACCGGTGTGCGGATGATAGGCCACGGTGACGCCGAGTCCCGACCCGTACACCGCCAGGTCCTCGCACAAGCCGGCCAGGTCCTTGATCTCTGCCGCATTTGGCGGGCGAGTGCGCATCCGTCCGCCGCCCACCAGCCCATAGGCTTCGGCGCCGATCTCGGACGCGTACTCGATGCGGCGCTTGTGCAGCGCGCGCTGGCGATCGCTGGACGGAATGTCGACTGAGCCAAAGAGTGTGGCGGGGATCAACCCGTTGAGCGTGGTCTTCAGATGGCTGGGAGTGCCGAGCCAGTCGAGCGAGTGCGCGAACAATTCGGCCGCTTTCCACCCGGCCTGCTGTATCTCGGCGAATGCCGCCGGCAGATCACACGTATCACCCCAGTTGATTGTGCTGTATGCAAAACGCAACACGTTTGCCTCCAGAGTGCAGACACAACGCTGCCACGACACATATCACTTATCGCAGCAGCCTGCTTATTATTGTTTATCCAGCCGCTTCAGGGCGAGATATTTCGCCGTAGAATGCTCCGTCGCGGAGTATAGTAGGTTTCACAGAAAACAAGCGCGCGATTTCGTCAACTCGTCAACACGTTAACTCGTCAAAGCGGGAAACCGGACGCCGTCACTTCAATGGGATCACCACGATATCGTCTGGCCACGCAGTCTTGTCTTGTTTCGCGGCGCTTAATCGCAGGCCTGTCGCGGGGTCGTATAAACCGATTTCGAGCCGGACTGCGTTGGGCGCCCCGGAGACATCGTGCATATCGATGATTTGCTCGCCTGCGTCCCAGAATCGGATAGGCGGCGTCGGCATGTGATCCGATTGCCCGATAATGGCGCCGGCGGCGTCCAATGCGTGAACGAAGACGGTGTAGTCGCGGTCTGGCGCGCCGACGTCGCGCCAGTAGAGTCGGACGCGATCCCCTTCGATGTCATAGCCCTCAAGCGCGATGGCTGATGCAAATGTGGCATCGATCCGATGGCCAGGCGAACTATCCGGAACGCGGCGCCCTGAAATCTTGACTTCCGCCACCTGTGCGCTCACCGCAGTCGAGTTCAGGACATGCGCCACTAGCGTTGGGTCGTCGTATTCATACCAGCCGAAGTAAATGCGCGCGATTGTCTGTAGCGCGCCAGGCGCGCCAAGCGCGACTTCGGGTATGCGCACCTCGTAGTCGTCGCGCAGCACACCGCTGCCCCACTGCGAGGTGTTGATGCGACCGCGCATCGGCGTGACATTCGTCCGCGCGAGCGATTGGCCGTCACTATCGCGCACATCGATCCACACCAGGTTCATATGGTCGATCAGTCTGGTTGCGCGCCAGTAGGCGGTGATTGTCAGCGTTTCGCCTGGGTTAACGCGGGTGGCATTGATTGACGCGTGAACCAGCTCGATGCCGTTGTCAAATGCTACGCGACCGCCTGCCGGCAGCGCCTGTTCCTCAGCCAGCGATAGATACCTCGGCACGTCGTAGGCGGGAACAAGAAACAGTGGGATCACGGCAAACGAACCGATGAAGGCGGCAGCCGCCGCGATGCGATTGGCGCGCGACCATACCCGCGCCGGTATCCACTCGAATAATCCAACGGCAATCAGCAGGTAGAACGCCGGCAGCGCTGGCGCGATCAAGCGGATGTTCTCAGTCTTTGCGTAGCCGCGCAACCACGGGATGTAGGCAAGGACTGCGGCCAGCACTACCAGCCCGGCCAGCCCGATTTCGCGCCATCTGTCACGCCGCAGAACGCGCAATACGAGCCCGCACAACGCGAGCACATCAATCCCGATGAACAGCACATCAAGCGCATTGCTCCAACGAATTCCCTGACCGAAGTCTCCCCATAGTGTTGACAGGATAGCCGGAATACTGGCGATCATGGCGCCCAGATCGAGCGGCGTCACACGAGCCAGCGCGGCATTCGTCTGTTGCACCTGATCCCATGCCAGCGGATTGCCGTACATTATCCAGCAATAACCCAGATACCATCCTGACGTAAGCAAGAACCCGCCGAGACAGCATAACCCGGCGCTGACAAACGCCTTAATCCATCCCTGGCGGTTCCGCCGCGCAAGCCAGGCGATCATGACAGCAGCCGGCAGGCCGAGCGCCAACCCATTCGGCTTGCACAGATACGCCAGCCCAATCAATCCGCCGAGGATCATGAACTCACGCATGTTCGGCGCGCGCGCTTGCCTTAACAGGCGCGCCATCCAGTAGAATGCCAGCGCGCCCATGCACACTGTCGCGATGTCATTACTCACAATACTGCTCATGTGCGCGAACTTCGGGTTAAAAGCCGTCAGCCCGGTAACGAACAGGGCGAGGTCGTCACGACCGAAGAGCAGGCGCGCGCAGCCAAAGAGCGATGCCAGTGTGATTGCGCCGAGGAGTGAGGAGAACAGGCGGTTAAGCCTTACCGCAAGTGTGGCGCCGTATGGGGGAAACACGGTTTCGGCGTTCGTGTGATCATGAATGATTGCGCCTTGATCCTTGTTCACCCGAAACACATGCCACAGATCGCTGCGATCGATCCACTTCACCACGAATGCGCTCGCGACGTAATACAACGGCGGCTGGCTGACCTCGTGCGATATCGCGTCAGCTTGATTCATATCGGGCAGCCTCAGGTTGGTTGCGATGTAATCAACGACCTTAAAGTGAGCGCCTTCGTCGGCGCCCTCAAACAGCGGCACGGCAAAGTTAAACGCAACGCATAATACGAAGAACAAAGCTAAAATCAGAGAAAGACCGCGCTTCATAACAAGTTCGACATTGATGACTGTTCATCAGGCGTCCAGTCTCCAATCTCTAGTTTCTAATCTCTAATCTCTCTTTTCACCCACGACCAGCAAGCCCCCGCCTTCGTTGGGGTTGTTTTCGTCATACAGTGGGCGCAGACGTGGGAGCAGGCTGGCGTAAACCTGCTTTGCCATCAACTTTTGATAGCCGAGGAACTTCAGGCGCGGCGATGCGGCCATGTTAAAGAGCGACCGGCCGCCGATGCCATACGCGCGGTTCATGCGATCCCACGTCGCCGTGGCAGCGGGCGAGACGTAATAGGTCGCCTTCACGAGTTTCATCCCGGCGGCCTGCAGCAGCACGCGCCACTCGTCGGCGGTGTGATAGTGGTGGTGTGCGAACAACTTGTCCACGCTCGTCGCGTATGCCTGTGCGGCTGCCTTTGTCGGCGCGGTTCTGACGCCATCGAGCAGGCTTCGAAAGCGGTCGCTGGGCACGGTCAGCACCAGGATGCCCCCTTTGCGCAGCACGCGCCCCAGTTCGGGCAACACGTTGTGCGGATCGGGAATGTGCTCGACGACCGAGTTGGAGTACACGGAGCCAAACATGCCATTTGGGTATGGCAGGGCGTGCCCATCACTGAACTGCACCCCGCGCCAGTACACGCCGCTCGCGCGCGCGTCAGGCAGTTCGCCCGTTGCAATGTCACAGCCATAGATGCCGGGCTGCTTGCCAAACACGGATTCGGTGAACAGGCCATCGCCGCAGCCAAAGTCCAGCATCGGCGCGGGAAAGTCGACCGTGGTTAGCGCTTTTGCCTCGATGGAACGCCACAATGCCACAGGCGGAGCAAACCAGTACCGTTGCAGGAAATCGGCCAGGAAGTCTCGCTCGCGATGAACGGTAAGCACGTTGTTTTCAGTCATTGCGGCGATTATAACGTCTGGATTTTACCGACGCGAACTTGGATGTTACACTCTGGGACCATGTGCCGTGTCCATGCGTGATATAAACGCGCCACGCCACGCCCTCTGGATGTTGTTGGCCGGCGACGCAGACGCCGTAACGCTCAGTTTCCCTGTCACAATCGGTAAATAACGGTCTCGATGTTCCATGCGCAGCATGCTGCTTGACTTTTCTTTTCTCCTTACTATAATATGAATGGACGTTCGTTCATATGGAATCCGAATCAACCTTAACCCGCGGTGAGACCACCCGCGCCCAGATCATACAGGCGGCCCACGCCCTGTTTCTCGAAAAGGGTTACAGCGCCACCTCCATGCGCCAGATCGCCAGCCGGGCTGGCATCGCCTTGGGCGGGATTTACAACCATTTCGACGGCAAGGAGGACATCTTCGCCGCCATCTTCGCCGAGCGCCACCCCTACCTGCAGATCGTCCCTCTCCTGGAGGAGGCACAAGGCGACAGCCTGGAGGATCTCCTTCGCGACCTTATCCGCCGCATGGTGGCCGTGCTTGCCGAGCGCCCGGACTTCCTCAACTTGATGTTCATCGAGATGATTGAGTTCAAGGCCTGCCATCTGCCGGCGTTTGTGGACAAGATGCTGCCGCGCCTGCAGAACTTCGTGGCTCGCTTAGAAGTTGCCCAGGCGCGCGAGCGCCTGCGTCCCGTTCCGGTGTTCATGATCGTGCGCGCCTTCCTGGGTATGTTTGTCTCGTACGCCATCTCCGAGCAGATCATCGGCAGCCTGCCGGCGGAGGCCAGGAGCGAAAGCTTGAACTACTCCATCGATATCTTCTTGCACGGCGTGCTGATGACGGCGCACGGCAACGAAGCCATCCCCCTTGGACACGCTGCTCATAAACAGGCCGGTCATGGTGCGCGTGTCAAATCCATTGATCAGCCTGTTTCTGACGCCCGCGCGGAATAACCCATGTTCAACACCCGCCTGCTCTCCATCATCCGCAAGGAATTCATCCAGATCATGCGCGACAAACGCACCCTGGTACTGGCGCTGGTTTTCCCGGTGCTGCAATTGTTCCTGTTGAGCTATGCCGCCACCAACGACGTGCGCAATGTGCCGCTGGCGGTGTTCGACCAGGACCGCGGACCGGCCGCGCGCGCCCTGCTGGACGCCTATCGCGCGGCGGATTACTTCCGCCTGACCTACGACGTCAACTCGGAGGCTGAGATGCGGACGCTCATCGACCGCGGCGACGCCAGGGCTGGGCTGGTGATTCCGCCCGATTACGGCCAGCAGTTGAAGGGGACAGGCGTGGGTCATGTGGCGTTCGTTCTCGACGGCTCCGACCCCACCGTCGCCTCGACCGCGCTGGCGGCTGCGCAGCAGATCGCCCAGTCGTATGCCACCACCATCCTGGCCGACCGCCAGGCGCAACGCGGGCAGCCGGCTTCGCTGACCCTGCCGGTCGACGTGCGCACGCAGGTCTGGTACAACCCGGACTTGAACAGCGCCTATTTCATGGTGCCGGCCCTGGTGGGTATGATCTTGCAGTTGTTGACATCGATTTTGACCTCCGGCGCGGTGGTGCGCGAGTACGAGCGCGGCACTATCGAGCAGCTTATCGTCACCCCCATCCGCCCCTGGGAGCTGGTGGTAGGCAAACTGATGCCGTTTGTGATCCTGGCCTTGGTCAACACGGTTGAGGTGCTGGCGCTCGGCACGTGGTGGTTCAATGTGCCGGTGCGCGGGGACCTGTTACTGATTGCTGGCGCCTCGTGCCTGTTCCTGGTATCGGGGCTGGGCATCGGGCTGCTGGCGTCGACGCTGGCCAATACCCAGCAGGAGGCGATCCTGACCGTGTTCATGACTATCCTGCCCTCCATCTTCCTGTCTGGCTTTTTCTTTCCGCTGGAGGCCATGCCCGGCTTCCTGCAGGCGGCCTCCTACCTGGTGCCGCTCAGGTACTACCTGGTGGTCATTCGCGCCTTGATGCTGAAAGGCGTGGGCATCGAGGCGATACAAGGCGAACTGATCGCTCTGGCCATCTTTGGCACGGTCATCATGACCGTGGCGGCGCTGCGGGTGCGCAAGAGATTGGATTGAGATTGACATTCGTAGAGGCGCACCTGCGTGTGCGCACTGCATGCCATGCCGTTGCCATGGGTGTAGAGGCGTAGACGCAGAGCGAATGCAAAAACCTATACACACTGAAGGTTGCTATTAACACATTGCTGAGGTGCAGAATGAAGAGATCACCAGGAATACGAATACTGTTGGGTGCGGCGCTGCTGGGCATGCTGGCCGGCTGCACCCTGCCTGGGCAGACCGGCGGCGCCGGTGGCCCGCTCACTGCCACCGGCACGGTCGAATCGACCGAGATCAGGATTGCCCCCGAAGCCGGCGGGCGCGTACTGGAAGTGACGGCCAGGGAAGGTGATGCGGTGAAGGCCAGCCAGGTGCTGGTGCGCCTGGACGACAGCGTGCTGCAGTCGCAACTGCGCCAATCCCAGGCAGCTTTGAAGGCTGCCCAGGCCAACTACGACCTGCTCAAGGCCGGTCCAACGGCCGAGCAGGTGCGGCAGTCCCAGGCAGCCGTGGACGCGGCCCAGGCCAACTACGACCTGCTCCAGGCTGGTTCGACCGACGAGCAGGTGCGCCAGGCGCGGGCGGGCCTCGTCGCCGCGAGCGCGAATTACAGCCGCACGGTGGATGGCGCTCGCCCATCCACCGTCTCGGCTGCTGCCGCGGCTTTGAACGCAGCTACGGAGGCGTACAACAAGTTGAAAGCCGGCCCGCAGGAACTGGATTACGCCCAGGCCGAGGCAAACTACCGCAACGCTGAGGCGGCGGTGAAGAAGGCGCAGACCGCATATGACAGCGCCAACCAGTTCAACCCCGCGGCCATTGGCGCCAGTCCCGCATCGCTGGCGCTGGAGCAGGCCACCAACAACATCAACGCCGCCAAAGCGGTGTATGACAAGGCCGCCGAACAGCCGGACGCCGCCAAATTGTCAGCTGCGTCCGAACAGGTGCAGAGCGCCCGCGCCGCGCTGGACCTGGCCGCCAACCCGGCGCGCAGTTTCGATATGACCCAGGCCCAGGCTCAGGTCGATCAGGCCCGGGCAGCGCTGGACGCGGTCATCACCGGCGCCCGCCCGCAACAGCGCGCTGCCGCCCAGGCCCAGGTCGCCCAAGCCCAGGCGCAGTTGGACCAGTTGAAGGCGGGCGCGCGTTCGCAGCAACTGGACGCGGCCAAAGCCCAGGTCGACGCGGCCCAGGCCAGCGTCGACACGCTGCAGCTGCAAATCGCCAGGATGGTCCTCGTCGCCCCTGCCGACGGCCGCCTGCTGACGCGCTCAGTCGAGCCAGGCGAGATGGCCAGCGCTGGCGCGCCGCTGTTGACCATGGTGCGCCTCGACGACCTGACCTTGACTGTGTACGTGCCCGAGGATCGCTACGGCCAGGTCAAGATCGGCCAGGCGACGCAGGTGACGGTCGACTCCTTCCCCGGCGTCAGCTTCAACGCCAGGGTGGCCACCATCGCCGACAAGGCCGAGTTCACCCCGCGCAACGTTCAGACGGTCGAAGGTCGTAGCACCACCGTGTTCGCGATCAAACTGACCATCAGCGATGCGTCCGGCCGGCTCAAGCCGGGCATGCCGGCGGATGTGGTGTTTGAGAGAAAGTAGAGATTCGTGAAAATATGGCGGCAACGACTTTAATTCAGGCAGTGCATCTCTCTCGTTCCTTCGGCCGCGCGCGCGCGGTGGACGATGTCAGCCTGCGCGTCGATGCCGGCGAGATCTACGGCCTGGTCGGCCCGGACGGCGCGGGCAAGACCACCTTCATGCGCTTATTATGCAACGCCATCCGCGCCGATGCGGGTGAAGCGCTGATCGCCGGCGTCAACGCCGCGCGCCAGCCCGAACAGGCGCGCGGTCAGATCGGTTACCTGTCGCAGCGCTTCTCACTGTATCAAGAGCTGACCGTGCTGGAGAACATCCGCTTCTTCGCCGAGGTGCGCGGCATCCCGGCCCGCGAGTGGAAACCGCGCTGCCACGCCATCCTGCAGTTCGTCGGCCTGGACGAGTTTGGCGCGAGGCGGGCCGGGCAACTCTCCGGCGGCATGCGCCAGAAGCTGGGGCTGGCAGCAGCGCTCGTACATCGCCCGCGCATCCTGCTGCTGGATGAGCCCACCACCGGCGTCGACCCACTGACGCGCCAGGACTTCTGGCAGTTGATCATCCGCCTGGTGGGCGACGCCGAGCGAGGCGTCGCGGTGCTGGTGAGCACGCCCTACATGGACGAAGCCACGCGCTGTGGGCGGGTGGGCTTTCTACACCACGGGCGGCTGCTGACCGAGGGCAAACCCGCCGAACTGCGCGCGCGCTTGCAGGGGCGGGTGCTCGAACTGGCCGGCCAGCCGCTGCGCCAGCTGCGCCGCATCGCCCAGACCGATCCGGGCGTTGAGAATGTGCAGATGTTCGGCGACCGGCTGCACCTGCGCGTAGCCGCTGGTCAGGCAGATAACGTGATGGCGCGGCTGGCCAATGCGCCGCGCGACGCGGGCTGCACCATCACGCGCCTGCGTGAGGCGCCGGCCCAGCTCGAAGACGTGTTCATCGCGCTGTCGGAAGATGTTCCCACAGCCAGCCAGGCGCAAGCAGCGGAGGCGCCACAAGCATGACGACCGTCATCCACGCGGAGAATCTCACCCGCCGCTTCGGCGCCTTTACTGCCGTCGATCACGTTTCGTTCGAGGTGCAGGCTGGCGAGGTGGTGGGCTACCTGGGGCCAAACGGCTCAGGCAAGACGACCACCATCCGCATGCTGCTCGGTCTGATCCGCCCCAGCGAGGGACAGGCGCAGGTGCTGGGTTACGACATCCGCCGCGATGCCGAACGACTGCGCGCGCTATGCGGTTACATGTCGCAGAAGTTCTCCCTGTACGACGAGTTAACCGTGCTGGAGAACCTGACCTTTTACGCCGGCGTATATGGCGTGAACAAGCGCAAGCAGATCGACGAAGTGCTCGATCTGGTCGGCCTGATCGGGCAGGAGAAGCTGCGCACCAGTTCGCTGTCCAGCGGCTGGCGGCAGCGCCTGGCGCTGGCCGTGGCGTTGATTCACCGCCCGCGCCTGCTGTTCCTGGACGAGCCGACCAGCGGCGTCGATCCCTCCGCGCGGCGCGCGTTCTGGGATTTGATCTACACTCTCGCCGAGGATGGGGTGACGATTCTGGTGACCACGCATTACATGGACGAGGCTGAATACTGCGGGCGAGTGGGCATCATGCGCGCCGGCAAGCTGCTGGCGATGGATACGCCCACGGCACTGAAAACGCAGGCGCTGCCGGGACTGGCCTGGGACATATCTGCCGAGCCGCTGCTGCAGGCGCTGGCGGTGCTGGAGCACGCGCCGGGCGTGCTGCGCGCCGGGCTGTCGGGCGATCACTTGCGCGCCATCACCAACCGCGCCACGGATGCAGACGCTCTGCGCGCAGCCCTGGTCACGCAAGGCATCGCCGCTCACACAGTGCGCATCGATCCGGCGGAGCCGACGCTAGACGATGTGTTTCTGGTGCTGGCGGGGTAAACCGGGTAGGCGGCGATGCCCCATGCGCAGACCAACTGCCTTTAAACTGTGTCTTGCGGATACAATGTCCGCATGTTGTTTCTGAAGCTGGGCGGATCGCTCATCACTGATAAGACGCGCGATAGCGCGGCCCGCCCCGATGTCATCAATCGGCTGGCGCGCGAGATTCACGCCTTTTTGAGCCATAGCGCGGAGCCGCTGGTGATCGGCCACGGCAGCGGGTCTTTCGGGCACGTCGCTGCCAGGAAGTATGGCACGCGCTCGGGCGCGCACAGCGCGGAAGAATGGCGCGGCTTCGCCGAGGTAGCGGTGGCGGCGGCGCGGCTTAACCGCATCGTCGCAGATGCCTTGCACGAGGCGGGTGTGCCAGTTGTAAGCGCAGCGCCCTCCGCGTCAGCCCAGTGTGAAGACGGCAAACTGGTCGCGCTTGACACTCGTTTGATCCAAACCGCGCTGGCGCATGGCCTGACGCCGTTGGTAATGGGCGATGTGGCGATCGACAGCATCCGTGGCGCGACAATCGTGTCGACGGAAGAGGTGTTTGCCTATCTCGCGGATCAGCTGCCGGTCTCCCGCATCCTGCTCGCGGGGGAAACTGCCGGCGTGTATCGCAGCATGGCGCAGCCCGATGTAATTCCCGTAATCACGCCGGCGACATGGGCCGAGGTGCAGGGCGGCATCGGCGCATCCCATGGGACGGATGTTACAGGCGGGATGGCTGGCAAAGCGCGCGACATGCTTGCGCTGGCGACGGCGCACCCGCACATGCGCATCCGCGTTTTTTCCGGGTTGGTCGACGGCAACTTGTTGCGCGCGCTGAACGGCGAGTCGGTTGGCACCCTGATACTAGCAAGCGACGCAGGCAAAGTGAGTAAAGCATGAGCCATCAACCATTTCTTCACCTCTTTAGGCGCGCAGTCGCATTCGCCTGCGCGATCAGTCTGACATGCGCCCTGTCTGGCGCGACCAGCGGCACGATGACTGCGAGCGCGACCGTGTCACGCCCCTTAACTTCAACACCTTTAACACCTTTAACACCATCAATACCACCAATCACCACATGGCGTGTGTACGTCGCTTCGCCGGCTGATGTGACTCGCCTGATTTCAGGCGGGTGGGACGTGCTCGAAGCACGCGGACACGCCAATGGAATGGATTACATACTCGCACAGGGCAACGATGCCACTGCCGCACAGTTGCGATCCAGCGGGTTCACCGTCGAAGTGGATCATGTCACGACGCTGGCGTCGCCGTTCGCTCCGCAGACCTACAATGGCGGCTACCACACGATTGTTGAGCACTATCAGCACATGGACGACATCGTCGCGCTGCACCCGAATCTGGCAATCACAACGACCTATGGCGTGACATGGCAACGCGCGCAATCGGCGTCCAGCGGTTATGACCTGCGCGCGATCTGCATCACGAAGCTGCAACCGGGCGATTGTGAACTGCAACCCGGCGGCTCGAAACCACGATTCTTCATGATGGCCGCAATTCACGCGCGCGAGTTGACGACCGCTGAAATGGCGTGGCGCTGGATTGACCTGCTGGTGAACCAATATGGCGTCGATCCCGACATCACCGCGTTGTTGAACACGAGCGAGATGTGGGTCGTGCCGGTTACGAACCCTGATGGCCGGGCTATCGTTGAAACAACGAATTCCTTTCAGCGCAAGAATGCCAACATGACTTACTGTCCATACAGCGTCTTTGGCGCCGATTTGAACCGCAACGCCGGCTTCAAATGGGGTGTGTCGGGCTCAACCGGCACTCCCTGTGATGAAATCTACATGGGGCCAAGCCCCGCATCCGAACCGGAAGAATCCGCGCTCGAAGCATTGATGCAAGCCCTGTTCCGCGATCAACGCGGGCCGCTGGACACAGATGCCGCGCCCATCACTACCACCGGCGCGATGCTGACACTGCACAGTTACAGCGACCTGGTGTTGTTACCGTGGGGCTGGACAGAATGCTCAGGGATAGCATGTCCAGCTGGCCTGCGCGCGCCCAACGATGCCGCGTTGCGCGCGATGGCCTTCCATATGAGTTACTTCAACGGCTACCTCACCGGTCAGGCAAGTGAAGCACTCTACGCTGCTAGTGGCACGACAGATGACTGGGCCTATGGCGTGCTGGGCATCCCGGGTTTCACCTTTGAGATTGGGCCAGTCAACGGAGCGTGCAGCGATTTCTCACCTGCCTACTCGTGCCAGGACGGCACGTTCTGGCCGCTCAACTGGCCGGCGTTTTTGTATGAGGCCAAGACGGCGCGGCAACCCTATAGCATGGGGCTTGGCCCGACTGTCGCGACACCGGTGACGACGGTGGTCACACTCGCCGGAAATACGGTGGTGATCACAGCAACGATTGCCAGCGACCTGCTAGGCAACAGCGGTTATGACCGTCCCACACCACAACCGGTGAGCGCGGCAGAATATACCATCGACGCGCCGCCGTGGGTCACCGGCACTGTTCCGATATCAATGAGCGCGCAAAGCGCGCAATCGGGCGCGTTTGGATCGAACAGCGTGACCGTGAGCGCGACAGTGAACACGAGCGCACTAAGTATAGGGCGACATCTGGTGTACATCCACGGTCGCAGTGCCGGCGGCTACTGGGGGCCAGTCACAGCTATTTGGCTGATGCCTGCACATCAGTACATCCTGCCACTCGTCTATCGTTAGCGTTATTGCGAGGTGTAAATTATGTTCAGTCCAGCAACCCAGATCGACGATCCGACCCTCTGCGTGGTTCACACGAGTGTGGGACAACGGATTACCGGCGCACTGGCACAGATGCTCAATCTGGTCGATGCGTCAACCTTCCACCAATACCGGTTGCCCGCCAACGCGGAGGTGGAGTTGCACTACCATGACTTTGATGAGTACTGGTGGTTCGTCAGCGGCACGCCGCGCGTCACGTTGCGAACGCCGGGCGGGGTCACCAAGGTAGCGCGCCTGGAGCAGGGTGACATGGTGGCGTGCGTTCGGGGTATCGAACACACCCTGTGGGCTGACCATGAACTGGTGTATTACCAGTTCTCGAGCGTCCTTTCGGGCGACGAGCGCACAGGACACCTGACGCGATCGTGATGCGCCGAAATCTCCAAAAAACCTATAGACAATTTGAACTGGCTGTGTACAATGTGTCCGTCTGTAGACGGTGTATCATTTTTTGACCGCTCGCGCCGGATAGGCCCGGACAGCGGCACTTTCGATCGTAGGAGGATCGATGAATAGTAAGTTGTTCGTTGGCAATCTGGCGTATAGCGTCACCGAGGAAGATCTGCGCGAGTTCTTTGGTAAAGCAGGCGCCATTCGCGCGGTAACGATCCCGATGGATCGAGCTACTGAGCGCCCGCGCGGTTTCGCTTTTGTGGAGATGGATAGCCCTGCGGATGCGCAGAAAGCCATCACCCTGTGCAACGGCCAGATGCTTGGCGGGCGTCAACTTAACGTCAACGAAGCCCGGCCACCGGAGCAACGCACCGGCGGCGGTGGTGGGTTCAGCGGCGGCGGTGAACGCAGCAGCGGTGGATTCGGCGGTGGTGGCGAACGCAGCAGCGGCGGCGGATTTGGCGGCGGTGAACGCAGCAGTGGCGGCGGCAACAGCCGTGGCGGCAACCGCGACCGTGGCGATCGGCGCGGCGGCGGAAACCGCAACAGCGATCAGCGCTATTAGAGAAATTTCCTTCCTTTCAAGCACTCCGGAACTCCAGGCATAGGCGCCCGACATTTGTCAGGCGATGTGCCTGGAGTTCTTTTTCCCAAGCGATGGAACTTTTCTGTGTTTAGTTTCGTCTACTTCATTAGAGCGCCAGATTAACCCATTTCTGGCGATGAATTCAGTGATTGGAGGGTATTAAATGTTCGCAAGAATTGTTTCCAGTGTCGTAGCAGTCGTGATGCTTCTGAGCACCGCGGGGGCGTCGCCGGTGTATGCCTCTCGCGCCGCCAGCGAGGCAAAGGCTCCCATGCCCTACCTTGTGCGGGTCAGCTTTGCGCCCGGGGCGACTTCGGCAGTCGTGGATGGCGAACTGACCACGCGCGCCTGGCAGGACTTTGTGGTGCGTGGGTCGGCCGGCTACACGATGCTGGCGTCACTCACCGCCAACAACACAAGCGCCAGCTTCCATGTATTCCGTCGCTATTACCGGGCGCAGTTGTGGGGGCGCGGCGACGGCAAGACCACGTGGCAACGCGCCTTGCCGGCATCAGGCGACTATATCATTCGCGTGTCCGGCCCGATCAGCACGGTGTTCTCGTTAAACGTGGAAATGCCGGCCATCCTCCGGTTTAAGCGCGGCGCCTATGCCACGACCGTCACCGGCCACACTACCGACAATCGCATCAACAGTTACATGGCCTGGGGACGCGCTAACCAGACGCTGACTGCCACGTTGGTCTCGCCGACCGAGGTGGGTATTACCGTGTATGGCCTGACCGACGGCGTTCCGATGGTGCGCGCGGTGAGCGGCGCCGTGACATGGAACGGCAAACTCGCTTCCAGCCAGTACTATGTAATCGATGTCGTGCCCAGTATCACAAGCACGGTCAACTACACGCTCAGCGTGGAAATCCGGTGATTCGGTAGCAATCGCACCCTGCGAAGGTTGGGCTTGACGACAACGGAACCGGCACACCTACGGCCTGCGCAGGTCGCAGGGTTGCTCGTGACGCTAACCCTGCGAAGGATGTCTGGACGGTAAAGTTTCGTGTGCACCTACGGCCTTCGCAGGGAAACGCGAAATTTGTGCGCTACAGCGCGCGGATGACCTGCATGCCCAACTGGCGTTCCGCGTTGGCGGCGGTAATCGCCTGATCGGAGCCGAGCACGACGACCTGACCATTCTGTTTGACCAGGTCGAGCACGTTGGCAAAGGCTTTGACATCGGCGACCGTCGTCGCCAGCACCTCGTCGCGCAGCTTCTGGCGGCCTTCCTCGGTGTCGCCAGCCAGCGCGCGCGCCAGCGACGTGAAGCCCTTCGCATCCGGCAACTGATAATCGTCCAGTTCGCCGATGACGCCGATGATGGCCTTCGTCACCTCGTCCTCGCTCAAGTCCAGTTCGCGCAGGAAGTCCGCGGTCTTGTCGTAGATGTCAAGTGTCGCGAGCAGGTTCGGGTCGCGATACGACACAAACGTAAACGTGCCCGATCGATGGTCAAATGTGCAGAACCCGCCATAAGCGCCGCCCTGCACGCGCACGCGCTCCCACAACCACGTGGTTCGCAACAGATTCTGTATCACGAGCGCCGATCCGTGCAGTTTGTAGCCCAGCTTGTACAGGTTCGTGCCCTTGGCGACATAGTTGACCTGCGTGGGGATGGTGAGTCCTTCTGGCGCAGAGGTTGCGTCCGGCGTCCATGTGGCGGGCGATATTGGCTGCGCGGGCAACTGCAGCAGGAAGTCAGCCAACAGCGGCTGGATAGTCTGGTAGTTGGCGCTGTCAAGCGTGAGATTGACCAGCGCGTTTGAGCGGTTGACCAGATAACCGCGGATTGCTTCGAGTTTCGCCAGCACGCCGCCCCAGTCCTGATCGATCTGCTCAGCCAGCTTGCGCAGGAAGAACAGATAGGTCAACCCGCCCATCTGCTCACTCGCCCAGTCGGACTGGCTGAAGCGCGCCTTCAACCGCGTATTCACCACGCGATGGCCGCCCGGCGCCAGCCCGGCCTCCTGTCCCGCCTTCTCCTCCAGCACGATCTGACGGAAGCGCTCGCGGTTGTCAAGTTTGGCGGTGAGCAGCACGTCCTTCAGGATCGCGAGCATATCGCCGGTTTGCGCGACGGTGGCTTTGCCGCGCAGGAATAGCCACGCTGCGGCATCGTCGGACTTCTGAACCGCCGAGGTGAAGTTGGCACTGCGGATGCCGCCGGTCTTGCGTCCAATGCGCCGCGACAGCTTGACGAAGTCTTCGGTCGCGGTGCCCAGTCCGATTAATGCGCGCCCGAACAGGGTCACATAGGGCAGGAACTCTTGCGGCAACTGGCGCAGGTTAAAGCCCACGTCCAGGTAGGTAATACCGTTGGTGAATAGGTCGTGATACAGCACCTTGACGCCCTGTGTCTCTGAGGCGTCCAGCGGGATGCGCTTGTTCTGTTTATCCAGGTCGGCCAGCTTCAACCGCGGGATGGTCGCCAGCGCTTCGGGCGAATCCGGCGCGGCTTGCTTCTCTTTGAGCACGCGCGTCTCTTCGATCACGCGCTGGATGTCCATGTCGGTCATGCTGGCGCGCGCCTGATCGAGCCGCGCGCGTTCCGCGGCTTCAGTTTGCGGGCGCACTTCCGGGTCAGGCTTCAGCAGCACGGTTGTCCGGTGCGTATTGTTCAGGAAGGAAGCCTCGATCAGCTTCTCGAAGAAGCGGCTATCAGCGGCGAGCTTCTGCTTGATTGATGCCAGTGGCGCCTCGAAGGCGAGGGTGAGCGTCGGGTCATTGCCGTGCAGCCAGGTGGCGAGTGCGCCGAGCATCATCGCGAGCCCGCGCGGGAAACCGCCGGTGTTGTACTCGCGCAGACGGAACTCGATCGTGTTGAGCGACGCTTCGACCATCTCGCGGTCGATGCCGTCGCGCGCGATTTGCGCCAACGTGTCCAGGATCAAGCCTTCGACCTTGCTCGCGTCATCCGGCGCGATGCCCTTCAACCCGGCCGAGAAGGTCAACTGGCGCAGCTCATCTTCGGCGCCGCCGGTGACATCCTCGCCCAGACCAGAATCGATCAACGTCTTGCGCAATGGCGAGGCCGACGTGCCGACGAGGATGTGCGCCAGAATGCTCTGTGCAAGCGCCGCCTCCACGTCACGGTTCTCGGCGAGCAGCCAATTGACCGACACCATGCCTTTCTTGTTGCCGTCCCCGGCTTCTTCACCGGCATCGTAACCGATGACCAGACGGCGCGGCTCCGTGAAGGGCGCCTGCAGTCCAACGCGCGAGTCAACTTCGATGCGGGCGAAGTCCTTCAAGTAGGTCTGCACCGCCTCGAAGCGATGGGCCGGGTCGTCGTTGCCATAGAAGTAGATGAATGAGTTTGAAGGGTGATAGTACGTCTCATGGAACTGCTTGAATTGCGCATACGTCAGATCGGGGATGTGGCGCGGGTCGCCGCCCGAGTCGACGCCGTAGGCGTTGTTGGGGAATAGCGAGTGCTGGATGTAGCGGCCCAGCAGGCTGTCGGGCGAACTGTATGCGCCTTTCATCTCGTTGAACACCACGCCCTTGTACGTCATCACGCCAGCGGGGCTCTCAAGTTCGTAATGCCAGCCTTCCTGCATCAGCGTCTCCGGCGTGATGCGCGGGTAAAGCACTGCATCCAGGTATACGTCGATCAGGTTGTAGAAGTCCTGCAGGTTCTGGCTTGCCACCGGATAGCAGGTCTTGTCGGGATAGGTGAAAGCGTTGAGGAAGGTATTGAGCGACCCTTTGATGAGTTCGACGAATGGCTCTTTCACCGGGTACTTGCGCGAACCGCACAGCACCGAGTGTTCCATGATGTGCGAAATGCCGGTGGAGTCAGCCGGGGGCGTGGCGAAGGTGACGCCGAAGACCTTGTTCTCATCGTCATTTTCCATTGAGAGTAACTGGGCGCCGGTTATGATGTGTCGATACAGCTTGGCGCGGGTGTTGATCTCCGGAATCTGGCGTTCAGTAATCAGTTCAAAATCATTAATAGACATTGATGCGTATCTTATCATCACGACGCGCGGCAAAGAACCGCGCGGACGACGAGCCACAAAGAACGCTGAAGTGAGTACAATACTGATATCAAGCCTTCGCGTTCTGGATACACAAACCGGGTTGCGCATCATGACTGAGCTGGAAAAAATCATCATCATTGTCGTTGGTATTCTGGCGATCTACGGCCTGTGGACACTGGTGATGTACTTCGCGTTGCAGTATGCACACAAGTATGTTGCCGCCTGGCGTAAGGAAGCGCGTGAGCTGGCCGAGACAGCAGTAACTTGGCAACAGACCGTGGCAAGCATGAAGCGCTACTACGACCGCACTGAACTGGCCGGCGAACCTCCCTATAAAAATCCGATAGACCGAGCGCGCAGGATCGTGAAGCACGCCTGCGATCTTGCTGGGAAAACCGCCAAAACCGCCGATCAGTGCAGCCGGCGCGACATCCAGAAAAAACCAGCAAGGAATCGTTATTTTATCGTCCCGCCGCTACTGGAGATTATTGGCTGGATTCGTCACGCGATCGAGATCAAACGCGTTGCCAACAACTTAGATGAAGTGAGCACGGCAAACCAGAAGATTTTGGTCATCAACTCCGA
Organism: uncultured bacterium; assembly: GCA_903921365.1. Classification (GTDB taxonomy): domain Bacteria; phylum Chloroflexota; class Anaerolineae; order J036; family Brachytrichaceae; genus CAIXPS01. The sequence continues at coordinate 16,942 of CAIXPS010000011.1, read as the reverse complement.
GATCGCCGTGCTCGGTCGCCAGCAGAAGCGCCTGATCGAGGAAATGCGCACACGGGCTTCCGAACTGGAAGCGCGCCGCAAGAGCCAGACTTCTCCGAGAAACCCGTTGATCACCGAAGGCACATCGCTGGCGGACGCGATCACATCGCTCGAAATGGTGATGGATGTCCTACTGGCAGCCGATGATCCGTCACGCCAGAACGTGGTGGATGCGCATCGCTGGTATATCGAGTTAAAGGGGATTCTGGACGAAGTCGATAAAAAGATGCAACAGCGTCCGTCGCCCGCGCAGGACGCCAACTACGCGTTGCAGGTCGCGCTGCGTCTGTACACGCGATTCGAACAGGCACTGGCGGCCGATTCAAAGAAGCACGGCGCATTCCCGCAACTGTCGACGAAGGCGCTGGCGCTGAAGAAACAACTGAACCAGATCGAAAAAATGCTGAAGGCGCGGAAGGTTCAGCCCGCGCTCGATCAGGCGCAGCTACTCCCGATCGAGATTCAGGCGCAGCACAACACGCTGGAGCAGATCAAGTTGTGGCGCGGGAAAGCGAGCGATATATACGCGCAGGCTTACGGCATCCTCGTCAGCTACGAAACCGAGTTGGCTGCGGCGCGCCAGACATACGAGATGGACGTCAGCGATTCGCTGATGGAGTCGGCGCGGAAGTTGCTTCGCAAGCTTGACGACCTGCGGCTGTCCGAGGACTTGATGGAGTTGACCGAGGCGAACCAGATCAAACGCGACTTTGACGTCAAGCTTATCGAAGTCGAAGCTGCGCGCAACTCTTTCACGGCACGCGCCGCGGCCTTTGCCGCACTGCAGGCAAAGATCAATCCGGTCAGCGTAGATGGCGCGAGCAAACGGGCGGTCGACTTGGCGGTGGCGCTGGCAACGATCCACCCCTCTTATAGCCAGCCCATCTCACCCGATGTGATCAGCACACAACGCGCCGGCGTGCTGGCCGAATGGCGTTTGTTTGCCGTGCAACTCACCCGGCCAAAGCAAAGCCAGTTGGGAGCGCTGGCCGGGCTGATGGAGCACTCGCTGCAATCACAGACTCTGTTGATTCAATATTGTGACAAAGTGGCCGGCGCACTGGCGCAGAAGGATGCCGACCGGCAGGTGGCGCAGGCGACGCTGAGTCAGATCGACGACCTGATGTCCGCGTGTGTGAGCGCCGCAGAGGGTTGGGACGCGTCCATGCTCGCCACTGTGGCCGGTTTCCAGGCGCGCCGCGATGGACTGGCGCGCGAGCTAGCCCGGCCTGAAGGCGACCGGGTGAACTACGCTGCGCTAAAGAGCGAAGCCGGGGGCGCGCTGGATCAGATGCGCGGTTTCGTCACCGGCTACAAGGATCAACGCGCCGACCTGTTGAAGCAAATGGGCGCACTGCGACAGTCATTCGATGGCGTCAAGACAGAGTTGAAGGAACTGGCCGCGACCGGGACGCTCGACCTGCAGGTGGATGGGCGTTTCCACAACGACATGCAGGCGTGGATCAGCGTCTTCATGGATCAGGCGACTGATGCGCCACTGCGCGAAGCGCAGTCGCGGCTCGATGCCGGCAACCGCTTGATGGCCGAGACGCGCAACTACCTCCTGCGGCTGAAGCAGGATCGCGACGGGTTCCTCGCGGAGCAGAAGCGCGTCGAGGAACACGCGGCGTCCATGCGCAAGCAGATCGACGACGCCATCCAGTCGGGTCGCGGCGCCCATGCCGACGACGCAAAGGGTCAGCCCGATCGGATTGCCCCGATACGCCTGCAGATGGACAAGGCCAACGCCATGCTGGCGCGGCTCAGCCCGTCCGCCCCGCGCTTCACACTGGCGAACGGTCGCGCCGATCTCAAGCTGGTCGACTCGCTGATCGATTACGCGGGATTGATGTTGCAGAACTTGTAGAAGAGAGATTGGAGATAGGAGATTGGGGATTCATCGTCGCAACCGAGGGTTTGATCCGCGATGATGGGAACTGTATGCAAGCGCACGCAGGGAGCACGCGGTATTCTTCAGCATCTGAAGCCGAAGGCCGGCCTTATGCGTGGGGACATCGCTTCGGCGGCGGTTGGTGGGAACTGACCATCGAGCGAATGCCCGGCAAAGAAGTCGTGGTCGCTTATGCGCGCGAATTGGAGCAACGCATCATCGCGCAACTGGCGCCGTTAAACGATGCAGACCTGCTCAAACACCGACCACAAGGCGCCGAGTCGCAGACGACTGTGATGGGCCATCACGTGTACGCGCTCAAACACACCATGCACCACCATGGTCAACTGGCCGCACTATCGGTGCTGCACGGTCACGAAGGCGGTAGCTGGGATTGATCGACCATTGAGGGTGCTACGGTAGCACCGGATACGGCTTGATCGTTCCGCGCCCTGGCATCGGCACAAACCCTTCCGCCCATTGGCATCCCACGAGGTCGCCGCGATAAGAGTCGAGTCGCGAACAGATCACCTCCAACCCCGACCCGGTGGCCTGTTGCATCGCCTCCTCCTGCGAGCGGTGAAACTTGAGCAGCCGCACCTTTTCGGCAAAGAACGGCGTGATGTCCACGTAATGGCTGGGGTCGAAGTCAAACGTCCCGAACGGCTCGCACTCGAAGACAGCAGGATGTTGCGCCAGCACAGGCGATTGCGTGGGCAGGACGGGCAGACACGATTGCATCGCGCAGTGACGCACGAGCCGGTTGACCATGACGTGGTCGAGGTTGTAGTCGCGCGGCGAATGGGTGAAGATCAGGCCGGCCCCGGTGGCGCGGATAGCGTCGATCAGTTTCATTCGAACAGCGGGTGTATCGAACAGAAACTCATCCGGCTCGCGCAAGTTCAAAAATGTGGCTCCGGCGGCTTCAACCAGCGCCGCCATCTCGGCGTGGCGGATCGCGCCGGCCTCGCTCGCGGGCATAGCGGGCGTCTGCACCATGCCCTTCGCGCCATCGGTGAGCGTGACGAAGAAGAGATGATCGCCGCGCGCGCGGCACTTCAGCATTGCCCCCAGACAGCGCATCTCATCGTCCTGGTGCGCCATGATCGAAACAACATTCATAACCTGCAACCTCCTGTTTACACGAAATTCTCACGCCACGCGGTAGCGCGCGACGATCTCCTCATCGACATCGACGCCCAGCCCGGGGCCATTGGGGATCGCGATCACCCCATCGACCATCCGCAAGGGCTGGCGGCACAAAGTGTTCAACAACGACGCGGACGACACGTTGTACTCCAGATACAGCGAGTTCATCAGATAGGCGTTGAGGTGCAGCGACGCCGCCTTGAGCAGGTCGGTCAGCCACGCATGCGGCACGCAGTCGATGCCGCGGCGCTGCGCCAGGTCCGCAATCTGCCTTCCCACGGTTAGGCCGCCGCAACGCGACAGGTCGGGCTGTAGCGTGTGGGCGTGGCCTTCGACCGCTAACCGCTCGAAGTCGGGGTAGCCGGCCAGTTGCTCGCCCGCCGCGATCCGCAGCCCGCGGGTGGCGCGCGCAACTTCGGCGTACCCGCTGAAGTTCTCCGGATGCAGAAAATCCTCCAGCCAGAACACGTCCAACTCTTCGAGTTGCAGCGCCAGCTTGATCCAATCCTTCACTGGTCGGGCGCGATACGGGTTGTTATATCCTGTCCCATACCAGCCGCCATCGACCATCAAATCGATATCCGGCCCGGCTTCCTCACGGGCTGCCTTCACCAACTGCACATCAAGCGCCAGGTCAACACCGAACGCGCCCCAGCCGAACTTGATCGCGCGAAAGCCCTGCTGCAGATACCCGGTCACGGCGCGCTTCATGTCGTCGGGGGTCGGGCGGAACAGCGTTGATGCATAGGCTTTGACATGGTCGCGGTACTTTGCGCCCAGCAACGCCCACACTGGCTGACCGCACGCCTTGCCGGCGATGTCCCATAGCGCAATGTCCACGCCCGACATCATCTGCATCCCTGCGCCTTGCCGGCCATAGTAGGCCATGAAGCGATACAGCTTCTGCCACAGCCGTTCGCGTTCCAGCGGATTTTCACCGATCAGCGCGGCGCGCACCGACTCAAAGCCAATCTGCCCGCCCGATGGCGCATCGACGATCGCCTTGCCGACGTGCGGTTGCGTCTCGATATCGGCCCAGCCCGTAATGCCGGCGTCGGTATCGATCTTGATCAGCGCCACAAACCGGACGCCGTGCGCCTCGGCGGCCTGCGATGGATCCGGGTAGTTCTTGCCCGTGTCGAGGACGATGGCTTCAACGTTTGTGATTTTCATACAAAATGCTCCGTGATAAAGTTATTAGTGTGGCATCAGTACGGCATCAAAATCCATGACGACATGAGCGGGAATAGCGCATCCAGTAAAGCTCTGCTGTGCTTCCGCGCGACAATGTCGGGCCACGCGTCCCGCAACTCATCCAGGCTGCGATACCCGAATACCAGGCGGACAAAGGCGTCCGGCGGGATGCACAGGTCGCCGCCATCCGCGCCCATCGAAGCGTCGACAAAACCGATATCGTCAATTCCCATGACGCGTCCCTTCTCAATACGGAGGCGCACCGCGCGATGGTAAAAGTTGAGGATCAAGTTCGCAGACGCATCGTCAAAGTCGCTTTGTGCCAGGCGTCGCTCAAGAGTCGGAATGATCGCGGATAAGAACATGCGTGGGTCGGGCAGGTTGAGCAGCCATTGATCCGGTATTGCTTCTGATCCGCCCAATGCCGTTGCCGCCCGATACAGCGAATCGGCCGGATTGCCATACACAGCGAATTCGCCAGCTTGATCCCGCGCAAGGAGCGACAGAACTTCCGATGCGACAGCAGGTTCATGCAATCCGCTTTCCCTGACGTTCAGCACTCCTTCGTCCATTGTGCAGCGCGCATAACCTGCAACGACGCCGGTCGACACATGTTCGATCATCACCGGCGGCATACCAGCGTGCTGATGCAGGTATGCCCAAGCAGCCTCGTTGCGTTCAACATGAATGACCTGCTGCGCCATTGCGACCTTGTACAGAGCAGTAACGACCGCGTAGTCATCCGATGTAGCGGGTCGGATCCGATACTCAGCCGCGCGTTCATTCTGCGGGATGCGTGCCACCGGCAGGCGTATGCGCCGGCTGTGGTCGAGTGCATACCCATAGCCAAACTGGCGATAGTAGTAGGGGATGCCTTGAATGATGCTCAGATGATCGCCTCGTTCGCGCACACGCTGCTGAAAGCGCTCAATCTGCCGGCGGATCAACCCATACCGGCGAAAGTCCGGATGCGTGACCACCATCTCCAGCATCGCGACCTTCAACCTCACGCCGTCGAATGTCATCCGCCAGGGCAGAATGCAGGTGGTGGAAACCACCTTGCCGCTGCCAGCCTCGCGCACAATGGTGTAGTCGCTCGGAATGCTGCCAGGGCGGTGGCGCAAGAGACGATCACAGATCGCTCCTTCGCCGGTGACTTCCTGATTGAGCGCAATGAAGTCCGTCGCATCCTGCTCTGTCTGGACGTCCGAGATGATATAGCGCGCGTCGGCGTCGTGTGCCATGGGATCGACCTTGCCGTTAGTAAACCAGGCGGGAGCGGATCGTGCCTGGAAGCGCCGCGATCTTGCTCGCCAGCGCCGGCCCCTGCTCGTCATCCACGTCGATGATGGCGTAGCCGATGTCGCCGCGCGTCTCGAGGTGCTGACCGGTGATGTTTACGCTGTTGACCGCGAACAAGTCGTTAATTTTCGCCAGCATGCCGGGCATGTTGTCGTGGATGTGCGCAAAACGGTGCAACCCTTTTTTCTCGGTCGCGTTGATTGCAGGCAGGTTCACGCATGCGCCGGTGCTCCCGGTTTGCAGATATTCGAGCGTGCGCGCCGCGACGAAGCGCCCGATATTCTGTTGCGCCTCCTCAGTGGAACCGCCGATGTGGGGTGTGAGGATGACATTTCCCAGCCCCTGCAACGGCGAGTGAAAACGCTCGGAGTTGCTCGATGGCTCCTTTGGGAACACATCCACTGCCGCGCCGGCGATCTTCTTAGAGGACAACGCCTTCGCCAGCGCCTCCAGGTCGATCACGTACCCGCGCGACAGATTGAGCAGGATGGCGCCTGGCTTCATCAGCGATATCTCGCGTTCACCGAAAAATCCTCGGTTGGCCGCGCGCCCGTCCACGTGCAGCGTGACCACGTCCGCTGTCGCGAGCAACTCCTGCAATGTCACTTTGCGCGCGTTGCCCAGCGACAGTTTCTCGGCGACATCGTGATAGACGACTTCCATGCCGAGCGATTCGGCCAGCACCGACAGTTGCGAACCAATATTGCCATAGCCCAGAATGCCCAACCGCTTCCCACGAATCTCGCGGCTGCCTTCGGCGGACTTTGTCCATTTGCCCGTGTGCAGGTCGGCGCTGCGGTCGACCACGCCGCGCATGAGCATGATGATCTCACCAATCGCCAGTTCGACGACGCTGCGCGTATTACTGTAGGGCGCGTTGAACACGGCGACGGCGTGTTTCCGGCACAGGTCAAGGTCGATGTGTTCCGTGCCGATGCAGTATGCGCCGATCACGAGCAGGTCTTTGGCCGCGTTGAGCACGTCGGCGTTGATGCGCGTGCGCGAGCGGATGCACAACACATCCGCATCGGCGACCTTGGCCGTCAGTTCCTCCAGCGCCGGGCTATGGCGCACCTGTGTGATGTCAAAGCCGGCGTCGAGCAGCGCCGCCGCCGCATCGCGATGAATCCCTTCGAGCAACAATGCTTTCATGAACAACTCCTCTGCGCGTTATTATCGCCGGGTGCGCGAAAGAATTACGTAATGCGCAGATGCCCCGGATTCGAAATCCGGGTCTGACACAAGCCAAAACGCGCTTCAAGCGCGTTAAGAACGGAATGGGATTCTTAACGCGCCTCGGCGCATTTCCGAAGGGTCGCTTGCGTGCGATGATTGGAAATCCGGGGCACGCCGGTGCACATCGATATTGAGCGCAGGCTATTCGGTAGCATAGCCGTGGCTCGTGCCGGGAACTGCGGTGGTGTATTGCATGTTGGTGGCACGATATGCATGAGAAGTATCTGCCAAGTCAATTACTGGACACCCTCGACAATAATCATCTGGCTGCGCGTGGCAGTAAGGCGTATCTGCTTGAGCGGCGCATATTCCGGCGAATTCAACCATTCTCTGGCACGGGCGACACTGGCAAACCTTAGGATGATCAATCCTTTGGGCGCCCAGTCGCCTTCCACCGTTTCAATTGTGCCATTGCGCACCAGATATTCGCCACCATATGCAGCAACCGTGGCTGCGACGCCTCTGATATATACCTGCATGGCTACCGGATCGGTAACCTCCACCTGATTTAGCACGTATGCCGACATTTTTCGCCACCTTATCAATCATTAAACACGAGCAGCGATTGCCCATGTGTATGGAAACAGGCCAAGTATATGGCAAACCTTAGTGGGCTTATAATCCCTCGTCGTTCCTGGCGCGGCTGTCTCCTGAGCGATTCACGAGCAGTCTCCCCCCGCACGAAAGTTGCTCGCATTGCCACTGCCGCTCTTGTTGCCTGTCGCTATCGCACTGCGCAAACGGAGAGTTGAAACTCAAGAGGAGATGTAATGTTTGATTTCAATGTCGTGTTGTCTCAAATTGGCTTTACGCAGCGTGTCCTTTCGGTTCGGCTGGCGCGACATGCAGCCGCAGCTGGAGTGGGGCTGATGGCCGTTCTTGTGGCCGGGGTGGCTGAGGCAAGCACGTCCGTGGTCACCACCACGCTGGACACTGGTCCAGGCTCGCTGCGTGAGGCGATCAACACCGCCAACGCCAGCGGCCCTACGGCCATCACCTTCGGCATCGACGGCGTCATCACCCTGACGTCGGCGCTGCCGGTGATCACCAATACAGTCAGCATCGACGGCAGCGGTCACGCTATCACCGTCAGTGGGGCAAACCAGTTCCAGGTGCTGTTTGTGAATCCGAATAGTGCTCTGCGGATACAGTCCATTTCCATCGCAAACGGCAATGGGTCGCCTGGCGGCGGCATCTTTGTCAGCGCCAACGCCACGCTGACCGTGACCAACAGCACGCTGGTGAGTAATACAGCCAGCACCGGCGGTGCTATCTTCAACGCGGGCACGCTGACCGTGATCAGCAGCACCCTGGTGAGAAACACGGCTTACCTCGGCGGCGGCATCTGGAACAATGACACAATGACCATGATCAGCAGCACCCTGGTTAGCAACTCGTCCACCAGCGATGGCGGCGGTATCAACAACTATGCCACGCTGACCGTGACCCACAGCACCTTGTTGAGCAATACAGCCGATTACGGCGGCGGCATCAGCAACGCAAACTCGCTGGCCGCGACCATCAGCAGCAGCACCTTTTTGAGCAACACAGCCAGCAGTTACGGCGGCGGCATCGAAAACGAGGGCACGCTGACTGTGACCAACAGCACCCTGGTGAGTAACGCGTCCAGCAACGGCGGCGGCATCATGAACTTTGGCACGCTGACCGTGAGCACCACCAACGTGATGAGCAACACGGCCACTGTCGATGGCGGCGGCATCTTCAACTATAACAATCAGTTATTGACCGTGAACGGCAGCACCCTGATGAACAACACTGCGCAAGTGGGTGGCGGCGGCATCGAAAACAGGGGCACGGCGACCGTGAACAGCAGCACCTTGATCAGCAACATGAGCGCGATCAACGGCGGCGGCATCTACAACGACTTCACCAGCATGATGAACCTGACCAACAGCACCATCAGGAGCAATACGGCCTACACCGGCGGCGGCATCAGCAACGCCGGCACGCTGTACTTGATCAACAGCACCCTTGTCTATAATACGGCCAGCACCGGCGGCGGTGGTGGGGGTCTCAGCAGCGCCTGGACGTTGTCCATGACCAACACCATCATTGCCAATAGCATGCAGGGAGGTGATTGCAGGACTTTTTACGCAGTGACCGGCAGCTATAACCTGATCAAAGACAGCGGATATTCGGCCTGCGCACTGACGAATGGCGCGAACGGCAACATCGTCGGCTCTGACCCGCTGCTGGGCCCGCTGCAGCTGAACGGCAACAGCGGCCTCTTCGGGACGCTGAGCATGGCGCCCCTGCCGGGCAGCCCGGCAATCAACGCGGGAACCAACGCCGCGCCAGCGTGCCCGGCCTTCGATCAGCGCGGCTTCCGGCGGCCGCTGGGCGGCAAGTGCGACATCGGCGCGGTGGAGTGGTCGCCGTGGGCGACATTTTTGCCAACGCTGCAGCGCTAGCCAGGCCTGTGCGGATTTCAACGGAGTGCTGTCGAGCTCTGGAATCGCCCGCGACGCTACCGGTGGACGGCCGGCCTGGACCGCCGCGCACGGATTGACTGATTTTGATTGGATGTAATGGTGTTGGATTGAATAGGAGATGATGTGATGATGATACGACGGTTTCTATTGTCAGGTTGGACATTGCAGTTCAGCCGGCTGCTCGCGGCGGGCGGGCTGGCGGTCTTGTTAGCGGTCTGCGCCGGATTGCTGCAGGCGCAGGTAGTTGATGCGGGCACGTCCACGGTCACGGTCACGACGCTGACCGATGGCGGCGCTGGCTCGCTGCGCGACCTGATCAACGCCGCGAATATCGCCGGCACGCCGACCACGATTGTCTTTACCCCTGGTCTCAACGGCGCCATCGTGTTGACCAGCACGCTGCCGGCCATCAACAACGACATCACCATCGACGGCTCTGGCCATGCCATCGTTATCAGCGGCAACGACTTGCACCGCGTGCTGACGGTCAACACCGGTCATGCACTCGCTCTGACATTCATCACGATTGCCCACGGCCACGATTCTGCTGGCGGCGGCATCTACAGTACCGGCACGCTGACCGTGACATTCGGCGCCTTCATCAGCAACACGAGCACGATCTACGGCGGCGGCATCTACAACGCCGGCGGCAGCATGTACCTGTTTCTGACTACATTGACGGGCAATCAGGCCGTCTATGGCGGCGGCGTGTTGAACGCCGGGCCGGCCACCATTATCAACGGCACTTTCCAGGTTAATTCAGCTACCGACGGCGGCGCCATTGCCAACTGGAACTCGCTGACCATGATTCTCACTTCTTTGACTGGCAACCAGGCCACCACCAGAGGCGCCGGCATCTGGAACAGCACCGGCGGCACACTGACTTTGACCGCCGATACCATCACTGGCAATGTGACCACTGGCGACGGCGGCGGGATATACAACGACACCAACGATCTGCTGACCATGACCGCCAGCACCTTATCAGGCAATCATGCCACTAACGGCGGCGGCATCTTGAACAACAGCGGTGGCAAACTGACCGTGACCGTCGGGTCTATCACAGGCAACTTTGCCACCCTCAGTGGCGGTGGTATCAGCAACAAGGGCAGGCTGGCAGTCAACAATAGCACCTTGATGAGCAACACGACCACGTCCAATGGTGGTGGCATGTACAACGAGGGAGCGCTGCAAGTGGCTGACAGCACCTTGATGAGCAACACAGCCAGCAGTTACGGCGGCGGTATCTACAACAGTGGGTCATTGAGCGTGACCAACACCACCTTTACAAGCAACCATGCCACTGGCACTGGAAGTGGCGGCGGCATCGAAAGCGCCAACGGCACGCTCAGCGTGTCCAACAGCACCTTTCTGAGCAACACGGCCTACAACGGCGGCGGCATCATGAGCGACATTGGCAACACGACATCCATCGTCAACAGCACCCTCGTCAGCAACAGCGCCGGCAACAGCGGTGGCGGCATCGCCAACGTCGGCGCGCTGACCGTGACCAACAGCACCTTGATGAGCAACACGGCCACGCTTTTTGGCGGCGGCATCAGGAACTTCGCCAGCGCCAACCTGGTCCTGATTAACATCATCATCGCCGGCAGCGCGTCAGGGGGTGACTGCCAGGGCTCCGCCACCGGCAGAAATAACCTGGTCAAAGACGGCGTCGATTATTGCAATTTGGACCTTTTATTCAGCAGCAACCTCATTGGTTATGACCCGCTGCTCGGCCCGCTGCAGAATAACGGCGGTTCCACGCTGACTTTCCTGCCCTTACACGGGAGCCCGGTCATCAACGCTGGCACAAATACTGGTTGCCCGGCGTCCGACCAGCGTGGGGTCAGTCGGCCACAGGCGGGCGCCTGCGACATCGGCGCGGTGGAATATGTGTACCCCCATAGCGCGTTCCTGCCGATAGTGCAACGATAATCAGACCTTATGGATATTCCGGGCAACCTTTTCAAACAGTGCGTGCAGGTGGGCGTCGTCGTCCGCGACCTCGACGCCAAAGTGGCGGCCCTGATGCGCCTCTTTGGCATCGGGCCGTTCCACATCATCGACTATCCGGCGGTGGAGCGCGGCCCTATGCTCAAGCAGTACCATGGACAACCTGGCCAGTTCACGGCCCGCATTGCGTCGGCGAACCTCGGCACGGTCGACCTGGAGTTGATCGAACCGGCGCAGGGGCCCAGCATCTGGCACGATTTTCTCGCACAGCACGGCGAAGGCATCCATCACATCAAGTTCACCCTGTCAGACGACGTCCCGATCCTTGAGCATCTGGCCCAGAACGGCGTTCAGGTCGAGATGGGGGGCGTGTACACCCAGACCGGCAATTCATTCTGCTACCTCGATACGCAGGACACCATCGGCTTCTGCATCGAGTTGATGCGCGTCGTGGCGTCGCCTGAGGATAATAGCAAACCCATGAGCTCAACAATCCAGGCAGCGGCCTCACGCTCGATTTAAACCGCGCGCATGCACGATTACTGGCTGGCGGCGCGCGCTGGGATCTGAGCTTCCATGCCCAAAAGTTGCGCCCAAACAGAAGATTCGCAGGTTGAGTGTTCAACGCAGGACGTAAGATTTTCGTAAGAATTCGGGTATATAGTCCGCCCATCCATGATCTCAGTCATCATACCTGTATTAAACGAGGCTGCGATCATTGCAGCGGCGGTTGAAGCGGTGCGCCAGCAGCCGGGCGAGCACGAAACAATTGTGGTGGATGGCGGCAGCAGCGACGGGACTCGCGAGGCGGCGGTGCGCAGCGGGGCGCGTCTCATACAGGTTCCAACGGGCGCCACGCCCGATATCGGCCGGCAGATCAACCTGGGTGCGGAAAGCGCGCGTGGCGAAGTACTCGTCTTTCTGCATTGCGACGTGCAACTGCCGCCCAATGCGTTTGAGAAAGTGAACCAGGCGCTGTCCGATCCGCGTGTGATTGGCGGCGGGTTCGTGCCAGTGTTCAGCGGGACTGTCCCGGCCAGCGAGCGGATTATGTTGGAGTGGGTGCAGCGCGTATGGCAGGCGCGCACGCGCCGGTTCTGCTGGTACGCGGGCGATACGGCTCCATTTATTCGCGCGGATGTGTTCAGAAGATGCGGCGGATATCCCACAACTGGGTTCGCCTCGGACTGGGACTTTGCGGGATTGTTGCGCCGGCTGGGGCCTCTCACAACGATCACGGCTCCGGTGCAAGTGGATTCCAGGCGCCATGTGCACAACGGTGTGTTTAAAACGTTGTGTGTCACCGGATCGATTGAGTTGATGTATCGGCTCGGCGTCAAACGCAATTTTTTGCGCAACTGGTACAGAAGATGGCTGCCGCGTGAGCGTCTGTCGCAGGTTGAGACAACGGCTGGCAAGCTCGCGCAGGGTGCGGATGATAGAGATGATAGAGTGGAGGAAAAGGGATGAAGACGAGTAAGTTTTGGTCAAAGGACTTCGCAGGCGCGCTCGTAACTGGAATGCGCGTGTTGCTGGGCATTTTCTGGCTGTTGCAACTTACATGGAAACCCCCGCCCTCTTTCGGCTGCCCCGATGCCGGCCTGTGTCTGTGGCTGAACATGGAAGTTCAGTACCCCGTCATTCAGTTGTATGCCGATTTCGTCCGTCAGATTGTCCAACCGAACGTTTATCTTTTTGGATGGATCACCACGATTACCGAGGTGCTGATCGGCTTGAGCCTGGTGCTGGGTCTTTTTACCCGGTTTGGCGCGCTGGTGGGCGCGGCGTGGACGGTTAACCTCCTGATCGGGCTGGCAGGCGTGCCCCACGAGCAAGGCTGGTATTACGGCTTTCTCATCATGCTGAACCTGATATTCGTGGCGTTGGGCGCGTCGGGACAATTGTCGGTGGATCGCGCGAAGGGCTGGAAAAACTGGTTTGGCCGCGCGGCGCCGGCCTTGATGTGAGTGGTTGATCATCATGAGTAGTTTGATGATGCCAGGAAGCGGACAGGGGCCTTTGAGTCCTCCGCCCGAAGCTTATCGCCTCCCGGATGTCGAAGGGAGAGAGTATCTCCCGGCCGCCTATCGCTCCATTGACCCGGCGACACGCGGCGCCGTAGCGAGTGTTCGTCCGCACAATGTGTTCATCGAGGTTACGAACCATTGCAACCTGCTGTGCGAAACCTGCCCGCGCACGTTCGTGAGCTACGAGGAGCCAAGGACGCTGTCGTGGGACGATTTCCTGCGCCTCGTCGATCAATTCCCGGAGATGGAGCGCGCGGTGCTGCACGGCATCGGCGAACCGCTGTTGAACAAGGACCTGCCCCGGATGATCGCGCATCTAAAGGCGCGCAGCGTCCACGTCCTGTTTAACACCAACGCCACACTGCTCACAGAGGAGTGGTCGCGCAAGTTAATCGGCGCCGGGCTGGATGAGTTGCGCGTGTCAATCGATGGCGCCAACCCGAAGACATACGCTCTGATTCGCGGCGCCCCCCTGTTTCACAAGGTGTTGCAGAATCTGCAGCGCTTTGTCGAAGTAAAGAAAGAACTGGGCGCCGACCGCCCACAGCCCAGCCTGTGGATGACGGGCTTGAAGGAGAACATCGCCGAATTGCCCGACGTTGTCCGCATTGCGGCGCGCATCGGCGTCCCTGAGGTGTACTTGCAACGCATGGTCTATTACGGCGACGAGGCCATCAGCGCGCCGGGGTTGCTGGCAGGCGGCCATGGCCTGTACGCCACATTTGACGAACAGGTCGACCAACTCGTGGTCGAGAGCGAGACACTGGCAAAATCGCTTGGGGTGATGTTGCGCGCGTCCGGCGCCAGTTCACCAAAAAGCAGCGTCACTGCCAAACCGCAGGCGCGCCCATGGGCAGCCTGCATGCGTCCGTGGACGACCGCTTATATTACGGCCAACGGCAACGCGTTGCCATGCTGCATCTCGCCGTTTGCCACCAGCGACTACGGGAGTTTGAAGCTGGGCAATATCTTCGAACAGCCGTTTGATGACCTTTGGAACGCCGAACGCTACAAGACGTGGCGCGAGCGACTGTTGAGTGATGCGCCAAACACCGCGTGCGCAGGGTGTGGCGTTCAGTGGAGCTTATAAGTGACGATTTCAATTGATTCACAACTTGATGCGGGTGAAGCCGGCTGCGGCGAACTGATTATGCTGATCTTCAAGCAGATGCAGCACATGCCCCCTGGCGAAACGCTGTTAGTCACTGCCAATGACCTCGCCGCGGAAACCGATATTCCCGCGTGGTGCCGCATGACTGGCAATGAACTGGTAGAAAGCGATTCTGGCTCGCGCCCCAAACGCTTTGTGATTCGCAAGAAAAGCTAACCAGGATTTACAAACTTAACCTGGCGACTTTATGGTATACAAAGGAGTGTTATGTCAAAATTATTAATTAACCTGACGACCGCAAAAGACAACCCGGATAAGACCGTAGTAGCATTTGTCATCGCTAATGCTGGCGTGGCGGCTGGACAGGAAGTAGTCATCTTTTTGAATGTTGAAGCCGTTCGTCTTGCGATTAAAGGCTACGCCGAAGATATCGAATCCCCGGGCTTCAAACCGTTGCGCGAATTGCTGGCAACCTTTACGGCCAATGGCGGCAAGATGTGGATTTGCCCGCCTTGTTTTAATGCGCGCGGTTTGGATAAGGAAAATCTGATCGCAGGCGCAACATTCGCCGGCGGCGCGCCAGTGGTGGAGTTCCTGTCACAAGGCGCTGCGACATTGAGTTATTAAGGGTTAATGTCCATGACACAATTGGACACCGGCCTCCAGGCAAAAGAGGTGTGCGCGCCTCCCGGCCTTGCGTGGAAGCTGTGGATATACACGAACTACGATTGCAACCTGCGCTGTTCGTACTGCGTGGCCAAATCCAGCCCGAACGCTGCGCGACGCGCCATCGGGCTCCAGAACGTTAAGCGCCTGGTCGATGAAGCCGCTGCATTGAACTTCGAGCAGGTGTTCTTTACAGGCGGCGAGCCGTTTCTACTAAACGACATCTATGACATGTTGGCCTATTCGTCGGCGCGCGTGAAAACCAATGTGCTGACCAATGCCATGCTTCTGCGCGGGCCGCGCCTTGAGAAGCTAAGCGCCATCAATAACGACAACCTGGTGGTGCAGGTCAGCCTGGATGGCGGTAACGCGGCGGACCACGACGCCTATCGCGGCGCCGGTTCGTGGGCCAAAGGAGTCGAGGGCATCCAGCTTTTGCAGCAGAACGGCTTTCGCGTCCGGTTGGGCACTACGGAAACGCCGGCCAACGCCGCGCGCTTGCGCGAGGTCTGCGCCTTTCATCGTTCCCTCGGTATCCCGGATGAAGACCATTTCGTCCGTCCGTTGGCAAAGCGCGGATATTCGAAGGAAGGGCTCGAACTTAATATGGGCAACCTTGTGCCCGAACTCACTGTCAATATCGACGGCATCTTCTGGCACCCGCTCTCGACCGATGCCGATATGCAGGTGAGTAAGACGATGTTCCCGCTGGTCAAAGCCATGGAGCGCGTTCAGTCCGTGCTGGATGAGATGGCGCGCAACGGCGCTGCGCCGGTGATGACGTTTACCTGAGGATAGTCATTTGCCCTCGTGCAGGGCATTTTAAGAACCCATAAAAGAGTAATCATGATCAACGCATACGTCTTAATAGAAGCTGAGCCTGCTCGCGTTCAAGACCTGGTGAAGGAACTCCGGGAAATGACCCTCGATGGTTCCGTCATCCGCGAAGTGCATGCCACAACTGGTCGATTCGATCTGATCGCCTACATAGACAGCCCTGATCTTCAGTCGCTGGGCAACTGAGTGACCACTGGAATTGCGGGCGCCGTGGGCGTCCGCCACACAGAAACCTGCCTGGTCGTCTGGTAGCGCAGCCCCACTCACGCAGATGTCTGACTTCTTGGAGAAGTCAGACATCTGCGTAAGAATCGCAACTTGTCTTCCCAACCCTTTATGGATCGCCAGCTTTTTGTCGTCGCCAAACAGCCCGCACCCGGGCATTCCAAAACTCGGTTGTGCCCACCCCTGACGGGCGCACAGGCTGCTGGACTCTATGAGTGTTTCCTAAAGGACACACTCGATGTGATGCGCCAGGTTAATGACGCGCGATGCACTATCGCATACCTTACGGGCAGCCCAGTAGAGGAACAGGCCGCGCGCGCCTGGTTCAGCGCACTCGCTCCGGACATGGAGTTGGTCGCGCAGCGCGGGAGCGATTTAGGTGAGCGCCTTAATCACGTGCTGTGCGATGCCTTGAGCGCTGGCGCGCGCCAGGCCGTCGTCATGGACAGCGACAGCCCTACACTTCCCAGCAGCTACCTCAACCGCGCCTTTGATCTGCTGGATGGGCGTGACGACGTTGTCCTTGGGCCGTGCGACGACGGCGGCTATTATTTGATCGGGGTGAAGCAACCGCAACCGCGCCTGTTGCGCGAGGTCAGGATGAGCACGGCCAACGTGTTGCGTGATACGCTCGCGCTCGCGCGCGACATGAATTTGCGAGTCGGCCTGTTGCCATCGTGGTATGACATCGATACTGCGTCCGAGTTGGAGCACCTCCGCGTCGAACTGACGACCGCGCATCCAGATATCGCAAAACATACGCGCGCGTTTCTCCCTGCGTTGATTGTGTTGGTAACGGCCGCATCGTTTGCGCAAGAGGACGTAGGCGCAGACGCGGGTTTCCGGCAAAACAAAG
>CAIXPS010000010.1 GCA_903921365.1 uncultured bacterium | reverse complement strand
TATTCGGCGACGCGCGAGGCCTGTAACTGGGACGCATGTTCGCGCCGATAGGGCTCGAATGCGCTGCATGATTTCAGCATCGCGACCAATTGCAGCGACGCTTCTGGCGTCCCTTCAGTCATGCTATTCACCGTCGCGTATTTCACATCCAGAATGCGCACCGTCTTTTCTGCGCGCTCAAGGTGCTTGCCAAGTTGCATAAACTCGTATCCTTCGGCGTGTGTCATCGTGGCGTCCATCACGCCCTGGAACGCCTGAGAGCCGTCGCGCACCTGGCTGAAGAAGTCATGCGGCCCGCGCAACACGGCGGCGCGGTTGATCTCCTTGATCTGGAAGTACAGCTTGTTGATGTGTTCCCACATCTCGATGCTGATCTGATCACGGACGCTGCGGGCATTTTCGCGCGCCGACATCAGGCAGGCCACCACGGCGTTCGGGTTGGCCGGATGCCACAGCAGAAACTCACTCACATTGCGCGGGTTGTACTCGGTAAAGTGTTTTCGGAACAACGGCTCATCGCCGGTGATCGAAACCAGCGACTGCCACCCGGATGCGCTGTCTTCGATGCGCGTATCCAGCAATGCGTGAAAGTTCACCGTCAGGATGCGTGTGATATCCTCGGCGCGCTCGATGTAGCGCGACATCCAGTAGAGTGATTCAGCAACTCGACTTAGCATGGTTCGTTTTCAGTATTGATCAACGAAAGTCTATTGACGCTTTTACAATCATCAGTCATAGAGCACCCAGGTGTCCTTGCTCCCGCCACCCTGCGATGAGTTGACCACCAGCGATCCGGGCTTGAGCGCGACGCGAGTCAACCCGCCCGGCACAAGCGTCACCTTCTCGCCGGCGAGGATGTACGGGCGCAGATCGATGTGGCAGCCGGTCAGCTCGCCGCCCAGGTAAGTGGGTTGGCGGCTCAGCGCCACAGTGGGTTGGGCGATGAAATCACGCGGGTGCGCCTGAATCATGCCGCGAAACTTCTCGCGTTCTTCCTGGCTGGCATGCGGGCCGACGAGCATGCCGTAACCACCGCTTTCGTTCACCGACTTCACCACCAGCTTGTCGAGGTTGGCAAGGATATACGAGCGCTCCTTTTCATCCTCGGCCAGGTACGTGGGCACGTTGTCAAGGATCGGGTCCTCACCCAGATAGTAGTGGATCATGGCCGGCACATAGGAATAGATGGCCTTGTCGTCGGCAACGCCAGTGCCAATTGCGTTGGCGAGGGTGACGTGTCCGGCGCGATAGGCGCTGATGAGTCCCGGCACGCCGATCAAGCTGTCTGAGCGATAAGCCAGCGGATCGAGAAACTCGTCATCGACGCGCCGGTAGATCACATCGACCTGCTTCAAGCCGTGCGTCGTTCGCATATAGACGTGGTTATCGTGCACGACCAGGTCGCGGCCTTCGACGATCTCGATGCCCATCTGACGCGCCAGAAACGTGTGTTCAAAATACGCCGAGTTATAGACGCCGGGGGTGAGCAGGACGACCGTCGCATCAGGGTCGCCATGCGGCGATACCGAGCGCAACGTGTTGAGCAGTTCCTGCGGGTAATGGTCGATCGGCATGATGCCGTAGTTCTGAAACAGCCGCGCGAAGGTTCGTTTCATCGCCTGACGATTCTCCAGCATATAACTCACGCCGGAAGGCGACCGCATGTTGTCCTCAAGCACCAGGTAGGCGCCCTTATCGTCGCGTATCAAATCGGTGCCTGTGATATGCGCAT
>CAIXPS010000009.1 GCA_903921365.1 uncultured bacterium | reverse complement strand
TTTCACTCGCACTGTTACCTGAAGTTCCCATTTTGAACTCGCCCGCCGGGATGCGCACCATCGATATCGTTACACCCGGCGCGAGCGTCAACAACAAGTCATTATTCGGCGCCGCCGGCACATCTGTCGGCGGTACAGCTGTCGCGACTGGTTGATCCGTTGGCGCAAAAGTGACTGTTGGCTTTGGCGCCGTCGTGTTCGTGGCTTCAAACGTTACACCTGGGCGGCGCGTCGGCAGCGCCGTCGGCGCAGCGGCGGGTGGCGCGGTTAACGCCGGCGCAATCACCACCGCCAGCAAAACGACGATCACAAACGCCATCGCGCCAATCGCAATCTGCGTCAGGAGCGGCATGGGTGTTTTCTCAGTCGCTTGCACCCGTTTCGTCCCAGGTTCAGGGGGGCGCCGACTATCTGAAATATTAGTGGGATTGTCAACAGGAATAACGGGCGATAGTGCCGCAGTAAGCACCGACGCGCCTACTCCCGGCCTGACTTCCGGGGCGGGTTTTTTAAGCGCAGCGCGCATTTCCCCGGCGCTCTGACAGCGCTTCGCGCGATCCAGTTGCAATGTCTTCTCGATCACGCCCACCGTATTCTGGCTGACATCCGGGCGCAATTGGTGCAAGGGGAGTAACGGCTGACCGGCAAACTGATCCGTCACACTCGATGGCAGCTGTGCGCTCAACGCCTGATACAACGTGGCCGCGAGTGAGTACAGATCACTCCGCGCGTCGGTGCCGCCGGTGTACTGTTCAGGCGGCGCGTAGTGCGGCGTCATTGCGCGCATGCTGAAACTCGACATCTTGCCATCAACGACTTTAACCAGCCCGAAATCCACCAGCACGCAGCGACCATCGGGCTGCACAATGATGTTGGCTGGCTTGATGTCGCGATGCAGCACGCCTTGCGTATGGACATAGGTCAGCACATCCAGCAACTGGTCGGCGTAGTTCAGCACTGTTGCTTCAGGTAATCCCTGCGCCCTGATCAGCTTGTCCAGGCTTTGTCCGCTGACCAGGTCCATCACCAGATAGTAATTGCCGTTTTCAGTGAAGTAATCCCACACGCGTGGCAGGTTGGGGTGGATCAGACCAGCTAAGGTTTTACCCTCGCGCTCGAACTGCCTTGCCAGCATCGCAACGAGTTCCGGGTCATCGGGTGGCAGCATTTCCTTGACTACGCAAACCCTGTCGAGGGTAATGTGCTCGGCTTCGTACACGGCGCCCATGCCGCCACGTCCCAGCACCTTCACAATGCGATAACGATTCTGGAGTGATTGACCGGGTTGAAGCATTATATTTTCCCTTGCGCTGATTATGGCACGCTTCAGGGAATCCGCAGGCGAGTCGGTATTTGACAGGTCAGCTCAGTCTGCCGCCTTTTCCAGGTAGCCTTCGTAACCCTTGGCCCGCGCGACTTCTATCAAGCCGGCGGCATGGGCCAGGATGCGCTCCTGCGAGTCGGGCTCATTCAGCGGGATGTTCGGCATCGGCACACCCAGCACCTTCGAAAGGTTTGACGCGCCAAAGAAATTCATGCGCAGGTTGTCGTGCCGCAGCGCGCCCAGGTAAAGCGGGACGCTATTGGCTTCCGATACGGCGCGCTGATACTGGCCGAGCACCGTCTGATCCTCTTCTGTGAACCTTTGGCTTTCGCCGGCCTGCACCAGGTACTCCAACTCGTCCAGGCTGTTGATCGCGCAGATGGCCGTGGTGATGAGGGGATGTTGATGCACGAAGCGCATCGCGCGCGCCGAGGCATCCGCAGCCGGCTCAAACCCGAATTTGCGGGCAAAATCGGGCAGGGCATTAATCGCGCAAAACGGTATGCCATACTCCAGCCAGACCTGCGTCTTCATGGCAACAAACGACGCGCTGCCCGTATACCCGGCAAAGGCCTCTTCGAACTTGCGGTTATGAAAGTTATAGGGGATCATCACCAGATCGAAGGCCGGGAAGTGATCCGCGACATGGCGCGCCAGCGTGACGTTATGGCAGGAAAATCCGATGACGCTAAAATCACCGGCGGCCTTGCGGGTTTCCATCAAGGTCACCAGCCGCTCACATTCGGCGTCGTTGTAGCCCTCTTCAATCGCATTGACCATGAATGCGTCAAAGCGATGCCCAGGCATCATCTCCAGGCGGTCATCCAGCCAGCGGTTAAAGTAATCTTCGAGGGTCAGGCCGGTCGCTTTTGACCCGACAAACGCCCCCAACACCATGCCGTTGACCACGACCCGATCGCGCGCGCCAAGTTGACGGAGGATCGTAGCCAGCATGGCGACTTCATTCCGCCAGGTCGTGTCAAAGTAATTCACACCCGACTGGATGGCCCGGGCGACAATCTCGGAACGCGCAACCACCTCGCGCTCGACATAGGCATAACGATCCTCGTAGCTGCCTTCTTCCATCGCCTTGTAATGACCGCCGATCCCGACGCGCGAAATCTTCAATTCACTCTTGCCCAGTTGTCTGTATTCCATTTGCGTATTTGTTTCACTTCACTTTACGGATTACTTTTTCCAGAGTGTCGCATATTTTTTGCGATACTTCATGTCGTCTTCGGTCTCGATGAGTTCCAATGCTTTCGCCCTGATACTTTCGTCGTGTGCGGCATCGTATAACTTTCGCAGATCCTCAATGATGTCGTAACGGATCAGGGTGCAGTTTTTCTCGGTGATGCACTCGTTGTATCGCACCGCCAGCCGGTCAACCACGAGCGCCTGCTGTTGCGGCCCGACCGCGCCCACTTTCCAAACTGCCTGCAGGGTGTGCCTCGCCGTGACAAACCTTTTGTCCTTTGTCACCGCCATCACGGCGTCAAAATCCTTGAGCATCCGGCTCTCGGAGTCGCTCTTGGCGAGGTTGGCGAGTAACTGGCTGGCCTGCGCGCGCACATGGTTGTTCTTGTGACGGAGATTGCGTAGAAACTCGTCCCACACGTCGTAGACCCAATCCACAGGCTCGTCCGTCGCCTTCATAATGGCAACGAAAGCGGTATATTGCACATTCGCGTCGTCTGAGCGCAGGTCATCGAGCGTCTTGCGTGTCGTCGCGTCCATTTATTTCACCTTTGATGTCATACGGCTTCTCTCACATATCAATTCAGTCCATTTTAAAGCCTGCAACATGTGCGTCGTTTTCTTGTTGCAACGCTTAGAATAAGACCTATGCGCATCACCCGCTTTGAGACCTTGATGGCCAACGCCGGCCTGAGGAATTATCTGTTCATCCGTCTGCACACCGACACCGGCTTGACCGGCATCGGCGAGGCGTCGCTGGAGTGGCAGGAGAAAACGGTCGAGACGCTCTGCCATGAGTGGGTGGGCGAGCGCGTCCTCGGTTGCGATCCCTTCGATATCGAGGCCGTCGTCGGCGGCATGATCCGCGATCAGTACCAGGGCGGTGCGACGATCATGACCGCCATCAGCGGCTTTGAAATCGCGCTGTGGGATATCGTCGGCAAGGCCTGCGGGCAGCCAGTGTATCGGCTGCTGGGCGGACGCTGTCACCGGCGGATTCCGGCCTATGCCAACGGATGGTATGGCGGAATGCGCACACCCCGGGAGTACGCGCAGCGCGCCCGGGAAGTGGCGGCGATGGGGTACCGCGCGATGAAGTTTGACCCGTTTGGCGTCGCATGGAAAGACATGACCCGGGACGAGATCGAGGGCGCCGTCGACTTGGTGGCCGCAGTGCGGGAGGCCGTGGGGCCGCGCGTCGGGCTGATGATCGAGGTGCATGGGCGGCTATCGGTGGACGGCGCCCTCGATGTCATGCGCCGGCTCGACCGGTTTGACCCGGTCTGGTACGAAGAGCCGGTAGCCCCGGAGAATCTCGACCTCCTGGCCGAGGTCAAACGGCGCAGCGATTCTGATCGCCATAGCGCCCGGATCGCGGCCGGTGAGCGGTTGTACAGCATGGCCGACTTTTACCGTCTGACAGCGCTGCGCGCGGCCGACGTAGTGCAAATGGATGTGGCCCACTGCGGGGGTATCCTGGTCAGCAAAAAGATAGCCGCCATGGCCGCCGCACAGGACATGCGCATCTCGCCGCATTGTTCGGTCGGCCCGGTGGCGCTGGCTGCCGCATTGCACGTCGATGCCAGCACGCCCAACTTCATGATCCAGGAGGCGTTCGCGGAGTTTGACGTGCCCTGGCGCAACGCGCTCGTGCGCGGTTGGAACCCGATCCGCGACGGCGAGTTCGTGCCCGGCGTGCTGGACGCGCCCGGCCTGGGCCTCGATATCGATGACGAGGAAATCTCGAAGCATCCCTATGTCAAGAATCCGTTTCCCAGTCTGTGGGACGGCGACTGGTTGACCCATTTCACACAGAATGAGTAGCGCCAGATCCATTACATCTTCATATACTGCCGTATGAGCAGCGCCGCCGTTGCGCCTTCACCCGCGGCTGCGGCAACCTGTTTCGTGCTGCCGGCGCGCACGTCGCCAGCGGCGAAGATGCCGGGGACGCTGGTTTCGAGAAACAACGGATCGCGCGCTTCGTATCCCGCCGGGCGATTGCCGATATGCATCAGGTCGTGGCCCGTGACGATGAAGCCCCACGAGTCAACCGTAATCCGGTTGCGGTCGAGGCAGGCGGTGTTGGGCGTCTGGCCGACGAAGATGAAGACGCCGGCAGGTTGAATCTCACTCGTCGCGCCGCTGTTGCGCTCGCGAATGCTCACCGACGCCAGTTTCCCGTGTGCGCCTGTGAATCGCTCCACATCCGTGTTAAATCGCACATCAATCTGCGGATGGTTGAGCACTTTGTCCTGGATGAACTGGCTGGCTTTCAGGTGGTCGCCGCGCACCAGCAACGTCACGTGCTTCACGTAGTTCACCAGCAGCAGGCTTTCCTCGGTTGCGCTGTTGCCACCGCCAACCACGGCGACCGACTTGCCTTTGTAATACGGGCCGTCGCATGTCGCGCAGAAGTGGATGCCCGCGCCGATGTAGTTTTCCTCCCCCGGCGCCCCCAGTCTGCGATAGCGGCTCCCGGTGGCGATCAACACTGCCTCCGCGCTGTATTCCGCGCCATCCGCCGTGTCGATGCAGTGGTAGTTGTCGTGGCTGTGCATGCCCTTGACATCCTGAGCCTGCAGCATCTCCACCCCGAACCGCACGGCCTGCCGGCGCAATTGATCCGACAGTTGCGCGCCCGAAATCCCTTCCGCAAAGCCAGGCATGTTGTCGAGCCACTGGGTTGTGGCAGCCTGACCGCCAAACGCGGCGCGTTCGATGATCAATGTGTCGATCCCTTCGCGCGCCGCATAAAGCCCCGCTGTCAGCCCGGCCGGCCCACCGCCGATGATGACGAGGTCGTAGTGACTGCGTGATGCTGTCATCTTCAACCCCAGCTTCGCCGCGAGCTGGGCGTTGGTCGGTTCCACCAGAAACGAGCCATCGCCGAAGACGATGGTGGGGATGATCCGCTTGCCGTCGTTCTTTTCGATGACGTATTGCTCGCCCGCTGTGTCTTCCTCGATGTCAACCCATTCATACGGGATCTGATGCTCGCCCAGGAATTGCTTGCTGCGGCGGCAGTCGGGGCACCAGTGAGCGCCATACAGAACGATGTGTGCTTGATTCATGGGGGTCTACTCTAACGTATTCGGGCGTGACACATCCGCTGCAATATCTGCATGGCGCCTTTGCAGGTGTTTCGCCTGTAACGGTGTATAGTCGCATCAGAAGCCGGGCGCGTTCGGCGCCGGCCAAAATCATCCTGGACAGGGAGACAAGTCCCATGCTATCAGTTGCCATCCTGATGCGGAACGGGCCCGTCAAAGGGCAAATTGAAGTGACACACGGTCAGTGCAAGGAAGTGCGCATCGCCGCAGGGCGCGGTAAGTGCGACGGCGCGGGTTTTGCTGTGACATCCAAAGGGCCGTGCCGGATTGAGGTCGCGCTGGATGAAACCAGCGTCGCGCTTGGAGCAAACGCCACCATCGTCACCATCCAGTGCGCGAGCGCGCAGGCGGCTTCATTCTCGTTCTACGCGCGCGATGTGAATCCTGCAACGCCGATATTCATCCCCGCTTACGGCGCGGCCGTGGTCGCATCCGACGACCCACGCAGTTATGCGGATGTTGAGTCGGATGTCAACCGGCGCGGCAGCATCACGGTGTTGCAGCAGATTGAGCGAGAGCCGGAGGAATCGCGGGAGGCGGCGGCACAGCACACGCGCGCGTTGAAAGGCCCGACGTGGCTTGGGCTCAGCCGCGACATGCGCATTTTCTCGGTCTTCTACAACGCGAAGAGTCTGTTTGAATTGACGCCGCGTTATCCCGGCGTGCCGTTGAAGCTGCCCGAAATGGGCGACGCGGCGGTGACGTATAGCTGTCCGGTGGGGCGCGGGACGGCGTGCGTCGAGCAGGCCGCGCGCCGGCTCGATGAGGGCTGCCTGCCCATCCTGCACATGGAGCTGGTCGACAACACGGTGCTGTATCGCGTCGTCCTGTTCGTCACGCTCGAAAAGCGCGGGTTGGGCGCGTCCACCGTCGACGGGACACATTTTCTGGTCGCCGATGGCTACAGCGCCGGCTACATGTTCACCGAGTCGCAGCAGAAGGAATTCGACGCGCTGAAGGTTGCCGAGCTGAATCAGGCGGAAGAGCCAGTCCTGTGCATGCGGGTAGAGGCCGTGAATCGCGACAGCGTGCCGCGCCACGCGTGGGCGGCCGCACCGTGGCAGGGCGACCTATCGCCGGCGTGGATTGGCGCAGAACCGCCCCGCTATGACGGCGCGACCGGGTTCTCCACATATCCCGCGTCCGACAGGATCTTTTGCGTCAGCCGGTTTAACGGCGAGCCGATGCCGCAGGCCGAGATGGCGGTGCTGCTGCCGCCCGGCGGCACATTCACCGCTGAGTTTCTGCTCCCGCATCAACCGATCTCCGCGGCCAGAGCAAAGGCGTTGGCGCGCACTGACTTCGACAAGCGGTTGAAGGAATGCCGCAACTATTGGCGCGCCAAACTGGCTGCGGGCGCCGGGATCGATCTGCCGGACCCGGTTATCACTGAGATGGTGCAGGCCGGCTTATTGCACCTGGATCTGGTGGCGTATGGCAAGCAGCCGAAGGGAACCCTGATGCCTGCCATCGGCGTATACTGCGCCATCGGGTCCGAAAGCTCGCCGATCATCCAGTTCTTTGACTCGATGGGCTGGCATGGCATCGCAGAACGCGCCATCGGGTATTTTCTCGAAAAGCAGCACGAGGATGGGTTCATCCAGAACTTCAACGGTTACATGCTTGAAACCGGCCCCGCGTTGTGGACGATGGGCGAGCACTATCGCTATACGCGCGACGACAAGTGGGTCGCGTCAATTGCGCCAAAATTGATCAAGGCGTGTGAGTTCATGCTCGCGTGGCGGCAGCGCAATTTTCTACCAGAACTGCGCGGGCGCGGGTATGGTCTGCAGGATGGCCGGGTGGCCGACCCGCTGATCCCGTTGCACTATTTCATGTTGAACGGTTATGCCTGCCTGGGCATGAGCCGGGTTGCGGAAATGCTGGCGACGCTCGATCCGAAAGAGTCGGAGCGCTGGGCGCGCGAAGCTGCGGCGTTCAAGAAGGACATCCTGATCGCCCTGGCTGACGCGATGGCGCGCGCACCCGTGATCCCGATCGGCGACGGCACATGGGTGCCAACGGCGCCGGCATGGGCGGAGGGGACAGGCCCTTTGGCGTTCCTGGCCGAACCGGGGCATACCTGGACGCACGGGACATTCGTGGCGCACGATTCACTCACCGGGCCGCTCTACCTGGCGTTCCAGGAAGTGCTCGACCCCAACGACCCGGTCACGGGCCTGTTGCAGCAGACGTTCTCAGAAGTGATGTCGGTGCGCAATGTGGGCGCCAGCCAGCCGTTCTACTCGCGGCACGACTACGTGCACCTGCGGCGCGGCGAGGTAAAGGCATTCCTGAAGACCTATTTCAACGGTTTCACCGGGCTGGCTGATCGGGAAACCTACAGCTTCTGGGAGCATTACTTCCACGCGTCGCCGCATAAAACGCACGAAGAGGCGTGGTTCCTGATGCAGACGCGCTGGATGCTGTGGCTGGAAGAGGGCGCGACCCTGCGGCTGCTGGCGGGCATCCCGAGGGCGTGGCTAGAGGATGGCAAAAAGATCGGGCTGAACAAGGTTGCCACCTACTTCGGCCCTCTGACTCTTCAGGTGACGTCGCGCGTCGGGGTGGGCGAGATCAAGGCCAGCGTTGAATGCCGCGGAGCGCGCCGTCCCGGCATAGTCGTGCTGCGTCTACCGCATCCCGAAGGGTTGAAGGCTATCGGGGTGACCGGCGGCGTCTACGACCTCGCGACGGAAACTGTCCGGATTGAGCCATTCAAGGGAACTGCCACGGTGACGCTGCAATTTCGCGAGTGAAAAGGCTTCTTTTATGCGCGCAGCGGCGTGGCGCATTCCGTTCATGGGCATGCGTTGCCATAACACGCGCTGCTCACCACATGATCAAGCGGGTCGCGCAGTTCGGCCTTGTCACCCTCGTTGTTCCAGATCGCAGCCGTCGTCCAGAGTAACGCGGCGGGTGGGTTGTTCGACGCGAATGTGTAGCTCTCGATGCGCACAGACGCCCCTGGACTCAACGCGAACCCCGCCGGAAATGCGTATGTCTGCGCGCCGACCACGCTGAAAAGTTTCCAGCCGGTCATCGCCACCGCTGCCAGCCCGGCGTTTGTAATGGTGACGACCTCTGGAGTCGACAGGCCGCTCAATCCCGCGATATGCAGATCGGGTGTGAGTGCGGCTGGCGCCGCAGCAACTGGCAAGTAGGCGAAGGCAGTAAGCAGCGCCGCAGTATCGTGCAACACGATGGCGCCGGACAGATCCGTGCGCAGGATCTGTGCGCCAATGGCGCCGAGGCGGGTGAGCGTCTCGGTCGCAGGGTGGCCGTACGAGTTCGGGCCAACCGAAATCACCGCCGTCTTTGGCATTGCCCGCGCGAGGAAGGCGTCGCTGGTGGCATACTGGCTGCCGTGATGGCTCACCTTCAAGATGTCAATGGGCAATGCCGTTGTGCGCGCGATCACCGTCGCGTCAATCTCTGAGGATATGTCGCCGGTGAACAGATAACGCGTCTGGCCGTGCTGCGCGAGCAGTACGACGGACGCGTCGTTGTCGTTTGTGTAAGGGACGAGCGGCGACGGGTTCAACACCTGCGCCACCGTTGAGCACCACGTGTACGTGGCAGGATACGAGGCGAGTGTGAGGGTCAGCCCCTTTGCGACGACCGCAGCGTCGAACGCGTTCCACGTGGACGAGGTTGAGTCCCCGTAGCCGTTGTAATACACCTGCGTGACCGAGATGTCGCTGGTCTGCAACACGCTGGTGAGCCCGCCATAGTGGTCGCTATCGACATGCGATACGACCATCGCGTCGAGCTTGCTGACGCCTGCTGCGCGCAGATACGCCACGACCGTCGACCCCTTGGATGGCTCACCGCCGTCGATAAGGATGTTGCAGCCCCGGCTATCCTGCAGGAGGATAGCGTCGCCCTGGCCTACGTCAATAAACGATACCGTGAGTGAACCGCCGCCCGAGTCGGCGCGCGCGACGGAAGCAAACAGCGTGATCAGCAGCATGCTGCTGATCACGCTGGCGACGCCAGAGACGATCAGACGATAAATTGCAGTTTTTATTTTGTTATCTTTGCATGATACGCGCCGACCCCATCTGTGCCGTTCATGCGAATGGTATAGTCGCCCTCTGCGCCCGTATCGTCGACGACATCCGCGCTCTTGCCGGCGTCTATCGATGTTTCCTTCAGGAAATTGCGGTTGGCGTCGTAGAGCGATACAACCACTACGCCCTTACCACTGAATGCCACTGTGACTTTGCGACCATTCGCAGCAGGAATCTTGTAGTAGTCTGAACCGTCGAGGGAGCCGACAATACCGTCGAACTCCGTCTTGTCCAGGGATAGCGCCGTGTCGAGATCGTCGCCGGCGTCCTTGCCGCTGCCGCCGTCGTTCTGCGGGACGAAGTTGACGGTGAAGGCATAACTGCCCTCGCCGTTGACGCGCACAAACCAGTTACCGCCCTGTCCGCCGTTGAGTATGGCGGCGTAGACGCCTGTATCAGGTTTGTTCTTGTCCGATTTGGCCTCGCCGATATAGTTCTGGCTATCGTCATATAACGTCACGACCACATTGCCATCGCTTGTCTTAACTGTGACGCTGAGCGAACCGCCGCCCTTGGGCAGGTCAATGAGGTAGTAGTCGTTGCCGTCTGCGCCGCCCAGCAGCCCGTTGTATGATCCCGGCTTTACGGACGTAGCAGCGTCAAAGCTATCACCGGCGTCTTTGCCGCTGTTGGCGTCATTCTGCCCGCCGAAGGCAACCGTGGCGGTATACTCGCCGCTGCCGTTCAAGCGCACAATCCACTGGCCGCCTTGATCGGTGGCGAGTATATGTTGCAGACCTGCCGGCGCCTTGTCGGTCTTCTGTGCCGCGACCTCGGCGATGAAGTTGCGGCTGTTGTCGTACACAGTCGCCACGACGTTATCGCTTGTCTGTACTGTGACGTTCAACACGCCGCCGGTTTTTGGCAGGTCGACTACAAAGTAATCGTTGCCATCGGCATCGCCCAGAATGCCATTGAGCGTCCCCGGCTTCACCGCCGTTGCCGTATCAAAATCCTGACCGGCATCACCGCCCGTCCCGCCGTCGTTTTGCGGGGTGGAAAGTGCAGACAGCGTGACGCTTGAGTTGCCCGATATCTTGAGGAAGGCGCCTGTCCCGCCGGCGCCGCTGAATACATAGCGCAGCGTCCCGCTCTTGCCAACCGGCGTTTGCATCTCTTTGAGGAAGGTCTGTGATTCGTCATACATCGTCAGGGTCGCAGGTTCGGGCGAGCCCGCATCTACGGTCAATATCGCGACGACCACAGCCCCTTTCCCGAAGGCCAGCTTGTAGTAGAACTGCGAATCCTTGACAGTAAGTTTCACAGGATCCTTGCCGAGTAGCGCCGCACTTGCGAAGGATGTGTTATCAGCCTTTGGCGCGGCGGTCGCCACTGTGTTGTCCGGTGTCTGGGTCGGAGCAACATCCTTGGCTGCCGGGGTGTTCGTCGAATTCACCGCAGGTTGCTTTGATGCGCCCGTTACGGTTGCTGGCGCTATTGTGGCGGCTTGGTTCGCGCCACCGCCCCCGCATGCTGCCAGAACCACCGTGCAAACCATGCTGGCTGCAAACCATTTCCTCATATGCTCTTTCATCGTGATTCCATTCCTTTTATCAAGCGTTATTCCTGTGCTGCTGAGCTTGATCCTACATCCATAACACAGATTTACTTGATAAGCCCTATGGTTGTTCATCAGTGGCCAAGTAAATCAAGAATTTGCCGGCGAGCGTGCATCGATTCCGGCAAGGGAAACAACATCCAGACATGCATCATGTGCGGATACTCAAAATACTGGAATGTGATTTGCTGCGCCTCGAATAGCCCTTTCAGCTTGCGCGCATCCGGGTTAAGGACATCTATGGCGCCAGTGAAGACACTAACTTTGCCCAGCCCGGTCAAGTCACCATAAATCGGGCTTAACTGGTAATAACTGAGATCGCTATTACCCGCATATTGCCGAGCGAGGATTAGACACGCCTCAGCGCTCACCAGTGGGTCGCGATCAGCGACTTTCCAGATATCCGGGTTGGTCATCGAGATGTCCAGCCACGGCGAGAGCAGAATGAGTTGATGCGGTTGTGGCGCGTGTTCGAGTGCCAGCTTTTGTGCCAGTGCCAGCGCTAAACCGCCGCCCGCAGAATCGCCCATGAAGGTGATCTTGTCAGGGACAACGGTCGCGGTCATGTCTCGATAAACCTGCTCAACCATTGCGAAGGTGTCGCGATACGTCGCTGAAGGGAGAAGCGGATAATCTGGCGCGGTGATCGCACATCGGCACTGGTCCATCAGATAACCCATGAATTGCCAGTGTTCCTTTATGAAAGTCGCAGAGTAACAACCGCCATGCAGATATAAGATGTGAGCATCGCTTGAGCCAATGAGTGGGCTCAGGGTGAAAACGTTGCGCCCATTGACCTGTGTTTTCTCAACATGATGTTTACTTCTGAACTGCGTATCGGGTTCCGGCGCGTCGCTAGATACGTCGTTGATGCCCTTGCCGGCTTTCACCCTGGCAAGTCCTTTGCCCTTGATATTCATCAGCCGTAGCACCAGCATCATGAACTTGCTTGTCAAACTGACAGATGCGTGGTTGGGATGATTCATACAGTTACCTCTCAAGTCATTATCGATCCATTATTGCCACGCGCCGCGCGAACACATTGGATCGCGCGCCAGCACGTCTTGATGTCGAGACTTCAACCAGTCAGGCTCGATTACCTGCGCAAAGCATGTGCCTGAGTAATCCTGTAATCCACAAAACACTTGACAGAAATTGGCGTATATTACCAATAGCGGAGGAAACTGTGACCAAGATAACCAGGATTGAATGTATTCGCACGCGCGCGGATGGCATGTGGACGATTGTAAAGGTGCACACCGACCAGCCCGGCCTGTATGGCATCGGCTCAGCCAGCGATGTGCGTCATCCCGAAACGGTGATCAAAGCCGTGGAGACAATCACACCGGTGTTGATTGGGCGGGATGCGGGGCTGATCGAGGATAACTGGCAGTGCGTCTATACCAGTGGATACTGGCGCAATGGGTCGATACTCAACACGGCGCTTGCCGGGATCGACATGGCGCTATGGGATATCAAGGGCAAGGAAGCAAACATGCCCGTGTATGAACTGCTCGGCGGCCCGTGCCGGTCAGCGGTGCCATGTTATGCTCACGCGGGCGGCAACGATCTTGCCGAGTTGGAAGACGATGTGCGCCGTTATATGGCGGAGGGATACGACGTGATCCGCTGCCAACTCGGCGCCTATGGCGGCGGTGGATTCCTCGAACCAGCGCAGGCCAAGCTGCCGAAGAACGCGTGGACGCATGGGCGCGTGTTTGACGACGAGGCCTACCTCGAGAACATCCCGAAGATGTTCGACTATCTGCGCTCAAAACTGGGTTTCGGCGTCAAACTGACGCATGATGTGCACGAGCATCTGCGACCGCAGTCGGCTGTGCAATTAGCCAAGCTGCTCGAACCCTATCGGTTGTTCTTCCTTGAGGATGTGCTCGCGCCTGAGCAGGTGCACTGGTACCGCCTGATCCGCGAACAGTGCACCACGCCGCAGGCGATGGGCGAGTTGTTCGTGAACCCGCACGAGTATCTGCCATTGATCACCGAGCGATTGATCGACTATGTGCGTGTGCGCGTGTCAAAGGGCGCAGGCATCACGCAGTGTCGCAAGATCGCCACACTGGCCGAATGGTTCGGCGTCCAGACCGCGTGGCAGGAGGGCGGCGACAACGACCCGGTGAACCAGATGGCCGCCTGCCACCTCGACATGCTGACCTGGAACTTCGGTATTCAGGAGGAGAACCACTTCAGCGCCGCAGAACTGGACGTTTTCCCCGGCCACGCGGTGCTTGAGGGTGGTTACCTGTACCCCAATAAACAGCCGGGGTTAGGGATTGATATCGATGAAGTGAAGGCAGCCGCACTGTTGGACGCTGAAAAAGCGCGCCGCCCGACCATTTACGGTGAGCCCGACCGGCGCGCCGACGGCTCCATCGTCAGGCCGTGATTTATATGGGTGATCTCACCTCATACCAGGTGATGCTCAATTCGTCGATATAGACAGATGCGGGTAAGCATTGCGCATCCAGTCAAGGGTATGATAGAAGGGATTCGGTATAGGAGGTATTTCATGACCGCTGTTGTGCTTGGTGTATTGGCAGGAGTTTTGCTGTTCTTAGTGCGCACTTTCCTGCCTAGCCTGTTCACTGTGAACCAGAATGAACGGGCAGTGATGACCAGTTTCGGCAAGGCCCAGCGACTTGGGAATCGCACGACGCTGGACGACCCCATCTCGGAGAAGTTGCGCCCTGAGGAGCGCGAACGCTACACGTATCCACTGGTCAGGGTGATCCCTCCCGGCGGCCCGTATATCAAGATGCCGTGGCAGAAGGTCTACAAGACCCAGATCAGCATCCAGACGGTCAGTTTGGCCTTTGATCCCGAGAACGCCGCAATGAACCAGAATGGCACTATTCTTGAGGCCGTGACGAAGGACCAGTTGAACACGGAGTTGAAAGGACAGATTCGCTATAAGGTCAGTGAGAGCAACATGTATGCCTATTTGTTCGCGATCAAGAACCCTATCGTGCACATCATGGCGTATTTCCACTCGGTGCTGCGCGAACGCATCGCCAACTTTGAAGCCCCGCAACGCACCGGCCTGGACGCTGCGCAACCCACCGATGCGACGATGGTAGCGGGTATCTCGATAAACGATTTGCGCAAGAACCTGCGCGACATCAACGAACACATGGATGTCGAGTGCGCATCGTCTGCAGCGCGTTACGGCGTGATGCTGGATGCATCGTTGATCACTGCCATTGACCCGCCGGCTGAGGTCGAGAACGCGCTGGCGGCCATCAATACGGCCTACAACCAGGTAAGCAGCGACATCTCTGTGTCGCAGGCCGCTGCGGATCAGAAGATCGTGCAGAGCAAACGCGCGGTCGAGATCGAAACACTCAAGGCGCAAGCCGAGACTGAGCCTCTGAACGCATTGGCGTTGCAGTTGACCACGCTGAAAAATTCAGGCCCGGATGCGCTGACCACGTATCTGCGTTACGTCCGGCTGGGGCTATATGCCAACGCGCAGAAGGCCATCACGGAGGTGAAGCAATGATCCCGCTACTACAAGGAATGTTTGGTGATATGGGCGTGGCTGCGTTTATTCCCTCGGCCATCGTCATGTTCGCTGTGATGAGCATTGGCTGGAGCGTCGTCAAGACCGTTTTCCGCGTGCTTGGCATCTATGCCATCGTGCCGGAGCGCCGCGCATTTGTGTATGTCCTTTTCGGCAAGGTGATCGGCGTCATCAGCGAACCCGGAGTGCACCTGTTGCCGATGAAGCTGGGGATCAATGCGTTTCTGGTGAACTGGCTGGGCAGCGTGCGCATTGTGGACCTGCGGCTGGATCAGCAATACCTGCGCAATTCGCCCGTGAACAGCGAAGAAGGCGCGCCGATGGGCATCGGCATCTGGTATGAGATGATCGTGAGCGACCCGTCCGCATACTTGTTCAAGAATGCGGATCCGCGCGGCTCACTGGCGGCGAACGTGAGCAATGCCAGCGTGCGCACGTTGAGCAACATGCCGCTGGCCAGCATGCTTGAGGAGCGCCACCGCATGAGCCTGTTGGTGCGCAACGAAGTGACTGCGCACTCGCTGGATTGGGGCTACCAACTCGGCAGCGTGTACGTGCGCAAGGTGCAGTTCCGCGACGAGATGATGAAGAAGGGCATTGAGGCCAAAGTGGTGAACCGGCTGCGCCAGGTCACGGCGGCCATCCGCCAGACCGGCACGAACCAGGTCAACATCATCGCCAGCACGGCAGATCGCCAGGCGTCGATTGAGTTCGGCAAGGCGGCGGCGATGCGACCGCAGATCGTCGGCGCGACATTGCAGAAGATCAGCGAAGATCCAGAGGTTGCGAGAACGGTGTTTGAAGTGCTGGAAACCCTGCGCCTGATCGAGAGCAAGGCCGGCATCACACTCATCCCCAAGGACAGCGGGATTCTCGCGCCGCTCCTGGCGAGTAACCCGGCGACGAAGTAAAAGCGGAACTCAGAAGTTAGAAACAAGACGGCTCGCAACCACTTTGCAGTGTGGTTGCGAGCCGTCTTGTTTAAATCAGCTTACCTTGCCCGGCATCGAAATCCCCTTTCACCCTCGTTGCCTGCTTGAATGTCCCCGATGCTGGCGGCATCTTCACCTCTGCGCCGCTCAGTCATGGCATGTTAATGTCGCCCTGCTACACTGCACCTGCAGGATTTCTTTACAACCACTTTATAGCACTTGACAGATAACATCAAGTGCTATACATTTCACACTTCAGAAAATATCGTCGTAGTGGTTATTCTTCTGTGCGATGCATCACTGAGGCTGTATTACCGGCCGAGTTGCTCGTTTGGATGTCGTGCGCGCCTGTTGCGCACCCGTGTCGATTTACTGTGGTGGAGGTTATGGATATGCAATGGGTTACAAACGGTCATGACAGTGTTCGGATGGGTGGGGTTTCGAAGAGGGCACTTATCCGCTGGAGTGCGGCACTACTGGCTGCGATTGGTCTGGCGTTGCTACTTGGCAGAAGCACTTTGGCCGCATCAATTCCAGTCACCAATATGCTGGATAGCGGCGTCGGGTCGTTGCGGGATCAAATTGCGGCGGCGGCGTCCGGCGATACGATTACTTTTAACGTCACCGGCGTCATAACACTGTCTTCCGGTGAGATATCCATCAACAAGAACCTGTCCATCATCGGACCCGGCGCATCTGTGCTTGCGCTCAGTGGCAATCATACAAACGGCATTTTTAATGTGACCTTTGGAAACAACGTCCTGATCAGCGGTCTGTTGCTGGAGTATGGCAGCAAGACGGGTTTTTATACGGGTGGTGCGCTGTACAACGGCGGCATTTTAACGATGACAGATAGCGCCTTTTTCAGCAATACGGTGACATTTTATGGCGGCGCACTTGCGAATGGCGGGACGCTGCTATTGGCCAGAACAGTTTTTACACAGAACACGGCCACCGGGACCAGTTCCTATGGCGGCGCTATTGAGAACGCCGGTACCATGAACATCACTGGCAGCACCTTCGTGAGTAATACGGCCGCATTAGGCGCAGGGATCGCCAACTATTTAGGCACATTGGTAGTCAATCGCAGTAAACTCGTTGGCAATACCGCGGGGAACGGGGGATTCTTCAGCGACGGCGGTGGTCTTTTCAACAGCGGTGGAACCACCACCATTATCAATACCCTGTTTGAGGGGAATTCCGCCACCGACGCGAGTTATGGCAGCGGTGGCGGCATCGAGAACTCAACTGGGACGCTTTTCGTAATCGGCAGCACCTTTAACAAGAACACAGCGGCAGGATCGACCGGCGGTGGGATATTGAATGACAACTCCAGCACCATGGTTGTATCCAACACCACCCTGACTGCCAATCATGGCGAACACGGCGGCGGTGGAATTTCGAACTATGGCACGATGACACTGGCATTCAGCTCGCTCGTGAGCAATACCGCGCTATACGGCGGTGGCGGGATCTGGGTCAATAGCACGTTGCCTGTGTTGGTTAAGGATACGATTGTGGCCGGCAGCAAAACCACGGGCGGTGATTGCGCCGGCGCCTTTGTGAGTGGCAACTACAACCTATCCACCGACAGCACCTGCCCGTTCACCGCCACGCACGACATCAGCGGCACGGTGGCGTTACTCGGCCCGCTCCAGAACAACGGTGGACCAACGCTGACCATTGCCCCGCTACCGGGCAGCCCAGCCATCGACAAGGGTGGTGACACCTGCCCGGCGATCGATCAACGCGGCGTCAGCCGGCCGCAGGGTGCGCACTGCGACATCGGCGCGGTGGAGCTGGCGCTGCGCCACACCTACATGCCGATCATTCGTCGCGCATCGTAGTTGAAGCTTTGGCCGGAGGGCGCTCATCGCCAGGCGCACCACCGGAGAGACCGCAACATCTCTCCGGCGCGTGGGCATTGTTGCGGTACGGTAAGGCGGTTTCAGTCGTTCAGCGGGGTTGGGTTTTCCAAGGAGTTTGGATGGGTTCACGAGTGTTGTCCTGTCGGGTCGTCGCAATCGTCATGGTGGCGTTCATGTTGCCCGGTCGCAGCCTGGCGGCAGAACCCGGGCTAGTCGATGCGGGGCTCCGCGCGCCGAAAAGCCCCGCAGCCACTACGTGGAACTACCCCAGCGGGTCGTGCAACACGACGCTGCAGGCCTGCATCAACGCAGCGACGGCCGGCGACACGATCCGGATCGCGGCCGGCAGGATCACAGAGACGCTGACGCTCAACAAAGCCGTCAGCCTCATCGGCGCGGGACCGTACGCCACCGTCCTCGTCGCGCCGGCCAGCCAACGCGTGCTGCTGGTCAGTGGCACGATCACACCTGGCACGGTCATCTCTGGCCTGATGGTCACAGGCGGCAACGCGGTCCCCGGCCTCGACTTCGGCGGCGGCATCGACCTGGTAAGCCCGGCGCAACCGCTGCTAGTGGGGCTGGTGATCAGCGCTAACCAGGCGACCACGGGCGGCGGCGTCGCAAGTGACGTGCCCGTGCAGATCATGAGCTCGCTGTTTTACGGCAACGTCGCCACGGCCGGCGGGGGCGGCCTGCGCGGATCAGGTGCACTCACCGACACACAGTTCATCAGTAACACCGGCAGCGGAGGCGGGATATGGGCGCAGTCGGCCCCGGTATCGATCGTGCGCGGCGATTTCGAGCGCAATTTCGGCAAGACGCAGGGCGGCGCGCTCGTGGTGATCAACTCCAATCTGGCGATGACCGACACCAATGTCTTCAGCAACACGTCCACTGGCAGCGCCGGCGGCGTGGAAGTCACGGGCGTGGGCATCACGACGCTCAGTGGCGGGCGCTTTCTGGGCAATCATGGCGTTAATGGCGGCGCTGTGGTCGCCAATGCCCTGACATTCAGCGGGACCGTGTTTGCCAATAACACGAGCACCGGTTGGGGCGGCGCCGTCAGCGCCGGCCTCTGGGTTGTGGGGCAGAACAGCCGCTTTGAAGCCAATCACGCCGTCGGTGCGACCGGTTACGGCGGCGCCATCTATGCCGCGACTACCATGACGCTGACCAACCTGGTCATTGTCAGCAACACAGCCGACTACGAGGGCGGCGGTATCGAAAGCGTGAGCGGGGGGCGGCTGACAGCCGGACACTTGGAGAACAATTCATCCCCCAACGGTTATGGCGGCGGTCTATCGCTGGATAGCTCTCCCAGCTACGCTCCGGTGTCCCTCGATCTGAGTGGAACCGACTTCATCAGCAATTCGGCATACTACGGCGGCGGCCTGTATGTATACCAGCCAATCGTCATTACTGGTGGCACGTTCACCCATAACTCTGCCACCAGCAGCGGCGGCGGGCTGTATGCATACTACGACCTGGGACTGAGCGGCGCGAACTTCATCAGCAACACCGCCGGGTACGGCGCTGGCCTGTATGTCGACCAGGGGGCCGCAGTGATCACCGGCAGCACCTTCATCCGCAACTCGGCCGCAAGTCAGGGCGGCGGCGTGAATGTCAACAACTATGGCATGATTGCCAGCAGTACTGTCTTTAGTGGCAATATCGCAGTTGGCTATGATGGTGGCGGGGCCTACGTCTACGGGGGTGTGGCAGTCACCCTGGGACATGTCGAGGCTAACCACAGTGGTCGTGATGGCGGTGGTCTGTATATCGGTGGCAGCAATACCCATAGTGTCCTGACCCAGACGGATTTCATCAGCAACACTGCTGGTGAAGATGGCGGCGGGATTTACATCAGCGGGCAGACTGTTCTCCATGGTGGGCGTTTCGAGCGCAACATAGCGCTTCGCTACGGCGGCGGGTGGTACTTTTACTATGGCGCCGTCATGACGGACACAGTCACGATATCGAACACGGCTACCTGGGGAGGCGGCGGTTATGCCGATGGAGGCGCCGAGTTGCACGGCGCGCAACTCGCCGGCAACACAGCAACTACTGGGGGTGGGGGCGGCCTTTATAGCCTCGGACAGACAGAGGTCTACGCCTCGCGCGTGACTGGCAACAGTGCGCCGCAGGGCGGTGGTTTGTATTTCTGGGGCAGTGGCGACATTGTCAACAGCCTGCTGGCCGATAACCAGGCTAGCGCCGCCGGCGCTGATCTCTACGTCACTTTCAACGGTAGTGCTTCCATCGTCTTTTCCACGATCGCGGCGGCCGCCTTATACCCGCGCCAGGCCATCGTGCTGAACTCGGGCAGCTTGCATATGACGGACACCATCGTATCCAATTACGCCGTGGGCATTAGCGTCACGACCGGCGCGGCTTTCGAGAATTACAACCTGTTCTACGGCAACACGATCACCAGCGTGGGCAGCGTGACCCACGGCGCCGGAAGCCGGTCCGGCCAAAACCCGCTGTTCGTCAACTCAGTTGCCGGTGATTACCATCTCACCGCTGGCTCGCCCGCAATCGACCACGGCGTCATCGCAGGCATCACCGTGGACTTTGACGGCGATCCGCGCCCGCTCGGGGCCGGATACGACATCGGCTTCGACGAATACCGAGCGCTGCCGTTGAACCACAAGGTCTATTTGCCGATTGCGCTCAAATGAATCACCTAACGCAACAATCGTTTCTCCACTTATAGTAGAGGCGACAGCATTGCACATCTACTCCAACAAAGGTTATGTGTTCATTGGTTACAATCTACCCCGATTCAGGCAACTATTGATTTTGTAACGGAGTGAATATGGGTCAGACAGCGTGGACACAGTTACCGTTTCTCGATCTCTCGCGGTTTTCTGCGGGGCCGGGTGAGCGCGCGGCATTTCTAAACGAGTTGCGCGACATCGCTCACAACCTGGGATTTTTCTACCTCACCGGCCACGGCATCCCACAGGCGCAGTGCGACGAAATTCTTGCCCTGTCGCGGCGGTTTTTCGCGCTTAGCGCAGCCGATAAGCTGGCAATCGAGATGGTCAACTCGCCGCACTTTCGCGGCTACACGCGCGCGGGCATGGAGCGCACGCGCGGCCTGGCGGACTGGCGCGAACAGATTGACATCGGCGCAGAGCTTCCCGCGCTTCCCATGAACGGCGCCCTCGATCCGTGGTGGTGGCTGCAGGGGCCAAATCAGTGGCCGGCGGCATTGCCGGAACTTCGTCCCATCGCACTGCGCTATCAGGCCGCCGTCACTGATCTGGCCATCCGGCTGGTCAGGGCGTTTCTCGCTGCGCTTGGCCAGGATGAACACGCCTTCGATTCGATCTTCAGCCCAAACCCGCAGCAACTGATCAAGCTCATCCGCTATCCGGGACGCGAAGACACCGGTGGCGACCAGGGTGTGGGCGCGCACAAGGACGGCGGTTTTGTCACAGTGCTTATGCAGGACGTCCAGGATGGGCTGCAGGTCGAGCACGCAGGCGAATGGATCAACGCGCCGCCGGTCCCCGGCACGTTCATCATCAACATTGGCGAGTTGTTTGAACTCGCGTCGAACGGTTACCTGCGCGCGACGGTGCATCGCGCTGTCACGCCGCCGGCCGGAACAGATCGGTTGGCGGTGGGTTTCTTCTTTGGCGCCCGCCTGGATGCGACCATCCCGGTATTGCAGCTTTCGCCCGAACTCGCCGCAGAAATGCGCGGGGTAACCGTCGATCCGCTCAACCCGCTCTTCCGGGATACCGGCAGGAACCAGTTGAAAAGCCGCCTGCGCTCTCATCCTGACGTGGCGCAACGCCATCACGCGGATCTTGTATGATCTCCTCCGCTCCTCCGCGTGGCGAGGTGATAGAACAGTGCCGCCAGGCCATACAGCCCCATGGCGGCAACAAAGAGCGGCGCAAACCCGGCGCGATCCTGCACATAGCCGCTGATCGGCGGCACAATCGTCGGCCCAACGTTGGCCGCGCTTGAGTAGATCAGGTTGACCACCGCGTATTCGCGCGGCGGCGTCTGGTCGATCACATAGGCGCGGTAGAGCGGTAGCGTGGCGTTGTAGAGTCCGGCGCGCACGACGATGACAATCGCCACCAGGCCAAACATCTCGCCGAACCCGACCAGCGCCAGGCATGCCATGGAGAACAACGCGCCAATCACCACCACGCGCGCGCGCCCGAGCGCATTCGCGGCAAACGGCCCCAGCAGTGCGCACACGCCGATGGACAGGCTTGTCGCGCCCTGTATGAAACCAAGCATGGCGTCGCTGGCCCCAAAGCGGTTCTTCAAGTACAGGTTGATGAAAGGAAAGATCAGCGACCCGCCAATATAGGTGATCAGGATGGGCAGTGCGAACTTCCAGATCGGCGTTTTCAGTTTCAGCAGCACGCGCGGGTTGAAGTAACTGAGCGTACTCTGGCGAAGCGCATCGGGTGCACCGGGTGCGCCTTGCGCGCTCGCGTGATCATGGATCAACGCCAGCGGCACGATGCCAATCGTGCGCACAACGATTGCGCCGAGCATCACGGCGCGATACGCTTCCGGGCTTGCGGCGCCGACGCTCAGCATTGGTGCCACGATCCCCGGCAGCACGCCGGCAAGCAGGCTGCCAAAGAACAGCGCCAGCGTGGTGCATCCCTCCACGGTGCTGAACAACGTGGTGCGTTCGCGCGTGGTGCTGACATCTGCCAGCAAGGGCACAACTGCCAGCGCATACAGCACCATCCCAAACCCACTGACCACCTGGATGGCGATGATCGCAGCCGGTATTGTGGTGAGCAGTGCGCCGGCAACCGTGACCTGCGCGACCAGGGCGCCGATGATCGCCGCGCGGCGTCTCCCGATGATATCGAGCAGCGCAGCGGCCGGTATGCTTGCGACCAAACCGCCCAGTTGCGACGCCGTGGCCGTAAGACCGATAAAAGCGCGGTCGAAGCCCAGCGCCTGCAGGTAGAGGGTGAAAAACACCGCGGGAACTGCGGTTGCGAACCCGAAGACCGTCAGCGTGATCAAAAACAGGCGCGCCTCGCGGGTGAAGCTGCGCACATGACTGAGATAAAGTTGCATCAGTAAGTCAAGCGAGCGATAACTGTGCGACGATTTCGTTGATGGGCGCGAGGGTCAGGCCATTGCCCTCGTCACGCGGGGCGAGCACGCGCACGCCCCAGTCGCTGAGTGTGGCGACCGATGTGCGCACAACGGGATGCGCCCATAGTCCTTCATTCACCGATACTGCGACGATTACCGGCATGCGCAGCCCGATCATCTCGGCACAGATCGACAGCGCCAGGTTGTCGGCGACGCCGTTCGCAAGCTTGTTCAGCGAATTAAAGCTGCACGGCGCGAATATTACCGGCGCGCCAGGCGCGCGCGGTTGCAACGCCTGGTCGAGATACGCATCGATGACGACGCCGCCAGGTATGCGCGAAAGGGTGAGCGGGCTGACGATCTGGCGCGCGCCAGGTGTCTGGACGATGAGCAAGCGGTCGCAATACGGACGCAACGCGCTTGCAATCTCGCCCGCGCGCCAAGCGGTTACCGCCCCGCTGATCAGCAGATAGAGGTTGGGATGGTTGGGATGGTTGGGATAAATCGGCATATGCAATCAGCCTGGGAAGAGAATGCGCCCGCAGCCGGGGCATATCGCCAGAGTGCTGCCCGTGCGAGCTTGCTGGGATAGAACAGAAGAGGGTTCTTCACCACACAGTCCGCAGGCCGCGTTCTTGACCATGGCGACTGCCACACCGCCGGCTTTCTTCGCGCGCAACGCGACGTAAACGACCATGTCGGCGCGCGGGATGGCGACCGAGATCGCCTCACGCCGTTCCTCGTCCGCGCTGATGCGATCCTTCAGTTGCGCGCGCACATTGCGCAGATCCACGCTATCTTCCTGCCAGTGTTTTGTCGCCTGCGCCACGGCTGTCTGGCAGTTCGCCATAACCTCCGCAGCCTCCTCCACCGCCAGCATCTGCGTGAATTGTTTTTCTTCGTGTGCGGCGCTGTTGCGCTTCAACACTTCGAGCTCGCGTTGCAGGTCGATCAGTTCCTTGGGAGTCTTGATCAGCCCTCTGTAGAGCCTGTCTTCATGTTCTTTGATCTTGTCGTACAGCGAACGTCCTTCAAGTTCGAGCGACTTTGCTTCCAGCGCCAGTTTGTGATGCGCTTGCTGTGCTTTGGCGAATTCGGTCTGCGCGTGCGTCACAGCCGGATTCGAAGTCAATGCGGTTTCAACGTCGCGCAATTGCTTGCGGGCATTGTCCAGATCTATGTCTAACAACTGTAGGCGATAAAGTGGCTCGGCTTTGGACATGCGCAAAGTATAATCAATTCAATGCAATCAGATGACGCGGGGACAATGTCCAGTGTATCAGCCACAAAAGTCATGGTGGTTGTCCCGACATACAACGAACTCGAAAATATCCAAAGGCTTGTGCCCCAGCTCCTTGATCTGGATCTTGGCAAGGGCGCGAGCTTGACCGTTTGCGTGGTCGACGACAACTCTCCGGATGGCACAGGCGCCTATGCTGATCAATTGGCAGCGGCGAACGCGCGCGTTGCGGTGGTGCACCGCAAAAGCAAGCTTGGGCTGGGCACGGCTTATGTCGCAGGGATGCGCTATGGGCTGGCGCAGGGCAACGATGCCATTCTCACCATGGATGCGGACTTCTCGCATCACCCACGGTATATACCCTCC
Source organism: uncultured bacterium (assembly GCA_903921365.1). Classification (GTDB taxonomy): domain Bacteria; phylum Chloroflexota; class Anaerolineae; order J036; family Brachytrichaceae; genus CAIXPS01. The sequence goes on along the minus strand of CAIXPS010000009.1, from coordinate 3,250 downwards.
ATGGTTGCGGCATTGCCGGAAGCGGATCTCGTGATTGGCTCGCGCTATGTGCCAGGCGGGCAGGTGCTCTACCCACTGTCGCGCCGTTTGCTCAGTCGCGGGGCAAATATGTTCGCGCGTTTCACGTTAGGGTTAAAGGCCAATGACTGCACGGCGGGATTCAGGCTGTACCGCCGGCGCGTGCTGGAATCGATCCCGCTTGAACAGATATTCTCGAACGGCTACTCGTTCCTCATCGAGATGTTCTTCGAGGTGCAGCGGCGCGGCTGGCGCGTTGCTGAAGTGCCGATCCTCTTCGAGGATCGCCGTTACGGCCAATCGAAGATATCACGCAACGAAATCCTAAAAGCGGTTTACACTTGTAGCAGGTTACTCGCGCGGCGTCTGACACGCAGGCAAGCGCGCGCAAATACCGTAATGTCAAGGAGTAAGTAATGCGTCCACCCAGTGGAGAAGGCGGGCGAGGTAGTTTGATCGACTTCGCGTTGATTCTGATTCTGTTTGCGATTGTGCTGGTAGTGATACTCGTGTTACTCGGGCCTGCGATAACCGATTATCTGGGTCGTCTGGTGAGACCCTGACAGTTACGCACAATACGGCATGACGGTTGCAGCCGGCGGCAATGCCGGCGCAACTGTAACAAAAAGGCTTGCACTGATGGCGATGCAAACACAGCACCCGGCGCTAAACCTGCGCGGCTGGTTGATGGTTGTGATCGACCTGCTTTACCCGGTTCGTTGCGGGGGATGCTCCGATGCGGGTAAAGGAGTGTGGTGTGAGTCGTGCAATGACGCCGTGCAGCAGCTTTATCCCCCGTTGCAGACCCGCCAACTGGCGCTCCATGCCCCTTGGGAGGCCATTGCGATCGACGTCACTTCTGCCGCCAGATACGCTGAACCGCTACGCGACGGTATCCACGCTTTCAAGTATGATGGAACCCCCGCCCTTGCGGGGCCGCTGGCGCAGTTGATGGTCGAGGCGTGGGTCAATGGCGGGTTGCAGGCTGATCTGCTTGTCGCGGTGCCATTACATCCGCGGCGAAAGCGCGAGCGCGGTTATAACCAGAGTGATCTGCTGGCACAGCGCATAGGCGCGCAGGCAGGGGTCATGGTCGATACTAAAGTAATTCGGCGGGTGCGTTATACGGATCAACAGGCGCTGCTGGCGCATGATGAGCGACGCAACAACGTGCATGGGGCGTTTAAGGCAGAGTCTGCGCGTTCCAACGGGAAACATATCATGCTGGTGGATGATGTATTTACCACCGGCGCAACATTGAGTGAGTGCGCGGCAACATTATTGAGCGCGGGCGCGCGGCGCGTAAGCGCGCTGACGCTCGCACGAGCAGGCTGATGAACGATGGATGATCGGCGGAGTGAATCATAGCGCGCTTGGCGCCCCGGCGATCCGAAGTCGATAATCGGAAATCGTTTTCATAGGAGAGTGTGGCAATGGAACTGACAATTCAAGGTCACGGAATGGAACTGGGTAATGGGTTTGAGAATTTCGTTCGTCGCAAGACAGGCAAGCTCGAACGTTATCTCCCCGGCATCGAGGAAGTGCGTGTAGAGGTGACCAGGCAGAGCGCCAAGGAAGATGCGCCTAAGCAACTGGAGTTGACAATCCGGCGTCGGCGCACGCTCTTGCGGGTGGAAGAGCACAATGCTGACCCGTTTGCGGCCCTGGATGCTGCCCTTGACAAGATGAACCATCGTATTGCGCGGTACAAGGGTCGCCGCATGGATCGCCGTCACGACGGCGCAATACCTGATGAGGACGCTGAACTGGCGCAAGCCGAAGCACTGCCGTTCACAGAAGAAGAGAACATAGCGGAGCCGAAGGTGGTTCGGATCAAGAACTTCACCACAGTGCCCATGAGCACCGATGAAGCGGTCGAGCAGATGGAACTGCTGGGGCACGACTTCTTCGTGTTTATGCATGCCGATGACGGCACGATCAAGGTGGTGTATCGCCGCAAGAGCGGCGACTACGGCATGCTGCAGCCAGAGAAATAACTGACGAGATAACGCAGGGGCAACCCGAACGGCAAAGGATGTGTGTCGCGAGGGTTGCCCCTGCCGTTTTTCACTCTTGTCACCGCGCACACTGCACCCTTCGACTGCGACCAGCCACACACGTATATCGTCACCTCACGATCACCTGGCTGGTCTCCGCTCAGGCTGCTTGCTAGCGATTTCATTGACAAAAAGAGGTCATGTTCTTATAGGCCCATCTTCATACGAGCATGCTGAGCGGAGGCAGGCCGGGTATTCTCAAGATGACAACGGGTGTTTGTGGCCTGCCGTAGTCGAAGCATGCGTATGCCTTGGAACTGCGAGGTCTCTGCGGGCTGTGATCCGATTGCCTAATGACGACGGTTTGCGCACCAACGGCGCGGAAGTCGTCGGAGTGCAGGATATGATCGAGGCGCAACAGACCCGCCGTGACCGTGCGGTCGAGCAATCCGCCGCGCGCCTTCCATCTTCTGGGCAATGGCAGTGGGATGTCGGACAGCCGGAACACCGGCGCAGGGAAAGTCAAGCCGAGGCCGAAGCCCGCCTCGCGCCAGCTGTCGCGGTACTGGCTGGTCAGCATGCGATAAGCCGTTGTCTGGTCGGTCGTGTTCATGTCGCCGGCGATGATAATAGGACGCATTTCACCGGACAGGTGGCTGAGCACATCGTTGATCTCACGCTCGCGGCCTACTCAGATGTTGATGTTGCGTAAGCGTAATTACTGCCCCATGGCGCCGTTCTGGCGACAACACTTCCACCACTGCTGTCACTCTTGCCTGTGCCGGTATATCATTGCGTCGAGCGCCCATTCCTTCACCTCGTGCCCGAGGGATTTCATGATTAGAACAAATGTTTCATAGAAACGAAGGTAATCAGTCTAGTCAATCTGAAGTAACGCGCAATCAAACATCGCAGACCATCGATTTGATCCTGACGCTTGCGCCAATCGTGACGATATCGATGGTGCGCATTCCGGCAGGCGAGTTCCAAATGGGAACTTCAGGTAACAGTGCGCGTAAAAAACAGCACACAGTTAATCTGGATGAGTACCTGATCGGCAAATACGATGTGACGAACGCGCAGTTCGCGGTATTTGTAAAGGCGACGGGATACAAGACGACGGCAGAAAAGTTGAGGAGTGGATACGTTTATGACTGCAGCCGTTGGGTGGACATGAAGGGCGTTGACTGGCAGCATCCCAGGGGGCCAAACAGCGATTTAAGCGGCAAGGATAA
>CAIXPS010000008.1 GCA_903921365.1 uncultured bacterium | reverse complement strand
CTCCGCGTGACATCTGCCGCCAGTGGGGTTACAAGTCGATAAGGACGCCCGTGCGGATGATGGCCGAAGAGACGGCGCGCACCTCGCGCTGGCGCATCAATGCGCATGTGGGCGACAGCCGCTCAATCATGGCCTTGCGCACTGCATGTGTGTTCAACAGCACTTCCATCGTATCGGCATCCTTGGTGCGCAGCATGTAGGCCTGCTCCAGGCGCGCCTCTGAGCCATGCTGCTCCAGCCGCTTGATCGCCTTGATCAGGTTGGGCGGGATGGGCTTGTTACTGTGCTGTTCAAGAAACTCAAGGATGCGCGGCGCAGGGATGTTCTGTTTCACGGCAGCCATCACCGACTCTGGCACCAGCCGGTAGACGTAATCTTCACCGCGCGTGGCGGCCCAGTTTGCGACGCGGGCGAGCTGGAAGCGCTCAAAGCGCGACCCGGTCTGAACGATCACATCGCCATCCGGTTCAAGCCGGAATATATCTTTGCGCGGCGCTACGCTGGCGGGCGTAACAGTTTCAATCTGCCCCGCCGCCAGTTGACGCGCGGACTCGGTGAGCGCGACGCGCGAGCCCTGCACGTTGACAATACCCATCCAGCGCAACGGGCCATTAACCATGTAGCGAATGAGCGCCCCTTCAATGCGGTTCCAGTTTGCGAAGCCGTTGAGGTATTCATTCGTGTGCACGTCGCGGATGTGCCACGTATCGTAACGGCCATCTGGCCGGGCAAAGTCGGGATTGCTCTTGCGCGCAAACTCGACGAAGGCTTCCACATCCTGCCACGGTTCGGTCGATGCAGCCATCCAGCGCACCAGCATCTCGAGGATAGCAGTGCGTTCGCGCACCGGATCATTAGACCAGGTATGCGGCATCTCGAACGCGATGCCCTGCACATGCGCCAGGTCATTCCAGCGCACATCTGTGCGCCAGGCATTGAATAACGCGATGCGCTGCCCCGTCGGCGGGCTTTGCAGCCACTGAGCGACGACCTGGGGCGATAGGCGCAGTTCCTTGTCTTTCAGGCGCAGCCAGCTCATCCGCGCGATCAGGCTGAGCAGGAAGCCAAAGCGCCCGGTCGGCGTTTCGCTTTCAACCCCGTCGTGGTCGCGCAACATCGGCCCCACGGCCAATCGTGACTCGCTGTTCCAGCCGCCATCGGGGCGCACGCGCACTTCGTAATTCTGGATATACGCCAGAATGGAGGTGACGTCGTCGAGCAGCAGATCCACATCGACGCCATTTGTCGTAGATGGGCGCGACTGTCCCGCCGTCGGAGTCGCCCCGGCTGCGGTCCCCGTCGCAGTGGCAGTCCCGCCGGGAACCGTGTCCGCCGCGCCTTCAGGCTGTGGCAGAAGCGCTATCAGATCGGTGGGAATAAATAAGACTTCCACCGGGTTGGCCGTAGTTTTATCAAAAGCGCGAAAGATAAAACCGCGGTACCACAGCACCTCGGTGGGATTAGCTGGCGATAGCCAGGGGCGCTCGCGTTCGAGCCTGCCTGGTCCCATCGGACGCAACGTGCCGAAGCGGCGCTCAAACACCGCCGCGGGGATACGCCCATCCGACAGCAGCAATGCATCCATCGCCTTGCGCGCGCCAATAGGCAACGCTTCCCGCGCTGTGGAAGCAGCTTCGGGCTCCAACATCTGTTTTGATAACCAATCTGCCAACTCATCGACTGACGCAGCTTCCGTGCCAATATCCCATGTGTCTGCTATGGCAATCAGTCGCGGTAATGGCTCACTCACCAGGCATGTTTTCAGTGTCCGCATGTATATTTACCCAGTATAAACTACGGTTGCTACACCCTTAGAACTTGAGTGCTGTCATCGTGCCGCGCACCAACTCAGCGCTCTTGTTCAGCATCTCCTGCTCTTCGGGCAGCAACTTGATCTGCACAATCTGTTCGATGCCGTCCCGTCCAAGTTTGACGGGCACACCGAAGTACATATCTTTCAACCCATACTCACCATCAAGGTAGGCGGCGCAGGGCAGAATCAGCTTGCGATCCTTGAGAATGGCCTCAACCATCTCGGCAACAGCTGCTCCAGGAGCGAAATAGGCGCTGCCGGTCTTCAACAGGTTGACGATTTCGCCGCCTCCTTTGCGAGTTCGATCCACAATGGCTGCGACTCGCTCCGCCGACATCAGTTCGGTGATCGGCACGCCGGCAACCGTTGAGTAACGCACCAGCGGCACCATCTCATCGCCATGGCCGCCCAGCACAAACGCATGCGTGTTTTGCACGCTGACGTTCAATTCCTGCGCAATAAAGGTGCGCATGCGCGCCGAGTCAAGCACGCCGGCCTGTCCGATGACGCGGTTGCGCGGCAACCCGGAGACCTTGTGCGCCAGATAGGCCATCGTGTCGAGGGGGTTGGTCACAACGATGAGGATGGCATCGGGCGAGGTCTTGACGATGTTGGCCACAACATCCGTGATGATGGCCTGATTCTTGCCAACCAGGTCCTCGCGCGTCATGCCAGGTTTGCGCGGCAGACCGGCGGTGATGACCACGATGTCCGAACCTGCAGTGTCTTTGTAATCGGTTGTGCCGACGATGTGCGTGTCATATCCAAGCACCGGCCCCGCCTCGAGCAGGTCAAGCGCCTTACCCTTGGGCATCGTGTCGGTTGCCGGGATGTCCAGCAACACAATGTCGCCGATTTCCTTCTCAGCGATCCAGTGCGCCGTCGTCGATCCAACAAAGCCCGCGCCGATAATCGAAATCTTATTCCTCATAATGACAACGTTCTAGTTCCTCCAAATAATAGCCTATTAATAATAAACCGTGCTATACAGTAAAACAACTGGTTACGTAGGAGTGTGTCATCCCGTTATTCTCTTTTGTTACGGATGATCTACGTCTCTTAACAACGTAATGATACTGCGAAATGAGACAAATTGCAGAGGCGTCAGATTTCTGGCTTCTCCAGGACGCTCAGCGAGATATCGGATGCGCACGCACCCAGCCAAGGACATCGCCGGGCGTGCCGATTCGTAATCCGCTCAATTGCGCCACACGGGGATCATCGATGAAATGGCGCGTGTTCAAAGTTGCAATCGCGTAAACTTGTGCTTGCACTGCCGCAACAAGGATCGGCACATCAGCCGGATGACTGATCCAATCGAGGTGCTGCTGCACATCATTCGGGGATGGATCGCGCACGATACGGATATGTGCGCGCAGAATCATCTCGCGAACATACGTCAGAATCTTTGGCGCCTTGCGCGCGATGTTACGCTCGACTTCCGCGACGACCTGTTCCGAAACGGTGATGGCGATCTTTCCATTTTCGCTCAGTAATAGGAGCGCTCTTGATGCTCCTTCACTGGAGATCATGCCGGCAATTAACGCGCTACTGTCAAAGAAAATGTCATTTACGGACATAGCGTTCCTGGTAGTAACGCTCTCGTTCATCGTCTAGTGTGCTCAGCAAGTCATCCAATGTAACTTCCTGCTGTTTCAGAATTTCCGATACCCGATCACCCAGCTGATTGATTTGTGACAAGTTGGGGGACAACAGAAATGATCCATCGCCCAAGTCGATTACTGTATAAACATCACCCTCACCCAGGGCATACTTCGTGCGCAGTTCGCTGGGGAGCGTGATCGCGCCTTTTTTACGGATCTGAATTGTTGCTGTCGTCATTTCCACTATTCCTGATTTCGGATTTTCCGATACAGCCATTTTACACCTGAGTCCGGGGCGATTACAATTAACCCGCATGAGTCGCATCGTCCTACTTTACGCCGACACCGGCGGCGGCCACCGCAGCGCCGCGGAAGCCATCGCCCGCGGGTTCGATATCCTGTGCCCCGGCAAATACGAGGTCACGCTGGTCAACGCGATCCCGCACATGGCCTACCCATATAACCAGATGGAGCGCACCTATCCGGCGGTGGTAAATGGCCCGCGCATCCTGCATCAACTCGCTTTCCACGCCACCAATAGTCGCCGGCGATCATGGATCGTGCGCACACTCCTGCGGTTGTCCGGCAGGAAAATGGCGCGATTTGTGTTCGATCATCATCCCGCCGATGTCTATGTGTCCTGCTCGCCGATTTACACGCAGGTGTTGCCGCACTATATGCCGCGCATGGGATGCGCCACGCCGTTCGTGGTCGTCGCCACCGACCTCGTTTCAGGACACGCCTTCAATTACGCGCCCGAGACGAATCTGACGCTGGTGCCCACCGAATACGCCCGGCGCGAGGCGATTGACAACTGCGTCGCCCCGGATCGGATCGTCATCACCGGCCAACCGGTGTCGCCTGATCTGCGCGCGCACACGCGCGCCGCTGGGAACGCCCTGCGCGCCGAACTGGGTTTCGATCAGGCATCGCCGCTGGCGCTGTTGATCGGCGGCGGGGATGGCATGGGGCGGTTGGGGGCGACCGCGCGCGCCATTGTCCAAAGCGACTTGAGCCTGCAGTTGCTGGTGGTGTGCGGGCGCAACAGCGCAGTCAAGCAGGAGCTGGACCATTTGCCGGCGCGCCAGGTGCGCCTGAAAACATTCGGGTTTGTCAACACCGTTCCGGAGTTGATGGGTATCGCTGACATCCTGATCACGAAGGCTGGCGCGGCCACAGTAGCTGAAGGGTTCATCGCGGGTCTGCCGTTGCTCATCTATGATGCTGTGCCCGGGCAGGAGGACGGCAACGTGACGTATGTAGTGCAGGAAGGCGCCGGGGCATGGCGTCCCTCGCCTGACGCAGTCGTAACCGAACTGCGCCGAATGTTGGCCGATCCCGAGTCGATCACCCGCATGCGCCACGCCTCTACCCACCTCGCGCGCCCCGATGCGGCGCTCGATATCGCGCGGGCCGTGGCGGAGATTGGAGATTAGAGATTGGAGATTGACGCGCTACGAGTCTGATGAGATAGCGTCATCGACCAACGCGCGGGACCATGTGACTGCACATGCGTGTGTTGCGCCGGCCAACCGGCAACTTGCGCGAGAGCGCGCGCCTCGTCGAGTGTGTATGCGCGACGCGCTGATTGCACGCCGTCGGCGCGGGTCATCGGGTTGCGGCTGGTGAGCCGCGTGAGCAGCCACACCCCGGCAAGCGTCACGTAACTGCGGGTGAGATCGACAACGATCACCCCATGCCGCGCCACGCGCGCACATTCGCGGAGCAATGCGCTTGCTTCGGTTGGCTCCAGATGGTGCAGCGTTTGCGCACAGGTGACGACGTCGAAGCCGGCATCCGGAAACGGAAGCGCCAGGCCACTGGCTGCCACGCTGACAGGCTCCCGTAACCTTCCGGGTTCCGGAAGCCTGTCGGTGTTCCCGCATCGCAAAACAGCGTCGGAGATGTCGAGTGCAACCCAACTGCTTTCGCCGGCGCGCATGTCATAATGCACAAAGTCGCCCGACCCGGCGCCGATATCGAGTCCGCTAAACGGCGCCTGTGTCGACTGCCTGACCAGATGGTGCATCAGGCGATTCATACCGAGCCAATGGTTATAACGCGCGATATCACGGAGGTTGGCGCACAAGACTTCAGGTGCAACACGGGCGAGTTGGTCGAGCAGTTCGGGCGTGTGCGAACGAGCGAGGTGAGGACTCATGGTTGCGAGATCGCGCACGCGATATGGTCGATCCGACGCACCGCGTTGTGGGCGTCGAGGTCAATCGCGACAAAGTCGATCTGCCACTGCGCATCGGTCAGACCGCGCGCATCCAGGTAAGCCTGCGCCGTCACGATCAGCTTGGCTCGTTTGGCTGCGCGCACGGATTCTTCAGGCGTGCCGTAGGCGTCGCTGCGGCGGGTGCGCACTTCGACGATGATAATCACGCTGTCGCGTTCGGCGACGATATCCAGTTCACCGTGGCCGTGCCGCCAGTTGCGCTCGCGAATCGTGAAGCCGTGTTCGCGCAGGTATTTCGCCGCAATATCCTCGCCCCACGCACCGACTTCACTCCTGGTTGCTCTCATATCGCTTTACGTTCATCGTCCGTTTATCGTCATGTCGTTCGAAGTGAAAGGCTAGCATTCGCGCAAACTGACATCGACCGGCTTCAGCCTGATGTCACTAAGAACTTGTGCCATAGTTATAGCATGAAAGGTCGACGCGATCGGATCAGGAAGTCATACTGGCGCACATGGACGCCGCTGCGGATGTGGACGCGAAGGTTTCACTCCACATTGTGCTATAAAGAAAGCACACGTTTTAACATAAACCTGTAAGGACTGGAAACATCATGAAATACAGACCATTTGGCCGGTTGGGCTGGCAAGTCTCGGAGATCGGTTTTGGCGCATGGGCGATCGGCGGAAGCTGGGGCACGCAGAGCGACGCCGACTCGCTGGCCGCGCTGCACCGGGCGCTCGACCTGGGCTGCAACTTTATCGATACCGCCGCTGGCTACGGCAACGGCCGCAGCGAGCGGTTGATCGGTCAGGTGTTGAAGGAACGCGCGGCGCGCGGCGCCGGGCGCGTTTATGTTGCGACGAAAATCCCACCGGCGCCAGGCAACTGGCCGCCGAGCGCGTATGATCGCATTGAGGATCGTTACCCCGAAGCCTATCTGCGCGCGCAGTTGGAAGAACGCCTGCGCAATCTCGGGGTCGAGGCTATCGACCTCATCCAGCTGCACACCTGGACGCGCGCATGGAACCGCAACCCGCTGGCGCTCGACATCCTGCGCAAGTTCCAGAGAGAGGGCAAAATCCTGGGCATCGGGATCAGCACGCCAGAGCACGATCAGAATTCGCTGGTCGAACTGATGCGCAATGGCTGGCTCGATGCGGTGCAGGTGATCTACAACATCTTCGAGCAGGAACCGCAGGCAGAGTTTCTGCCCGCCGCGAAGGAACATAAGGTCGGCGTGATCGTGCGCGTCGCGTTTGACGAAGGTTCGCTTACCGGCAAGTGGACGCCCGATACGACCTTTGAGCCCGATGACTTCCGCAACAACTACTTTGCCGGCGACCGCATGGCGCGCACGATGGCGCGCGTGGCGAAGGTGAAAGAAGCGCTCGGTCAGGACGAACCCGATATGGCGGCTGCGGCGCTCAAGTTCGCGCTCAAGCCGGCCGCGGTATCGACCGTCATCCCCGGCATGCGCAACACGCGCCAGGCCGAGATGAACTGCGGCGTCAGCGACCTGCCCCCCATGACTGATGAGGTTGAGGCGCGGCTGCGCCCGTCCAACTGGCTGCGCGGTTTCTGGTACGGCGGTAAGTAACACGCGGTGGGCAGTCTCATGCCAACGTTCGCAGTCGGCATCGACATCGGCGCAAGCAATACCAAGATCGGGCTTGTTCGCGGCGATGCCCCTGCGCGTATCGTTGCGGGGCACACGATCCCCACGCGGTTGCATGGGAGTGATGCCGACCCCTTCATCGCCGATATCTGTGCGGTGGTCAAACAACTGGCGGATGGCGCGCAGATCACCCGCATCGGCGTATCGCTGTGCAGCGTGATCAATGCAGACCACACCGGCGCGTTTCTATCGGTGAACGCGCCGGCGTTGAACCACTTCAACATCAAGGCGGCGTTTGAGGCGCGCTTTGGCTGTTCTGTCCGGGTGATAAACGACGTGAACGCGTATGCGCTGGCCGAATCTCATTTCGGCGCAGGACAAGGCGCGCGAAGCGCGCAAGGCGCGCAACGCTTGTTGTGTATTGCACTCGGCACAGGGTTGGCGATTGCGAGCATCAACGATGGGCGCTTGCTGGAGACGTGGGCGGGCGTGTGCGCAGACGCCGCGCGGATCATCCTCGAACCTGCTGCCGACGTCGCCTGCAACGGCGGCGTGCGTGGTTCCGCCGAGGCGCTTTGTGGAATGGCTGCCATCGAACGGCACGGCCGGCGGCGCTATGGCAGGGACGATATCTCCGCGCGCGCTATCATCTCGGCGGCGCGCGCAGGCAATGACCCCATCGCGGCGGCGATCATGGCCGAGGTCGGCGACCACGTCGGGCATCTGCTCGCGATCCTCAGCCCGATCTTCTTCCCGCAGCGGATCGTGATCACCGGCGGAACCTCCGAGGCTGGCGAACCCCTGTTCGGCGCGATCCACGCCCGTTACGCCGCCCTCATTGGCGACTACATGGCGAACCTAGCACTGCTCGAAACCGGCGTTGCCCGCCCGGTCGATATCGTCAAAGGCGCCCTCGGGCCGGAAGCAGCGATCCTCGGGTCGGTCATTTGAGAAGAGGAGCGGGGAGAGAAGGAGAGGAGGAGAATAATTGGCTTCCGAATTTCTCCCTGTCTCCTCTTCTCCCCCTCTCCCATGCTCCTCCGCTCTCCTACCAGTTACGGATGCGCGACCAGTATTTGTCCAATAGGTACTGGTTGTATTCCATGCCGCCGTCGAGGTTGCCGTGCATGAACACCGGCGGCTCGATGCCCTTCTCCATGATGCGCATGGCCGCCTCGACGAGCGTGGCGTGCACCAGCAGCGATCCGGCCAGCCCGGACGCCGATCCCAGCCCAGGCTTCATACCGTCCACCTTGACGACGACATCGGCGTAAGGCGTTTTGTTGTCGAGGATCACGTCGGCGTAGTCGAGCAGGCGCTTGCCCGATGAGTGCCGCGAGGGCTGGCTCATGCTGAACTCGATGCAGGTCTCGACGATAACCTTGTGGTCGTGCTCCTTGGCGGAGCGGGCAAAGTCGATCGGCACCGCGTTGCGCCCCGAGTTGGAGATGACGATGAACACGTCCTGCGGCTGCGGGCGCACGTGATCGTAGATCAGTTGGCCGATGCCCTCGACGCGCTCCATGTAGAAGCTGCGCACGGTGTTGACCGAGCCGGCCATCGACAGGTCCATCACCTGACTGACCGGGGCGAGCGTGTTGGCGCGCCCGAACACTTCCTCCGCAATGATGTTGGAATGGCCGGTGCCGAAGATGTGCGCCACGCCGTCGTGCACCATGGCTTCGGCAATTAACTCGGCGGCCTGTTCGATGGCCGCGCCCTGGGTTGACTGGATATTGGCGAAGATGGCGTTAATGCCGTCGAAGAATCGTTCGTATGCTTTCATGGGTTGTGCCTCCATTGGTGGTGGGGATTATCAGGCAGAAAGGGGGAGCGGGGGAGTGGGAGAGAAAAGGAGCGGGGGAGCAGAGGAGAAGAGGAGGGGAGAGGGAGATTGGTGTATTTGGGGTTCGGATCGTACAATGAGCCGCAACCATGACACGAACTGCGCCGTTCGTTCTGATCACCGCTGCATTTGCGGCGGGAGTCTGGCTTGCGTCGCAGTTTCCGCTGCCGGTCTGGTTCAGCGGGCTGGTCGCACTCGTCGCGCTTGGCGCGTGCATCCTGGCAGTTGCAGGCAAACAGTACGAGACGATTTGGGTGGCGGCTTGCATAATGCTGCTCGCCACTGGAGCCGCTTGGGTCACCTTGCGGACGGCGCCGCTTGAACACCCGGTCGCGGCGTACAACGGGCGGTTTGTGGTTGTCGAAGGCGTGATCGACGATGACGAACCGGACAAGCGCCCCAATCTGACCTATCTGCGCGTGCACGTGCAGCGCCTGGTCGTCGATGGCGCGATCGTTCAGCCCGACGGCGTCGTGCTGGTTCGCGCCGGCAACAACGTCGACTGGCGCTATGGGGATGTCGTGCGCGTGTTCGGCCCCATGGATGCGCCGCCGGTCTTTGCCGATTTCGACTACCGCGATTACCTGGGAAACCGGGATGTGTATGCCTGGGTATCACTCCCCGACCAAGTGCAACGTCTCGGCAGCGATCAAGGCGATCCCGTGCTGGCGGTGCTGCTGCGATACAAGGCCGCGCTGCGGACATCCGCCCAGCAGATCATGCCCGCCCCGGAGTCCGCCCTGCTCAACGGCATCCTGATTGGCGACGCCCGCGAGATTCCACCGGGCACCCAGGAGTCCTTTCGGCGCACGGGCACGGCGCACATCGTCGCGATCTCCGGGTTCAACGTCAGCATCATCGTCGGGCTGGTCGTGATGGTGCTCGGGCAGTTCCTGGGCAGGCGCGCAGTGGCGGCCTTCGCTATTCCCGCCGTGCTGATCTACATGGTGCTCGTCGGCATGTCCGGTTCGGTGATGCGCGCGGCGTTTATGGCCGTGATCATGCTGGCCGGTCGGTTGATCTGGCGGCGTTCCTTTACGCTGAACACGCTGTTTGCCGCCGCATTCTTCATGCTTTTATACGACCCCAGACTGCTGTTTGACCTCAGCTTCCAGTTGAGCTTCACCGCCACGCTTGGGCTGGTGCTGTACAGCGATCGGCTGCACGACCGGGTGCAGGCATGGCTGCAGCGCCACATGCAGCGTCAAACGGCGCGAACGTGGACGGGGTTGCTGGCGGATGTGCTGTTCTCAACCGTCTCAGCCACCATCGCCACGATGCCGCTGCTGCTGTCAACCTTTCATCAGTTGTCGCTGGTGACATTCATGGCCAATGGGCTGGTGTTGCCGTTGCAACCGCCGGCGATGATCCTGGGCATTGCGGCGGTGGTTGCAGGCGTGTTCTCTGTGCCACTGGGCGCCGCCGTGGGTATGCTACCGTATGCGCTGCTGACCGCCACATTGCGCATCGTCGAATGGATGGGATCATGGCCCTGGGCGGCAGTGCCGGTCTACGACTTCGGCCCGGCACAAACCATCGCGTACTATCTGGTGTTGGGAGGGATCACAGCTGTGCTGAGTCTCAAGATCGATATCCGGCAGATACTGGCGACCTTGATCAAACGTCGCCTGGGCATCATCGGCGTTGTGGTTGTCGTGATGCTGCTGGCCGCGCTCGGCGGCGTGTACTGGTATCAGCGTCCCGATGGCGCCATGCACGTCACATTTACCGGCAAGGGGGCATTCATACAGACGCCCGCTGGCCTGCAGATGGTCTTTGCCGGAGGCGGCGGGGTGCTGCCGATCATGGGGCGCGCCATGCCGATGTGGGATGGAGGCATCGACCTGTTGCTGCTGCCGCAGCGCAACGATATCGACCGTGGCGACACACTGCCCATCCTGCAACGCTACAAACCCGGCGTGATCATCCAGCCTGAGGGCGAGGACGAGCCTACGGCGATGCTCGCTGACTGGAACGAGCAGGCCAGCGCGCAAGCGGCGCAGGTCATGACGGTTCCGATCGGCACGCGGGTTGAACTCGAACCCGACGTGGTGCTTACGGTGGAACAACGGCTGAACGGCGCAATCGGCGCGCGCCTGAGATATGGCGCGGTGACCTTCGAACTCGCCGGCGACGCCAGCATAATCAGCGGGACGATCAACGGCGCGGATGTCGTATTTGTGAGCGTGCGCGGCGCGAAGGCGCCCCTGCTCAATCTGGCGCACCCGCGCATGGTGGTGTGGGCCGACGCCGGCTTAGCGCCGCCGGCGCTCGACCGCGCTATTCGGGCCTTTATTCTGCGCGACTTGAACACGGTCGAGTTTGTAACGGATGGGAAGACGGTGTGGACGCGGTAATCGGTTTTCTTTTATTCATCAGATTTTGTGTGCGAACCTGGAGCTATTGAGAAATGAGTGGAACGCTTTCTGCAACGGTTAGTCTGGCATTGCCCCGGCTGGTCAGCATTTCAGTGAATGATGACACCTTGGCAGTCGATTTGGAAGACGGCCGGACAATATCAGTTCCTGTGAGTTGGTATCCGCGCCTGGCGCACGGAACACCGGACGAAAAAGCTCATTTTGAAACAAGCGGCGGCGGCTACGGAATTTACTGGCCCGATCTGGACGAAGATATCAGCATTGAGGGGATGTTGCTGGGCCGCAAGTCAACAGAAAGCCCGGCGTCATTTGAACGCTGGTTGAAGCAACATCAGAAAACGTAAACCGGGAGCCAATCCATTTATTTCGGCTTACTGTGGTCAAATAACTCGGGCGGGAACATGTACGAACCTTCGCATTACTCGACTTGAACACGGTCGAATTCGTCAGCGATGGCAAAACGGTATAGACACGTTAGCAGGCTGTTCTACAATTAGGGTGTCATGACGAACGCACGCGACCTTCGCACCCAGTTTCCTCCGCTCGAGCTGCCGGCTCAGCTGGTGCGCGACCTGCTGCGTTTTAACCCGTGGTGGCAGGGCAAGCCGGGCGCCGCTTTGCCCTCGACCCGGCGCACACTGGTGAGTATGATCAAGCGCCGCCTGGATCAACGCCTGGCGCCAATTGTCGTCGTGCGCGGGCCGCGCCAGATCGGCAAGACTACCGCCCAACTGCAATTGATCGAGCAGATGCTGGCGGAGGGTGTGCGCCCTGATCGCATTTTTCGCATACAGTTTGATGAACTTTCGTCGCTTCGCGGAATCGATGAACCGATACTGCAGATCGTCGAATGGTATGAAGAAACGATGCTGAAGCGGACGCTGAATGAAGCCGCGCGCGCCGGCGAGGCAGCGATTCTGTTTTTCGATGAAATCCAGAACTTGAGCGACTGGGCGCCGCAACTTAAATCGCTGGTGGATAACGCCACTGTTCAAGCGGTGGTGACGGGCAGTTCCGCTTTGCGCATCGAACTGGGACGCGACAGCCTGGCCGGGCGCATCACGACGATCGAAGCCGGCACGCTCTCCTTGACGGAGATCGGCCAGTTTCGCGGGTTGGACATGCCGGCGGCTTTTCTGCCCGACAACGGTTTGGAGCCGCTGACGCGCCAGGGGTTCTGGCAGGAGTTGCGCGAACATGGGGCGCGGCATGCCGCCATGCGCGACGCCACATTCCAGGCTTTCTCGGAGCGCGGTTCCTTCCCGCTGGCGCACAGCGCCGCGAATATTCCCTGGCCACAGGTCGCCGATCAACTCAATGAAACCGTCATCCGGCGCGTGATCCAGCATGATCTGAGGTTGGGCGAACGCGGGCGCAGACGCGATGCGGCGCTGCTGGAGGAATTGTTTCGTCTGTCGTGCCGTTATATTGGCCAGGCGCCCGACAACGGCTTGTTTGCGCGCGAAGCGCAACGGGCGTTGCAGGCGAACGTCGGCGTGGTGCGCGTTCAGCAGTATATGAAATTCCTGTCCAACTCGCTGCTCCTTCGGCTGATAGAGCCACTAGAGATACGCCTGAAGAAAAAACACGGCGCCGCCAAGCTGTGCCTGGTGGATCACGGGTTGCGCGCGAGCTGGTTGCAGGAAGTCATTCCACTGGCGCCCGACCAACTCGCCGCCGCGCCTGAGCTCTACGATCTGGCTGGGCGAATCGCGGAGAGCGTCGTCGGCGCCACATTGCTCACCATCAATGGCCTGGATGTGGCGCACTTCCCGGCGCGGCCGATGGAGCCGGAAGTGGACTACGTCTTGACGATCGGCACGCTGCGCATCCCGATGGAAGTCAAATACCGGCGGCGCATCAATGGATGGGCCGAAACTGAGGGACTGCGCGCGTTCCTCGAAAAGACGGTCTATCACGCCCCGTTTGGCATTCTGGTGACCCAGAGCGACGAAGCCACCGTCACCGACCCGCGCATCGTGTGCGTGCCGCTGAGCAGCCTGATGATGTTGAGGTAGTTTTTGAGTTTAGGACCGAAAGTAGAACGAGCTTTGTCGGTACAATAGTAATGACTCAATGACTATCCAAATTGCTCGCCGACTTTTCAACACATCTGAGTATTCGCGTATGCGCGAGAGCGGCATACTTGCGGAGGATGACCGCGTGGAATTGATCGGCGGCGAGGTGCGCGCAATGACCCCCATTGGTCCGCTCCATGCAGCCATCGTAAAACGACTTAACATGCTTTTCACCCGTCTGCTGGCGGAGAGTGCGATTGTCAGTGTGCAGGATCCCATCCGGTTGAACGATTACTCCGAACCGCAACCGGACATTGCGGTGTTGCGGACACGCGCCGACTATTACGCCACTGAACACCCGTATGCCACTGACGTCTTCATCGTCGTCGAGGTCGCGGACACATCGACGGATTACGACCGGGATGAGAAGATGCCGCGCTATGCCGAGGCGGGTATCGCAGAAGCATGGCTGGTGGATGTGTCCAGCCAGGTCATCGAACAATACACGCTTCCACGCAATGGACACTACCTGAACCTGCGACGACTGGAGTACGGCGATGTGATCACATCCCCCACGCTGCCCGTGATCGAACTGCCCGTCGACCAGATACTCGGCCGCGTTGATTGAGCTTCGTCCGCACTGGCGCGACACGCCGCTTCGCGTAGAATTATCCCTATGCATCTGTTCACCATCGGGCATAGTAATCATAGCTTCGAAGCGTTGGCGCAATTGCTCGACGCCAACGGGGTGATGATGGTTGCCGATGTGCGCACGGCGCCGGCCAGCCGTTACAACCCGCAGTTCAACCGCGAGTCGCTGGAGCACGATCTGCCG
>CAIXPS010000007.1 GCA_903921365.1 uncultured bacterium | reverse complement strand
ATATCCTTTGCCTAGCAACAGTTCGGCCAGATAGGATCCATCCTGTCCTGTTACGCCCGTGATTAGTGCTTTCTTCGGCATATGTCTTTCTGTGTATTTATCTGGTTTTAGCTATACTTGTGTTTAGGCTATTTTTATTAGTCTCCGATCGGATGAAAACCATTGTAAGAAATGTTTGGTAATGAACCGAAACATCGGCTTTTAAGCGGCAGGAAGAGTTAAGGATTTTAGCGAGTCGGATGGATTTTCACGATGAGATATCACCCCGGCTGCCCCATAGGGCTGACGGCTAAGCCAGGCAACCACGCCTGTTCTGGGCTGCCCAGCCATCGGCAGTCCCCGTCGGCTGTCCCACAGCTTTTAAGCAAACGATCCAGATCGCGCTCAAGCCACAGCGCAGACCGTATATATGTAATCAAGCGGGTAAAGCTGTGCTCCCAGTTACTCTGCCAAGCCTGGAACCGCAAAAGCAAATGGACAAGCAACGCTGTCCGGACCTTCCAATTGACCGCGTTGGCGGAGTGACCCACGATGTCCACCAGTTGCATGGTCTGTCTCAGTTCCTCGAAAAACGTCTTGATGGGCCACCGGCGTTTGTACAGGTCGCAAACACTGGAGGCGGCTCCATTCGGTGCTGTTGATCAAGAAGACCATCTCCCGTTCCTTGCCGTCGATTTCGACCAGGGCCGTCACCCGCCGCAGGAGCCCTGGATACTTCAGCATAGGGGCGGGATTGTTCAGCTCGGCCAGCTCGTCCTTTAGGATGCGCGTGTCCGGGCTCTTGGGCAGGCGCTCTTTCACCGTGCAATCCATGTTGCCCTTCGCCCGGGTGACGAAGGAAACTCCACGGTCTTTGAGCGACCACAGGTAGACGTAGTCGACGTAGGCTTTATCGAACATCACGATTTCTCACTCGGCAAGCGCGGCGCACAGCTCAGGTCCTTGGCGCGGATGCTGTCGTGCTACTTGGCGGTATCCACAATGGCGAAGCGCCGCAAGCAGCTGGCGAGATCCATGCGTAGATGGCACTTGGCTGCGGCCTTTCGGCGCCGACGCTTCGCCCAACTCATGCACGTCGCGATCAATTGGATGGTGGTCGAGTCGACCACGTTGATGGCGTGACGAAAGCGCCAGGACAGCTTTTTGCGACCTTGGCAAAAGCCGGAAAAGTCCGCCTGAAAATGGCACGGCACCGACCAAAGCAACTGCTCGGCCATCACACAGTCCCGGACCTTGTTCGCACGACTGAGTGTGTTGCGCACCGGCGGCCGCGCTTCTCGAATCGCGAAGAGCGTAGTCAGATGCAATCGCAAGGCGTCGCACACGTCGTTCAGACTCCAGGCGTGGCCGGTCTGCGCATAAAGCATTGCACCACGTGACTCTAGGCACTAAGAGTGCGCACCCTCAAAATTGCCCCCGGTCTCCCGTGCGGATTTACCTACCAGATAAGGCGGAATCAGTTCGCATAGCTTCCGCAGGAGTGTAATGTGCCGACACTTCGGCTGTAGAGATGTTTTGGGATTCATCACCTGCCTCATAGCAGGTTAAGACCTTGCGGCCGAACCGTTTTTTTCGTCAGATTTCCTGATTTCACCAATTACTGTGGGATGGTAATGATCCGGATACTTTGTTTCGCCTTGCGGCGAAACCGTGCATGCGCGCAAGTTTTGCCCATCCATTCATCGTCATTCAATCGCTGCCACAATTACAGCTTTCTCAATATAAATATCCCGCAGCCATAATAACACCCGCAGTTACTGGATACTTCCGCCTCTCCCAAGGTGGCGTTCTCATGAAACGCGCCCCCGTCGTCGACATAGCAGAATTGTTCTACTCCGTAATACGGCGAGAAAAGCTTGAGCAGATAGCGCAACGAAAACACACGGTGCGCATTAAACTCAATACGTTGCGGGCCGATTGGGGTCGAAAAATATAATCGACCCCCTTTTCTGAGAATTTTCTCCACGTTGTTCCATCCGAGGAGGTGTCCGTCAAACTGCACGTCGTCACCATACCGTCCGAGACCAAAATGCTCCAAGGCATGCAAACAGGAGACAGAATCACAGTATCCAACTAGTTGCGGCCGAAGATCACGCATAAGGTCCGCCTGCAGGAATTTGATGTTGTGAACGTGGCTTGAGAGCGGTCGGATGTCGACCAACT
>CAIXPS010000006.1 GCA_903921365.1 uncultured bacterium | reverse complement strand
GCCTTCAGCGCGAAGGCGGGGTGGAACGTCACGGTGACGGTGAACACGGTTTACAGCGACACCACATTCGATCCCAAAGCCTGCATCAGCGCGACACCGAACGGCGACTGCCTGCCCGGACTGTTCGCGGATGACAGCTTCGAATGCGATTTTCCGCCCAGTTGGGCAAATGCCTGCCCGATGATCACTGGTGCGCTCCCCGCCACATCCGATGGGCTGTACTACCTGCGCGTCACCAGTTTCAGCGCCACCCGGTTCGCCGGCAGCATCGGCCAGTATCGCGTCACAATCAAACTTGCCACGCCAAACACTGCTCTATGCCCGACGGTGCAGGTGCTGGAAAACGGATCACGGTCGTTCCTCGCGCCTGTGCTAAACCAGCCACAGACAGTAGAAGCGAGCAGCGCGTGGTTCAGCGCCACAGCGCCGCCGGTGGTGGTCAGCGTGCCGGCGTTGAACCCGCTCAGCCCCTCATGCGGTCGCGCCCTGCTGCCACTGGTCGGGCGATAGATGTCGCGATAGATGTCAGACTTTTCGGAAAAGTCTGACATCTATCGCCGGGCTACCCAAGGTGCTGCTTGAAGAACGCCAGCACGCGCTGCCACGCATCGGCGGAAGCCTCGGGGTTGAAGCTGCGCTTGTCGTCGTTGAAGAACGAGTGCAGCGAATTCGGGTATTCCTTGACATCGTGCGGCACGTTGTAACGTTCCAGCATCTTGTCGAGGTTGCGCCCGGCTTCGGTGGTGAAGTCTTTGTCAGGGTAACTGCCAACAATCGGGCAGGCCTGCGCGATGGCCTCAAAGGGGCGCGGGTTCATGCCATAGAACACCGACGCCGCCTTCACATCTTTGTCAGTGCAGGCCATCTGCAGCGCGAACGTGCCGCCCATGCAAAAGCCGATCACGCCCACGCGCTTCGGGT
Source organism: uncultured bacterium (assembly GCA_903921365.1). GTDB lineage: Bacteria > Chloroflexota > Anaerolineae > J036 > Brachytrichaceae > CAIXPS01. The sequence goes on along the minus strand of CAIXPS010000006.1, from coordinate 18,694 downwards.
CGACGCCCGGTTGCTGCTGCAAAAAGTCGAGCGACTGCTGTAGTTCGGCCACGATGCCGTTCTTGAGCGGGTTGAACATCATGCCGTTCATCACGCGCATCATGCACACCGCAACCGGCGCCTGCGACATCAGATCCACTGCCAGCGCCGCGTAGCCCTGCATCGCAAAACGCCGCGCGATGTCGCGGATATTCTCGCTGATCGCGGGCATCTCATGAATCACAATCACGGCCGGATATGGCCCGTTGCCCTGCGGCGACGCGAGATAGGCGTCGATCGACTTGCGCGAACTGTTGGTCAATGGGACGCTGACGTTCTGTATCTTGAGCCCGTCGGTTGGAGTAGGTGCCATACTTTCGTGTTTGTATAAATGCGCGCCGGTCGCCCCGGTCGCCTGTTGAGTGACACAACGATTATAGCGGCGCTCAGGATCGAGCCAGCAGACCCTTTGCAAGTAATTCAGCCACCATCCCGCTAATTTGTTGCGCATCAATTTTGCCCAACGGGCTCGCGAACAACCGCCCGACAGTCCCGTCCAGGAGCAGCATGGACAAGCCATGCACGGTCGCCCAGGAAGTCAGCGCGTACGGCATCGGGTCGCCTGAAGGGATGAAACCCGCTTGTTGACACGCCACCACGCCGTCGGTCAACGCCTGATATGCCGCAGTCGCGGCAGTTTGCAACGGCGTATAAACAGGCTCATCTCCACCATGTGGAAGAGCGTGCAACTCGGAGCGCGTCATGACATAGAACTCGGCGCTGTGCTGCATGGCAAAAGCGACATAGCTGGCGCCAACAGCCTGGAATTTCACAAGCGCGGACCCCTCAGTGGCCTGCCACGCGCTGCGCAATGCGACGGTGAAGCGGTCATAACATTCCGTTGCCAGGGCATTGACCAGCGCAGACTTGTCCTCAAAATGGTGATATGGCGCCGCGTGACTCACGCCTGCCTGGCGCGCCACCTCGCGCATCGTAAAACCGTTCATCCCGCGCTCAACCACCAGTTGCAGAGCGGCATCCAGCAGAGCGCGGCGCAACTGGCCATGGTGATAACTATCGGTCTTCGGACTATCCGTCATCGCAACAGGCTCCTGTTCAAAAAAGGTTGGGAAAAGTGCCAAAAGCATCTTGACAACGTCAAGATTACATTGTATCTTTACATTGTCAAGTTGACAGTGTAAAGATAATTGTATACCGGCTGAGAGCAAGAAACAAGGAGCAGAAGATGAAATCGGTTCAAAATAACCAGTATGACGCGATTGTGATTGGTTCAGGAATTGGAGGGCTTACCGCTGCAAGCCTGCTCGCGCAACTGGCAAACAAGCGCGTGCTTGTCCTGGAGCGCCATTTCAAGCTGGGCGGTTTCACCCACACCTTCGAGCGCAAGGGCTACTCGTGGGATGTCGGCCTGCACTACGTCGGGCAGATGGCGGAGGGCGAGCAATCACGCCAGTTATTCGACTTCATCACCGGGCGCGGCGTGAAGTGGAACACGCTGCCGAAAGACTACGATCACTTCGACTACCCCGGCTTGTCGGTCAAGGCAATAGCAGGCGTTGCCGAGTTTGAACGAGCGCTGATCAGCCAGTTTCCGCATGAGACAGCGGCCATCCGCACTTACCTCCGCGATATCGCGCGCGTCAACGGCTGGCTGATGCGCTTTTACATCGGCAGGTTGATGCCGAAGGCAATCGCTTCCCTGTTGACACTGCCCCAGCGAGCCCTGGCTTTGCAGACCACCCAACAATATCTGGACTCCCATTTCCGTGATGAGCGCCTGAAAGCGGTTCTGGTCTCGCAATGGGGCGACTACGGTCTGCCACCCGCCGAGAGTGCTTTTGCCATCCACGTCCAGATCGCGAGCCATTATCTGGAGGGCGCCTGGTACCCGGTGGGCGGCGCCGGCGTCATCACAGACTCGATCCAGCCGATCATCGAAGCCGCAGGCGGGGCTTGCATGGTAAACCAGGAAGTCAGCGAGATCATTGTTGAAAAAGGCAGTGCGGTGGGCGTGCACACCCGTGGGCGCGGTGGCGTCGAACACACCTTCACCGCCCCGCTCATCATCTCGGATGCCGGCGCGTATGCCACCTACACACGACTGCTCCCAGCAGAACTTAAACTCCCTCAACAACGCCAATTGCTGGCGACAAAGCAGTCATCGAGCGTGGTAGTGCTATATGTGGGTTTCAAGGAAAGCCCAGCCAGTCTCGGCCTGCACGGTGAAAATCACTGGATCTACGCGGGGACTGATCATGCGGCGATGTATGCGCAACGCAACGGGGTGCTCGAAGGAAAGCCTCAGTTCGCCTACCTGTCGTGCGGCTCGTTGCGCGATCCACAAGCCAAACGGCATACGGCACAAATCATCACTTACGCCGATCACGAATGCTTCGCAGATTGGAAGGACAAGCCATGGCTGCGGCGCGGACAGGACTACAACCAGTTGAAGGCGAAGATTACGGACGGGATGATCGACCTGGTGGAGCGCGACCACCCGGGTTTCCGCGACCTGATTGCCTATACCGAGTTATCCACCCCGCTCACGGTGGAGCACTTCACCGGTCATCGGCAAGGTGCGATCTACGGCGTCCCGGCCACACCCGCGCGCTACCTGAACAATGATCTGAACATCCGCTCCCCGATTGCGGGGTTGCTGCTCACCGGAACCGACGTCGCCTCGCTTGGCATCGTCGGCGCAATGATGGGCGGCGTGCTGACCTCAGCCCATGTCCTCGGCCCGCGCGGGTTCATGACGATCACGTCCGCCGCGGCGCGCGCCGCCAGCGTCAAAGCAGGGACGCAGACAATCAGCGTATCACCCGCTTGAGCGCCGCGGCGCGACTTTACACAAGTCTTCACTGTTCCCGCAGCCGGTTATACACATCCATCAGCGCGATGAATTGCCGGCTGTCGCCCCCGGCATCGGGGTGATACTTGCGCGCCAGCTCACGAAAGCGCTTCTTCACATCATCGCTGCTTGCGTTCGGGCCTAGCCCCAGCAAGGCAAGCAGTTGCGGATCATACCCGCGCCGGCTCTCAAATGGGATGCCCATCTCCTTGTAATATTGAAAATAGACGAAGCAGATGTAATCGGAGAACACCTCGCTGAGTTGTTCGCGCGTCATCTGTTCGAGCGCTTCCAGCGGATAACGCACCTTTCGCGGTGCGCGGGCGCCAACGCCGACAACGGGTTTGACCGTAAAGAATTCACCCCAAACCAGATCATCGATCGCTGGCGGGACTTCCCTGCGTTTAAATCTGATCGCGATCTCGGTTTGGCGTAGTTCTTTGAGTTTGCGTTTGAGTTGGTCGCGAGTCATGGTTTACTCACTCCCCGCAAGTCACGCGGTTGCGGCCAGCGGTGATGCGGCGCTCTATATCGTGGAACACTTTTCTGACCATACACATCGACACTTCAATCGTAACCCGTTCACGGTAATCACGCAACAGGGTTTGGGCGATGCATTGTCATGATGGCCTGAGCACATCTGCGACTCGCCGGGCGTCACCGTTGCACGATGGGCACATACACGAAGTGTCCAGCTACCTCGACCGCGCCGATGTCACAATGCGCGCCCTGTGGCCGGAAATAACCGCGCTGATCTGGGGCCGCGCATGTGTCCCCGCCGGCGTCAATCACCGGGCTGCCGCGCAACGGCAGCATCGTATCCGTATGGCCGCCGTTGTAATGCAGTGGTCCCAGCAGCGGGTTTGTGCCGGAGATGTCGCCAGTTGCGGTGAACGCACAGCTGGCATCCGATGACAGGTTATGGCCATCTGAAACCACGCTGCGCGCGCCAGCGCAATTAGCCCCGGCAGTGCCGCTACCGGCCACGATCGTGTCGATCAAGCGCGTCGTTCCGCTGATGTAGATGCCCCCGCCGCTCACTGCGGTGTTGCTCATCAGCGTGCTGAAGGTCACCGACAGAGTGCCGCTGTTGATAATACCGCCGCCAATGGGTGCGGAGTTGCCGGTCAGGGTGCTGGCAGTTACCGTTAATGCCCCGAAGTTCGCAACGCCGCCGCCATATTGCGCGGCTGTGTTACTGACAAAGGTGCTGCTATTCACCGTCAGGGCATGCCCGGCATAGTTTCTGATACCGCCACCACCCTCGGCTGAGTTTCCGGCAAAGGTGCTGATGTTTACCGTCACCGTGCCGAAGTTAACTATGCCGCCGCCAGAATTCACGGTGGCCGTGTTGCTCTCAACGACGCTGTTCGTCACCGTCAGCGTCCCATTGTTGAAGATGCCGCCGCCGGACGCAGCGACAGACGCATTGCTGATGATGGAGCAGGCTATCATTGACAGCGTCCCCGAGTTCAGAATCGCGCCGCCGTTTAAACTGGCGCTGTTGCCAATATAAGTGCAGTCAGACACCGTCGCCGCGCCAAAGTTGACCAACCCGCCGCCGCCACTGCTTGCCGCTGTATTACTCGTGAAATTGCTCAGGTTCGACGTTAGCGACGCGCCCGTGTAGTTATAGATGCCGCCGCCGCCGACTGTGGATGAACTGTTTTTCAGCGTAACTCTGGTTACGGTCAGGATGCCATGATTCTCGATGCCGCCGCCGCCAGCCGCAGTGTTGCTGCCGTTGGCAATCGTGAGACCATTGATCAGCACAGCAGCGCCGGAGGTCACGCTGAAAACCCCGCCGGCGTTATTGCCGTTCACCGTTAGCGCATACGAGCCGGGCCCGCTGATGGTGATGTTCTTCGTAATCCCAATCTGCCCATTGGTGAGGGTAATCACACCGGTCACGCTGAATACAATCGTGTCGCCGGACGCCATCGTCGCGATCTGGCTGCGCAACGACCCCGCGCCGGTATCCAGTGTCGTTGTGACGGGCCGGGTAGCCGCGAAGGTAGTGTGGCCAAAGGCCAGGGCCGTTACTGCTGCGGCCAGCACCCCGCACAGCCGGATGAGAAACGCATTCGGAACAACGCAGCGCTTGCCGCCTACGCGACACTTTGACAAAAACTGCATACCGTGACCTCCGCTAATTGAAACATTGCGGAGCACGCGTGTGCCTGTCCGCAATTTCAGACAAACCTGTGCCATATTGTAGGTGCAATAACTCCAACCGAATCGCGGCTGTGCAGCGAGGTATCTTGTCTATCTTTGGCTCGTGTAAGTGTTACGCTAGGATTCCTCATGCTGCGCATTCGGAATGACATCGTGTGGCGGTTATTTCTTGCTGGTTGCTTTTGTCGCCGGACGCGCCGACCGGAATTCATAGTGCCCCGCCGCGACACCCGCAATGACGCACCCGTCGCGCCGGCCTTGTGCGTTGACGCCGGGCGCCTTAGCGACGGGCAGCCCGCTCTCCGTCACTACGCCCCCATCACCCACCGGCACGTAGACCGTGGCCGTTGTGTTCGCCGGAACATCGACGGTCAAGCGCAGCTCGCTCGCGGTCTTTTCCCACCGGCACGTGATGCGCCCGCGAATCGAGTCGTACGACGTCTGCGCCCAGGTGAGCCCACCGCCGGGAATGGGGCGGACGATGAAGTGCTTCCAGCCGGGCTGGCTCTCGTCCGGGTTGAGCCCGCCGATGGTCCGGTACATCCACTCGCCCACTGAGCCGATGGCGTAGTGGTTAAACGAGTTCATGCCGGGGTCCTGGAAGCCGCGCCCTTCGGCCCAGCCATCCCAGCGCTCCCAGATCGTCGTGCCGCCGTGCTCGACCATGTAGCCCCACGAGGGGATCGACGTGCGGGTCATAAGCGCGTAGGCCTGATCGTGATACCCATGCCGCGTCAGTTCGTTCATCATCCGCACGGTGCTCTGGATGCCGGTGGAAAGCGCCCCATCGTATGGTTTCAAGGCCGCGACCATGCGCCTGGCTGCCAGCGGGCGCAGGCTGGTGGGCAGCAGATCGAAGGCGAGTGCCAGCGCATAGCCGGCCTGCGTGTCGCCCGTGATCTTGCCGTTCTTTGCCACGAACGCCTTGTTAAACGCCGCGCGGATTTTCTTCGCCAGCGCCGCATACGCTTGCGCGTCGGCTGCGCGCCCAAGCACGGCAGCCATCTGCGCGACGAGTTGCGTCGAGCACGCAAAGAACGCCGTGGCATAGATCTCTTTGGGCACTTCGCCGCCCTTGCGCGGGATGCCGGCGAGGTCGGCAAATGTGTCGGCGTTCAACCAGTCGCCATACCACAGCGGCGTCAACTGGCTCCCATTGCGCCACACGAGGTCGGGGTTGCTGTTAGTGCTCCAGTCCACATAGCGCCGCGCCGCGTCAAAATGTTCCTCAAGCAGTGCTTTGTCGCCGTAGTTCACATACTGGCGCCACGGCACGATCACACCGGCATCGGCCCAGCCGGGGTTGCCGCTGAAGCGCTGGTTGGGGTCGAAGGGGTGAGGCGCCACGTCGGGAAATCGTCCGTCGCGCGCCTGCGCCTCGCGGATATCGCGCACCCACTTGGTGTAGAACGCGGCCATATCCATGTTGAAGATGGCGGTCTGCGAAAAGACCTGCGCGTCGCCCATCCAGCCCAGCCGCTCATCGCGCTGCGGGCAGTCGGTCGGCGAACTGTGCAGGTTCCCGCGCAGCGTCCACCGGATCGCCGCGTCGATCTTGTTGAGCAACGGGCTCGAACTCTCGAACTGCCCCACTTCCGTCGCGGCAGAATGGAACACGCAGCCCGTCAGGTCGTCCAGCGACGGCGCATAGGACAACCCGGTGATCTCCACATAGCGAAACCCGTGATAGGTGAAATGGGGTTCGAATGTCTCGTCGCCCGACATCTTGTCGCCCCCGCGACAGATATAGGTATCGATCTGTGGCGCGCCGCGCAGGTTGGCGCGATAGAGCGTGCCGTCGGGATTCGTCGCCTCGCCATAGCGGAAGCGTATCTCCGTCCCTGCCGCGCCGCGCAGCGTCATGCGCGGCCAACCAACCATGTTCTGGCCAAGGTCGAACACGCACACACCCGGTGTGGGTTCGGTCACGGCCACGGGTTTGAGTGTGCGCGTGATGCGGATCGGCTCATTGGGCTGCGCGACCAGCCGCGGGCCTTTGAGCACCGCCGCTTGCGCCCACGCGCTGTCGTCGAAGCCGGCGCCACCGCGGTCCCAGCCGGGCAGCTCCTGCCGCGCGTCGTAGGCTTCGCCATCGAGGATGTCAGCGCTGCGAATCGGGCCGCTGTCCGTTGCCTTCCAACTGCCATCGCTCACGATCGTAATGCGCTGTCCGTCTGCGAGTTCGATGCGCAGTTGAGCAATCAACCCCAGCCTGCGTCCGTACACGCCACGCCACACGCCTGCGAAAGCCTCGGACATGCCGAGGCGGCCGGCATACCAGCCTGCGCCGATTTCCGCGCCGAGGACGTTGTCGCCGGATTGCACCAGCGTGGTGACGTCATAACCCTGATATTGCGCCTTCTGGTGATAGTCCGTCCACTCTGGCGCCAGCACCTGATCGCCGATGCGCTGGCCGTTGAGCCGCACTTCGTATACGCCGAGCGCCGATGCGTACAGGACGGCCCGACATATGGTTCCCACGACCGCGAATGGCTTGCGCAACATCGTCGCAGCCGGTGACTTCGTCTCGTCCCACTGTCGTCCCAGCGGCAGGCTGATCCATTCGGCGGCGACCGCCGGTCGTGGCGCGTCATCAGCGCGTTCGCGCGACCAGCCTGCTCCTACCGAAGGGCCCATCGTCCAGGTCGCGGGATCGCTCCACTCCGATTGTTTGCCGTTTTCATCCCAGGCGCGCACTTTCCAGTGATACCGTTCGCCGGTCAGCAGCGGTGCGCCGCCGTAGCGGATGTGCGCCGTCTCATCGGATGTGACACGCCGGCTGTCCCAGACCACTGCGTCATGGTCGTCTGACACGAGGATGCGGTAGGCCGTCTGGCGCTGGCCGCGCGCTATGGGATTGCTGGACTGCAATGTCCAGCTTAAACGCGGGTGCGAGGCGTCGATCGCCATTGGGTTGGTCAGGTACTCGGTGCGCAGAGTGGTCGGGTTCAAGTTGGACATACAGGGTCTCCTCAATCAGGCAATTAATCAGATGATAAATTCAAATTCACAAAGGACGGCAAATGGTCTACAAGGGGCAAATCAACGCCATTTCCCACGGCGCGAGCCGCTCGATACTGTATTCCGTGTAAACGCCGTCCGACGCGATGTTCGGCAGGCCGCTATCGAAGTCGCTATTTCGGATGTCCATTAAGAATTGCGTGTCGCCCCGCATCTGAAATGTCAGTGAATCGACCTCGTCCATTGACGTGTTCAGCAGCAGGATTGCAGTGCGTCCGGCAGTGTCGCGCCGGCACCACAGCGCCGCCTTGTGAAACGAGCTCACATAGGCCGGCAACTGGTCTTTGGACAACCAACGGGCAATCGTCTTCACTTGCGTGCATTTGGCCAGCGACTGCAGCGCCGAGTAGGGGTAGTAGCCTTGTACTGCCACTCGTCCGCCGAGTGAATTCTCGAAGACGCCGCTCACCGCGCCATGGCTGCGCGGCGTAAAGTCGATCACCTCCGCCAGCACGCGGCTGTCCGGGCTGGTCGGTTTGATCAACCACGCTGGTTCGAGCCAGAACGAGGGGCGGCAGTCGCGATGCCAGCCGGCGAAACGACCGTTCAATGGATCAGTGCTGAAGCGCTCGATCGTGTCGCGATCTTTCGACCCGCGCACCGCAAAACCGGTCAGGTCGCCCATGCCGCGCGCGTTCAAGGCCTGTAGCGCCGGGCCGTCCAGCAGCACACCCCGCGACAAAAAGGCGCGCAGGTCGCTGTCGGTGAACTCGCGCACGGTATCGGCTCTCAGGATCACGACTGGGGAGTCGACGCTCGTATACCCAATGGGCAGACCGATGGTCGACATCTCCTGCATGATCCCCATGTCGGCGCCCCACGACGGCGCCGCGAACCAATCCCCTGCGGGATTGAGCGCCGCAAAGTGGTCGCGCGTAAATGGCATGCTGATGCCCGACGTGGGCGAACGCCCGATAGTGTCGACCACGCGATCGAAGAAGTCGCGGCGCTTGCGCACAGCTTCAAAACGCGGCTTGTACTCGTCAAAGGGATCCGGCGTGATGCCCATCAAGTTCAACGCTGTGCCTGTGCACCCGGCGCCGATGTACGCCCCGATCTCGGCGATAAACATGGCGTTGCTCTTCGCGAGCGGCTGGTATGGGAAGTTCTCGTGCTCGGACTGGATGTCGGTCACCGTCTGCGGCAAGCTGGCCGTAATGCGCCCAATCGTGTGCGCCTTGGCCAGCAGATCAAACGGCGCAGTGTCGGTGTAGAAACCGCCGCCCGGCCGCCATTTCACTTCGACATTGCGAGGGCCCGCCAGCGCGCGGGCGTGTTGCTCCGAGCCCCAGCCGCTGTAGGGAATCTCGCCAACCATGTACCCGAGCTTGATCGCCGGGTCTACTTCATCGACCGCGCTGCGGATCAGGCCGAACAACGCGTCGATATACTGCCGGTTGTGTTCCAGCCACTGGCTGCGCAGCGCAAAACGCTCATCCGCGCTGCCGGTGTTCAATGCCGCCACCAGATCCTCGCGCGTCCAGGTCTGGCCCGTCTGGGCTGAGAACCGCGCCATGCACAGATCGCAGAAGCAGGCGAAGCGAATCGATTGCTGGTGGCTCTCCATCCGCACGTCATCATCGATCCAGATGAACTCCGGCCCGGCTTGCGCCAGGGCGATGTAAACCTCGCGCGTGTAAGCCTGGTGGCGCGGGTCGGACGCGCAGTAGCAGCTGGGTGAAACCGCCCCGCTCGCGTCGACCAGGTGCTGCCACGGTTCACTCAGCGAATTCTCCAGATTCTCGTCGAGGTGCCCCAGCGTCGCCAGGTGATTGATGCCCACCTGCAACCCCAGCGCCTTGAAGCGCGGGATAACGTTGCCCAATGTCACCGCACGCTGCTTGATCGTGACCAGCGGGAGCGAGGGATGTGTGAAGCTTGTGAAGAACGCGACTTCGTCGATCGTGTCGCTGTAGTTGTCAAGTAACGCGACCAGTTCATCGAGGCGCGCGGGCGTATCCCAGATGGGTGTGCCGACGCGCAGTGATATTTTAGCTTTCATCCAGTCTCCCTAGAAACCCGCGTATTCCGTTCGCGAGATCAATTCATCCTGCATCCGCGGGCTGAGCCGCACAAAGTAGTCGGTGTATCCTCCGATGCGCACGACCAGGTCCTGGTACTGTTCCGGGAACGCCTGCGCGTTTTTCATCATATCCTTGTCGACCACGTTGATCTGCACTTCAAACCCGCCGCGTTTCAGGAACGTGACGATCAGATCGCGCAAACACGCTTTCCCGGTTTGATCCTGGAGAATCGGTCGGCTGAACTTCATGTTGAAGGCCGCCCCGCCGATCAGCGGTGAATGATCCCACGAGGTCGTCGACAGGATCGCGGCGGTCGGGCCGTACAATTCGCGCCCCTGTGCCGGGCCGCAGCCGTCGGCGAATGGCGTGCCGGCCCTTCGCCCGTCCGGCGTTGCGCCGCACACCTTGCCAAGTTCCTCATGCATGATCCAGCAGAATGCGCCGGGGACAAAGTGGGTGTCGCCGGGGTAGATGCGGTGCTTCGCGCACGCGCCCTCGAAATACCCGACGATGGTGTTCATCAACGCATCCACCTGAGCGGCGTTGTGCCCGTATTTCCCATAGGACTTCAGGAATCGATTCCGCTCCATCTCATGGCCGCTGAAATCGTTCTTGAGCAGCGCGTGCAGTGTGCTGAACGACATGCCCTGCGGCGAACTCGACTCGTAGATTTCCTTGCGGACGACCTGCAGCGAATCGACCAGGTTGGCCAGCCCGACGAACGAGCACTCCACCCAGTTGTAGCGCGCGCCGCCGTGGTCGATGTCGAGGCCGCGCGCGATGCAGTCATTGGTAAAGACGCTTTGCAGCGGTTTGCCGCCATATTGGTCGCGCTGTGCCCGCTGGCGGTTCTGCTCGCGCACGGCCCCATCAATGGCCTCGCCCAGGCGGCTGAAATAAGCCGCGAGTAGCTCGTCAAATGATTCGGTTGGGCGCAAGCCTGCGTGTGTATCGTCACGCTTCGCGCGCGCCTCGATTTCATCGAGCAGGTACTGGCACACCGGGAAGTACGGAGACGCCACCCACACGTTGCTTGAACCTACCGGCGTGATCTCGACGCAGGTGGAGTTGCAATAGTTCCACGACTCCGCCGCAGGCACGCCGTACTTCCGCAGGCCTTTTTGGATCGTCTGGTCGTTAAAGAACGCCGGGTTGGTAAGACCCTGCGAGATCAGCTCAATCGCCAGCGCCGTCAATGTCTGCGGCGTGCGTTCGGTCCAGCACACGCCAACGGTGGGATACACGAGTTTCGTCCGGCGCAATGCTTCCAGGCACAGATAGGACAGATCGTTGGTCAAGTCTTTCCCAGTCGCATCCACGCCGCCCACCATGACCGCCACGGCCAGGCCATCGGGAATGAACTCGTTGACCAGCAGGTAGAAGCTTTCAACCAATCGTAATGCTTCGGCTTGTGACAACACGCCTCTTGCGGCGTCGCGTTCGTAGTACGGATACAGCGCGCGATCCAGATGTCCCGGGCTGACGAGCCCGGCATTATCCCCATACGCAACCGCCAGGTCGATCAACCACGTGAGTTGTAACGCTTCGCGAAGCGTCTCGGGCGGATAGTGCGCAACCTTGGCGCAGATGCGCGCCATCTCGACGAGTTCCTGCCGGCGTTCGTCCGCCGAGGCGGCGGGGGTGGCCGCAATCGCATCCCGCGCCGTCTGCGCCGCGTTCTCAACCAGGTGCTGCATGCCAATCAGCGCATCGATGAACGACTGATAGGTGTCGTGCTGCTCCGGCGTTTGCGCAGCATCCATTTTGTTCTGGACGAGTTGCAACGCGCCGTCGATGCCGTTCTGGAGGACGATCTGGCGGTTGAGTTCGCAATGGCCGGTCTGTCCTGGTGTAGACGCGAAGGACAATGCAGCCAGATACGCCTTCGCGCGCTGATACTCCGCTTCATCGAAATCGGCTGGCTTGGGCGCCGGTCGCCCGACCAGCAGCTCGAGGTCGTCCAGCGCGAAACGCAACTGCTCAAGCCGGTCGCGCGTGCGCCGGCCGATGCGAATGGTCAGTGACTCGACGTGTGCCGACGCCTGGAACGAGTGATAGTCAACCAGGGTTTTGTCCACCCAGGCCTGTTTCTTGCGATCACGGCAACGCGCGCGCAACGTTGCGATGCGTTCCGAGTCGGTAACACTCACGGATTCGATGGTTATATCCATGCTGATTGTCCTCGCTTGTGGCCTGTCAGGGCCAGTTACGCATTATTGTAGCCAGTTTTGCGCACATCCCCTTGCGAAGGTTGCCCACACGTCGCGCAACTGCCAAAAGCTCCTTCGCAAGGTTTGGATTTGCAGTCGCACTGCCCTGACTCCGCTCCAGGTAGTCTTTGGTCGGAGCGGCTTCCGCAGCATACCGCAGCGTCAGTCATCCATCGCAACCCAATTACATTGCGATGACGGCCGGCGACCCACTCGTTCTGGATGACAACCGCCACAATCTGCCCCAGACCAATCTAGTTGATCTGCTGGAAGCCAGGTCGGTACCGTGGAAAGCGTGCTTTGAAAACTATCCCGGCCAGTGCAACACTTTATTGCGCACGATTGAGGATAACTTTGGCCTGGGCACGCTTGGTCGCAACGATGCATCGGCTACCCCATTCGCCCAATGCAATTTCACCGGCGGCTGCTGATACTCTGCGGTTGCATTGATCTGTCTTCACATTCATAATAATCGCATGGGGACAATCACATGAAGGACTATTACGCAGTACTGGGCGTTACACCCAATGCCGCGCCGGAAGTCATCGAATCACAATATCGCGCGATGATGAAGGCGTGTCGTCCAGGCTGGTTTGCCAGCCAGCGCGTCAAAGCGGCTGCGGAAGCCGACACACAAGAGATTGGCGAGGCATATGGGACTCTGTCAGATCCGGTTAAGCGAGCAGCATACGACCACGCCGTAGTGGAAGCCAGACAACGGGAAGCGCAACGCCGGGCACGGGAAGAAGCTGATCGCATGGAACGGATAAACCTTGAGGAGGCTCGACGCAAAAAAGATGTAGAGGCCAGACGGCAAGCAGCAACGCGCAAAACCGAGCGCATGGCGCTCGCGCAGCGAGAGGGATTGATCCTGACGTTGGCGCCGGGGATTACATTGGAGTTGGTGCGGGTGCCGGCGGGCGAGTTTCTGATGGGCAGCGCGAAGAGCGACCATCTTACACACGATGGTGAAAAGCCGCAGCACAGAGTGATGCTGGATGAGTACCTGATCGGCAAATATGATGTGACGAACGAGCAGTTCGATGTGTATATGAAGGCGATCCATCGGGGCTGGACGATGCCCTGGAAAAGAGAGACCCATCCGGTTGTATACGTTGCCTGGGACGCTGCAGCGGCATTCTGCGTGTGGGCAAGCCAGGTCACGGGGCGCAAGTTGAAGTTGCCGTCTGAGGCGCAATGGGAAAAGGCTGCGCGCGGGACGGATGGGCGAATCTACCCGTGGGGGAATCAGGCGCCGAATGAAAAACTGCTGAATTTTGACAGTAGCCTGCTCTTCGGAGCCACGACGCCGGTGGGGAAGTATAGTCCTGCCGGCGACAGTCCGTATGGTCTGGCAGACATGGCGGGGAACGTATGGCAGTGGACGGCAGATTGGTACGATCTAGATTACTATGCCATATCGCCTGCCAGCAATCCGACAGGGCCGGCGTCAGGGCATTATCACGTGATGCGGGGCGGCAGCTATAACCGCTGTGGTCGCGAAGACGTCCGCTCTGCCAATCGGCACTGGTTTGTTTCGGACGAGGACTACCCCTGTTACGGTTTTCGAGTTGCCGTGAATTGCTCAAATAATACAGACGGTACCAGGTGTTAGCGTCTGGGCTGTTTGACCAATTCACGGCCGAACTGATTGCAGACCACAAGTCCTGTTTTGCAGTCAATCGGTTTGGCCGTTAACACTCGGTACCCCATAACTATCGCGTTTACTAATGATCTACCGCTGTAATGGCGGTAGATGCCTGAAAGCAAAGCACGCTATGTGCCCAATGACGGAGACCAGAAGATCATCGACGCCGCGTATGCGTCGAAGAATCCATCCATCTTCACAGACTACTACTTCCGCAACAGTCGGGGTGGGTACATGGCCTATCCCGGCAGCGCGCGCCAGTAGCATCTCACCGTCGTCCGCCAAAACTCCCTTCGCAAGGTTTGGATTAACTGTGCTGCAGGTCGCGGTGCGCAGCTTCCATCAGCAGAAAAAAGGCCTGGCCTTCGGTCGCATAGCCGGGGTGATCGAACTGCGGCGAGCCGCACACGCCCTGAACCAGGCCGAGCGCATCCACTTTAGCATGCGCCGCTGCCCGCATATGATCGGCATAGAAAAGGTAAGCAGGCTCCAGCCAGTCGCCCTGGACGCCGCGATAGATCGTGTAAGCCAGCATCTGCGCGAGGTTGGTTTCGACAAACGTGTCCGGGCGATCCACCACATCGTGAAACAGACCGTCATCGCGTTGCCACGGCAGGATGCCTTCCAGCAACGCCTTGACATAGCCGATGATGCGCTCGCGATCGCGCGCCATCTGCGCGGGCAGTGCTTTAATGACACGCGCCAGGCCGGCAGCCGTCCACCCATTGCCCACGCCCCAGAAATCGCGCCGCGCAAAATCGCCGGTGGCCGTGTCCCACTTGTGTGAGTACAGTTTCCTGTCCTGATCCCACAGCACGCGGCGATAGCCTTCAATCTGTTGCAGTGCGGCATCGGCGTGACCGCTGAGCGCCAGGAAGGGGGTCATGTACATCGAGTCGATCCAGATCTGACGGTTGAACGTAAGATGGTGGAGCGTGCCGTCGACGGCGCGCGGCGCCAGAGTGAGTAAGTAGTTCAACAAACCATCTGCCGCGACGCTGAAAGCAGGATCGCCTGTGACGCGCGCCGCAAACAGCAGCGGTTCGCCATTCACGCCGGAGTCAGTCACGGCGTGCTCCGACCCCAGCATGGCCACGCGCCCATCGGGCAGCCGTCTCAGGACGGCGTCCTGTGCCATCATAATTACGAGGTCGGTCTCGCCCAGTTCCAGCAGCGCCTGCGCCGCCACGCCCTGCTCCCACGATGCCCGCTGCAGTGAGAGCATTGCCAGCTTTACCTTCTCGATGATCGGTGTAGTATTTTGTGTAGTCATGCGTATCCTTGCTCAAATTTCGGAGAATTGTCGGCGTGCTGTTGAGTGCTTAATGCATTGCTACCGGGCTTTTGACAGCCAGCCCGCCGCCGCGCCGGCCACGCACACGATGCCGAGACTGCCGAACGCGATCGGCCAACTGGCCGATTCGACCAGCCCGCTGAACAACAGCGGCCCAAGCAGCGAGCCAGCGTTCTGGCCGACCATGATCACGCCCATTGCCATGCCGCTCAGGCGGTCGTCGCCCGCTGCTTCTACACCCGCCGAGAAGATATTCGTGGGCACCAACCCGGTGACAATGCCCTGCATCACAATCAACACGACCAGCATCGGCAGGCTGCTGATGCCCATCAGTGGAATCAGAATCGCGACGATCAGGATACCCGGCACGAACAGTTTGCGCCGCGTGCCCAGCCGATCCGATATCATCCCGCCGACGGGACAAGAGAAGATCGTGATGATCGAGTTGATGCTGGGAATCAGCGCAGCCTGTGAGAGCGGCAACCCGAACACGGTGTTCAGATAGGTGGGCATGAAGCCGGATATTGAACTACTGCTCATGACGAAACATCCGAAGGCCAGGCCGATCAGCCACACGTTGGGCTTACGCAGCAAAGACAGCACATTGACAGGCGGGCGAGTCTGGGGTGGCACACTAACGGTTTGTGGCGTGATCGGCAACACCCTTACCGGCGGGTTGCGCGCGATGAAGAGAAAGAGCGCCAGTGTGACGAATGCATACGCGGCGCCGAACCACCACACAATCTGCCAGTTGCCGCCCTGCGCCAGAATGGGCGCGACGACCATCATGCCCGTCACGCCGATCGGCACCCACGATGACCAGATGCCCATCGCCGTGCCACGCCTGTTGGCAGTGAACCAGATGGCGATCACGGTCGGCGCAAGCACCGCCATGAAACTTGTGCCGACGCCTTCGATCACGCGGCTGACCAGCAGCCCATCAAGCCCTGTGCTTGTTGCGCCCAGCACTGTGCCGATGATGATCGATGTGCCGGCCAGCAGTCCGGTCACGCGGATGCCAAGCTTCTGCAAGATGAACCCGGCCGGCAGCGCAAGAATCAGCCCGGTCATCGCATACACTGACATGATCAGCCCCGAACGGCCAACCGTGATGTTGAACGCCTGCAAGAGGATCGGCAGAATCGGCGAGACCTTGAACTGATTCAGCGGCGCGGCGATGCTGAATGCCAGCAGGATCGCAAGCACAAACCAGGCAGTGCGCGCACGCGGGTGCTTCAATAGGGGAACTGTTGCTGCCATTGCGCCCATGATTGTAAACGCAGGCGGTACTACAATCAAATTAACGACCGTTGCGTTTTTTGGCTTGCGATTTTCAAGGAGCACTCTATGAAACACATTACCCGCGCGCGCTACGTTCTTGCTTTGCTGTCGTTAGTATTTCTGGCGACTGCTACTCCGGCTATTGCAGGCCGCGATGATTCGCCCGTTCCCGCCTTGACAGGATATGACAGTGTGCCTCTCGGCCTGGTCGATACACCGGCGGCCGGGTTCATGGCGCCGGCGCGAATTACGTTGAACAAGACAACAGCGATATCCATTACTACATCGGGATTGACGCCGTCAGTCGTAACCATCACTGCCGGTTCCGACGTGGTATGGCAAAACACCACTCTTGATCCGGTTCGAGTAAAGGATGGAAGTCCTTACGCCGCATATCTGCCTATTGTTGGGAAGGCTTCGGGCGGCGCATCAGGATTGGCGCCGGCTGTTCAAGACATACAGAACCCCGCGATTGCGCAGGACGTGAGAATCAGCATTACGGTGCCTCCCGGCAGCGCATACACCATGACGTTTACGGAAACCGGAACGACGCCGTACTATCTCGCGACGATGCCAAACATTAGAGGCAAGATCGTTGTGGTTCCGGTGCCGGACTTCACTCTGGCAGCCGTGCCCTCCGAGAGAAGCGACTATGCGGGCAGAAGCGTTTCATACACTTTGTTCACAGCGCCTCTATTTAACTTCACAAGCACGGTCGATCTGGACGTCAGCGGCGCCCCATCCGGCACACAGGCGTCATGGAGCAATTCACATTCTGTGCCGCCGACGAGTACTGTGCTTACCATGCAAACCAGCGTTAGCGCGCCAGCAGGAATCTATGCCTTGTCAGTCGTCGGCAGCGGCGGTGACATGACGCATTCTGTGCCGTTGACGCTCACGGTCGAAGCCTGGCCTGATCTTACTGTGCAGACTGTGACGATGCTACCGAATCCTGCGCCGCTTGGATCAAGAGTTGTATTGACAGCCGTCGTCGCGAATGCCGGTGCCGGCAATAGCAGGCCGGTCACAACCACATGGTCGATTACGCCTTTTGGCAGCGGGATGTGGAATACCGCCAGCATCAACGCTGGTCAGCAAATCACACTGACCAGCGCTTTTACGGCGTCGCAACCCGGGCCATACACTATTGTTGTAACGGCCGATCCGGCGCAACTATTGCCGGATATGAATTCAACAAATAACACCCTGCAGGTCGAACTGGGAGTGACGGGCACGATCACTGTCTGCGCCGATTCCCTCACCAGCGACACGACATGGGCTTATGCAACCTACCTGGTGAATTGCAATCTTGACATCCAGTCTGGAGTAACGCTCACAGTGCGCAATGGGGCTGTGGTCAAACCAGCTGGCACAACGCTGTCTACTCATGGTCAGTTGGTTGCTCGCGATGCCATATTTACGTCCAACGCCGACGATGCGTTCGGTGAAGATGTGAATCACGACGGAGGCGTCACAGCGCCTGCTCCGGGCAACTGGGGCAGCATTCATGTGTATTCAGGCGGAACGGCGCGCCTGACCCGCGCGTCGGTGCGTTATGCGGGCGGTTCTTCAGCCGGGGCGATCTGGAATAGCGGTGGAACATTGAGCTTGCAGAATGCCGTTGTCCAGTATTCCTCTGCGAGCGCCATATGGAGCGAGTCGAATGGCGTGATTGAAATCAGGAATAGCACTGTGCGCAATAATTCCGGCTACGGCTTGTATTACTACGCAACAGGAGCAGGCGCCCCGATTATCACGAACAGCGCCTTTGAGTCGAATACCAACACTGCTGTTTACTTCGACACGCCATTGCCAATTGCCCTGGATGGGTCGCAGATAACCGGCAATACATCGCGCAATAACTCGATCAATGGGCTGCGGCTCTCGGCCAGCCTGTCAGGGACCTCGGTGCTGATGCCGAATGCCACATTGCCCTATGTGATCGATGCGTTCACGGTGCAGAGCGGAGCGCGGCTGACGGCGGCAGCGGGGAGCGTGTTCAAGTACCCATCTACCTGCAACTATATGGAGGTGAAGGGAGCACTGACGGTCGCGGGGACGCAAGAGGCGCCGGTGGTGATGACGGCGCTCAGTGACGACACGGCCGGCGGGGACACCAACAATAACGGGAGCAGCACGCCGGCCAAGGGCAGTTGGTCATCGCTCTGGATCCGCGCCGGCGCGAACGCG
>CAIXPS010000005.1 GCA_903921365.1 uncultured bacterium | reverse complement strand
GGCAGCCTGGTGCAATGCGCGCAGGGTTGCTACGATGCGGCGATTGCCTTCAATGCGCCTTTCATCTCGGGTAAAGACAGCCTTAACAACGAATACACCGCGAGCGACGGGCGCAAGCATGCCATTCCCGGAACGCTGTTGATCTCGGCAATGGGCATCGTGCCGGATATTGCTCACACGGTGACGATGGACTTGAAGCAGGCCGGAAACACACTGTACGTGGTTGGCGAGACGCGTGATGAACTTGGCGGCAGTCACTTCACGCAACTGCCCCACAGGGATTCACAGCAACAATCAAACACCCTCACCGACTCGCCTACCCCACAGCCTGTGATTAACGCGCTGGCGCACATGCGCCGGTTGCACACAGCCATCTCTGCCGGGCTCGTGCGGGCTTGCCACGATGCGTCTGAAGGCGGGCTGGGAGTCGCCCTGGCAGAAATGTGCCTGGCCGGACAACTGGGCGCAACCATCGATCTTGCGCAGGCGCCCGGCGCCCGCGACCTGTCCGATGCAGTGACGCTGTTCTCTGAATCCTTGTGCCGGTTTATCGTTGAGGTCGCCTCATCGGATCGAGAGCGGTTCGAAACCCTGCTGGCCGACACGCCATTCGCGCGGGTTGGCGAGGTAACCTCTGCTGAAACAGACCTTTCCAAAGGGATTCATTGCTCTGAATCCCTTTGGGAGAACAATCTACAAGTCATTGGACATGATCAAAGCGGATCGGCGCAGATTCCAGTCGCGCAGCTTGATGCGGCGTGGCATAGCGGTGAAGTATCGCCGTCTCCAAGAGATTCCAGGCAATCGCAGAAAGAAGAAGGGATCAGGGGACAGGGAGCAGGGGTCATATCCAAAGGACAAAGTTATCTACCTTCTACCCTTGGACGTCCACGCGTCCTGATTCTTCATGCGACCGGAACAAATCGTGATCACGATGCGGCCATAGCGTGCGAACTCGCCGGCGGTGCGCCAGAGATCGTGCATGTCAACCAGTTGATCGCCGGGGAACGCAACCTGCTTGACTACGCGATGCTGGTCGTGCCTGGCGGATTCTCTTACGGCGACGACCTGGGCGCGGGGACCTTATGGGCAATGGACTTGCACCACCGGCTCAGCGACGTCATGGCTCGCTTCGTCGCAGAACGTCGTCCTGTGCTCGGCATCTGCAACGGCTTCCAGGCGCTGGTGAAGTCAAACCTGCTGCCTGGCATAGTTGATTTCGGCGCGACCGCGAAGGCGTCTGCAGCACTCCAGCGACCGGTCACGCTCGCTCCCAACACGTCCGGGCGCTTCGAGTGCCGCTGGGTATACTTGAAACCCAATCCCGCCAGCAAGTGCATCTTTACTACAGGTCTTTCCCAAAGGGATTCGGAGCAATCAGGTTTGATCTATTGCCCGGTGGCGCATGGCGAAGGTCGCGTCGCCGTCGGCAATGACGCTGTCGCAACGCTGCTGCAGACGCAGGGATTGATCGCATTAAGCTACGTTGATGCAGCGGGCAACCCGGCACAGTATCCGGAGAACCCGAATGGTTCTTTGTTGAACATCGCGGGGCTGACGAACCAGTTCGGAAACGTCCTCGGTCTCATGCCGCATCCGGAGAACCATATCTTCGACTGGCAACATCCACGCAGCAGGCGCAGCGACGTTATTCGCGGCATGCGCGGGTTGTGTCTGTTTGAGAATGGCATCCAGTATGCGCGGAGCCTGTAATAACCTACTTACGTAATCATAATTTCCCTCCCAAAGGGATTCAGAGCAATGAATCCCTTTGGGAGAGCAATCACTGCGAGAAAAAAGCATGCTGACACACGATGAACTCCTAAGCGCGATTCCATATGCGCTTGAATCGGTAGACCTCGCCGGCTGGGGTGAGAAGATATCGGGCAAAGTGCGCGACATCTACATGCGTGGTAACAAACGTGTGCTGATCACCACCGATCGTGTATCCGCCTTTGATCGCGTGCTTGGACTGATCCCCTTCAAAGGCCAGGTGCTCAACCAGTTGAGCGCATGGTGGTTCGAGCGCACACGCGACATCGTCGCAAACCATGTGATCGCTGTTCCGGACCCAAATGTGACCATCGGTCGCGAGGCCACGGCATTGCCTGTCGAAGTGGTTGTGCGCGGTTACATCACAGGAGTGACAAAGACCTCGCTCTGGTATCTGTACTCGCAAGGGGATCGGAATCCCTACGGAATCCAGTTGCCAGACGGGTTGCGCAAGAACGACCAGTTGCCTCAGCCCATCATCACGCCCACCACGAAGGCCGTCGGCGGGGCGCATGATGAGCGCATCACACGCGATGACATACTGCAACAGCAGATCGTGCCACAACCGCTCTGGGAGCAGGTGGAACAAACGGCGTTGCGGCTGTTTGCGCGCGGGCAGGAAGTCGCGCGTCAGGCCGGGTTGATCCTGGTGGATACCAAATATGAGTTTGGATTGATCAATTCCACCGGGACTCAGAGCAACGAGCAGCTTGTGCTCATCGACGAGGTTCACACACCGGATTCGAGCCGCTACTGGATAGCAGACACTTATCAACCAGGGCGGGACCCGGCAAACTACGATAAAGAGTATCTGCGTGAGTGGTTTGCCGCGCGCGGGTATCGAGGCGACGGCACGCCACCCGTTATGACGGCGGATTTTGCGGCACAGCTTGCAGCCCGCTATATCGGCGCGTACGAAAGGCTGACTGGCAATGTCTTCACGCCTGCCGAACAACCTGCCGCAGAACGTATTGAGCGCAACCTTGCGATTTATGGAGAAAAGTAATGATGATTTCCCGCGATGAGCAGAATATGTCAGGCAACCCCCGAACGGGTATGCAGGAGGAATGTGGTGTGTTCGGGGTGTATGCGCCGGGGCGAGATGTAGCGCGCCTGACGTTCTTTGGTTTGTATGCCCTGCAACACCGCGGACAGGAGAGCGCAGGAATAGCGACCAGCGACAACCGGGCAGCGTATATCCATAAGGGCATGGGGTTGGTGGCACAGGTGTTCAACGAGGATAACCTGCGCCCACTGGTGGGTCACCTGGCCATCGGACACACGCGCTATTCCACGACTGGGGCGTCCCATCTGCGCAATGCTCAGCCAAATCTGATCGAGACAGTTTACGGGCCGCTTGGCGTGGCGCACAACGGCAATATCACGAACGCCTTGCAGCTGCGCCAAATGTTGTTAGAACGCGGTGTCGGACTGTCCTCAACGAGCGACAGCGAAGTGATCACACAAATGCTGGCGGCCCCGCCGGAGGTGTGGGCAGGCACGGGCAATAACGGGGCTCACGTCGCCGAAGAAAGCTTGCCAAAAAAGACGCCAAGTGAAGTTTCGGCGCCTGATGCGGGCGCGGATCGCTGGGCGGCTCGCATACGCGCATTTATGCAGATCGCCGAAGGCGCATTTTGTCTCACGATCCTCACGCGCGATGCCATTTACGCCGCGCGCGATGCGCAAGGCTTGCGCCCTCTCTGCCTTGGCGAGGTGGAAGGCGGGTATGTAGTCGCTTCCGAGTCTTGCGCGCTGCAAACCATCGGCGCCCGCTATATTCGGGAGGTCAACCCGGGCGAGATCATCCGGCTGGACCGCTCCGGCATAACGTCATTCGAGGGGCATAAACAGGGCCAGCGCGCCCTATGCATCTTCGAATATGTGTACTTCGCGCGCCCCGACACACAACTCGAAGGACAGATCGTCCATTCGGTGCGCCAGCGATTGGGAATGCAACTGGCTCGGGAAGCGCCTGCGGACGCCGATATCGTTGTCGGTGTGCCAGACTCTGCTATACCGGCTGCGATTGGCTACGCCCTGCAATCCGGCCTGCCCTACACCGAGGGGTTGATCAAGAATCGCTATATTGGCCGGACGTTTATCCATCCCGATGACACGCTGCGCCGGGTGGGCGTCGCGCTCAAGTACAACCCGCTGACTGCCAACCTGAAAGGCAAACGGGTCGTCATGATCGACGATTCAATCGTGCGCGGGAACACGGCCGCGCCGTTAATCAAACTGCTGCGGGACGGCGGCGCAACCGAAGTGCACGTTCGTGTATCGTCACCGCCTGTCAGGCACCCCTGCTTCATGGGTGTGGACATGGCTACTTACAAAGAACTGATCGCGCACAAGCTGGATATCGAGGGCATCCGCAAGCATATTGGCGCAGACAGCCTCGACTATCTCAGCTTGTATGGGATGGTGCAAGCTGTGCAGGACGCCGTCACCACTGAAACAGGCCATTGCACCGCTTGCTTCTCAGGCGCCTATCCGATCAAGATACCGCAGTGGCTGTTCAGCGAGGATCGCGACAAGATGCTTTTCGAAACAACCTGGGGGTAATCTTCCTTACCCACACCCACTACGTCTCCAAAGGGATTCAGAGCAATATCTATGGATCAACTCACAGTCATGATCGTTGGATCGGGCGGTCGCGAGCACGCGCTGGCGTGGAAAGTGGCGCAGTCACCACAGGCACAAAAGGTCATCGTTGCGCCAGGAAATGGCGGCACAGTCTGCCGTGGTGGCACGACCGCATCTGGCATTTCAACGTCGTTCACCAGCAAGATATCCAATGTCGACATCCGCGCCGAGGACACTGCCGGATTGCTCCGGTTTGCGCAAGAGAACCAGATCGGGCTCACGATCATCGGGCCGGAAGGCCCGCTTGCCGAAGGCATCGTCGATACTTTCACCGCCGCGGGACTGCGCGTTTTTGGCCCGTCGCGCGCTGCCGCTCAGTTGGAGGCATCCAAAGCCTACGCCAAGCGTTTTATGTGCGAACAGCACATCCCTACCGCGGAATATGCCAGCTTTGACGACTTCGAGTCTGCCGCTGCATGGGTGAGCGCATTCGGTCGCCCGGTTGTGGTGAAAGCCGATGGTCTGGCAGCCGGCAAAGGGGTCATCATCTGCGAGACGCCGGATGACGCCATATTGGCCTTGCGGCGTTGCATGCTTGATCGCGAGTTTGGCGCCGCCGGCGCGACCGTGGTCATCGAAGAACGGATGACGGGTCGTGAGGTCTCGGTGCTCGCGTTCAGCGACGGGCACACCATAGTCACTATGCCGCCGGCGCGCGACCATAAACGAGTGTTTGACAATGACGAAGGCCCGAATACGGGCGGCATGGGCGCGTACGCCCCCGTTCCGGATGTGAGCGAGGCGCTGATCGACGAGATCAAACGCACCATTCTGCAGCCAACCATCGACGGCATGCTGGCGCGCGGCATCCCATACACAGGGGTGTTGTATGCCGGAATCATGTTGACGCCGCGCGGCCCGCGCACGCTCGAATTCAACTGCCGATTTGGCGACCCTGAGACGCAAGTGATTCTGCCTCTGTTACAGTCAGATCTAGTCGATATCCTCATGGCTTGCGTTCCCACAGGGATGCTGAGCAATGAATCCCTTAGGGGCGGCGCGCTGGATCGCATGAGCAGCGAGGTGCGGTGGCACGCCGGCGCATGCGCAACCATAGTCGCAGCAGCGCCGGGTTATCCAGGCACATACCCAAAGAGCCTCCCGATTCACGGACTGGACGAGGAATTCGAGCAATCCGGGGCAATCGTTTTCCACGCGGGCACAACAATCACCGATGAACAGGTTGTCACTTCGGGCGGTCGTGTGCTCTCAGTCAGCGCCCAGGGCGACGACATGCATACAGCCTTGGAACGCGCCTACGCAGGGATAAATCACATACACTTTGAGGGCATGCATTACCGCAAAGATATCGGCGTGATTCGATCCCAGGATGCCCCCACAGCGCATACGGAGACTATATGACATCACCCAATACATACGCAGCAGCCGGTGTTGACATCAACGCTGGACAACGGGCAGTCGATTTGATGTCGAAAGCCGTTCGCGCCACATATGGCCCTGAGGTGCTGGCAGGCATCGGCGCGTTTGGCGGGTTGTTTGATGCTGCCCGTTTGAAGACGATGGATGCGCCGGTGCTGGTCGCATCCACCGATGGCGTCGGCACAAAAACAAAAGTTGCAGCGCGCCTCGGTCGCTGGGACACCATCGGTCGCGACCTGGTGAATCATTGCATAAACGACATCCTCGTGCAAGGCGCCGAGCCGCTGTTCTTCATGGACTACGTCGCCTCTTCCTGTCTGGACGCCGAACAGATTGCCACGGTCGTGCAGGGTGTCGCGGCGGCGTGTTTAGCCGCGAGATGCGCGTTACTTGGCGGCGAAACGGCTGAAATGCCCGGCGTCTATGAACCAAACGAAATCGACCTGGCCGGCACAATCATCGGCGTCGTCGAGCGCAGCCGGATCGTTGACGGCAAAAGCATCGTTCCGGGTGATGTGATTCTTGGGCTCCCCTCCACGGGACTGCACACGAATGGATTCTCACTGGCGCGACGCGTCCTCGGCGACCTTGACTGGAACAGCCTGCTTGATGAGAAGACATCGATTGGCGATGCCTTGCTGGCCGTCCACCAATCCTATCTGACCCCCGTGCGGCAGTTGTGGGCAGCGGGCATCCACATCAAAGGCATGGCGCACATCACCGGCGGCGGATTCGTTGACAACCTGCCCCGCATCCTGCCCGCAGGAATCGGCGCGGTCATAGAGCGCGGCACATGGCCGGTGTTGCCAATTTTCAAGCTCATCAAACGAACTGGTCAGATCGACATGGATGAGATGTTCCACGTCTTTAACATGGGGTTAGGAATGTTGTTGGTGATTTCTCCTGAAGAAGCGCCACAGGCTACAACGTCTCTGGGGTCTGGGATATACCAGATCGGTCACACTATTGCCGGTAATCGCGAAGTTTCGATCAAGTAAGCGCAATGCACACCCAAAGGGATTCAGAGCAATATGAGCATTATGACCAATGAACTCGCCCACACTGGGCGCAAGAAGATCGTCGTCCTGATTTCAGGATCAGGAACCAACCTGCAGGCCATTCTCGATGCCGCACAGATCGGCGAGATTGACGCCGAAATCTCCCTGGTAGTATCCAATCGCAAAGCGGCATTCGGATTGATCCGCGCCGAACAGTCCGGCGTGCCGACACTCTACTTCCCACTCAAACCCTACCGCGTCGCCGGCAAAAGCCGCGAGGACTATGATACCGATCTCACCACCGCCTTAACACAGCACAATCCGGATCTGATTGTGCTTGCGGGTTGGATGCACGTCTTCAGCGCTATCTTCTTCCAGCAATTTTCCGGCAAGGTGATCAATCTGCACCCCGCGCTTCCCGGCGCCTTCGCAGGGACGGAGTCGATTCATCGCGCATTTGAGGCGTGGCAGCGGGGTGAAATAACGCACAGCGGTTGTATGGTGCATTACGCCGTTCCGGAAGTCGATGCAGGGGCGGTGATTGCGCAGACTGTGGTTGCCTTCAACCCGGATGACACACCCGAGTCATACGAGACGCGCATGCACGCTGCCGAGCATCGTTTAATAGTGGCTGCTATTCAGAAGGTGCTGGCATTGACCTAAGGGTCAATATCAAAGGTTATTCCGTTCTCATAACGCTCGTCGAGGGCAGGGAGAAGTTGCTGGGTGGCGCTATCGTACACAACCACTGTGCCATGCAAGAGGCCTGCGTAGCCGCCTAACACGAGCGGGTGCCGATCCATCACGCGCGACCCGCGAATCCACTTCAGCGTGGGGAGTGCGCCCAATGCGGGCGCCCCATCGTGGGCGCCGCTATAGCCGTCGCCGCTGACACGCGCCGACACGATGTAATCCGTGGTCAATGGTTTCGCGGCGATCCAGATCATGTCCACTTTCAACTGGCTGCCCTCGCGATGAGTCGACACCGCCGTTAATACCATCTGGTCTACAAACGCGATGTACCGCTCCGTGGCTGTCCCATCTGGTATGGCGAAGGTTTGCTGTGGATCGCTCCCCAAGGGATTCATTGCTTTGAATCCCTTGGGGAGAGCACTGCTGACCACGCGCAACCCCACCGCAGGCGCGATATCGTGGATCAGCGTGAAGTACCCCGGCTTTCCTTCGGTGGCGGGCAACCCCTGTGGCGGGCTTAGCAATTCGCCATCTGCGCTCTGGATACTGATCGTAAGTGGTCGCGACGGTAGTTGCCAGTGCGTCATCATCCGCCATTTACCGGGGATGCCGGTGTCATAGTCCACGCCCACCAGCACTGCGCCAGCAGGAAATGGTTGTGCCAGCGGGTGTTGGGTCAGCGGGGGTTGTGCAGCCGGTGAGATATGAACCACCGCAACGAGATTAGTTGCTTTCCCAAAGGGATTCAAAGCAATGAATCCCTTTGGGAAAGCAATATCCGTCGCGGCAAGCGTCACAAACTTGCCTAATTCCGTCCGATAGGCGCCAACAAGCACCTCATACATACCTGGCGTCAGATCGAGCGGAATACCCAGCCGCACCTGCCTCGACTGCCAGACATCAACCTCCCCTTGTGGATCGAGCTGTATATCTGCATTCGCCGCCAGACGCCCGTCGCTGCGCATGATGCGCACCGTGAGCGCTTCATTTGCCTTTGCAGGCTCACGAGCCCGCCAGGCGACGTTGATGTCCAGTGCTTGACCCACTGACACATCCTGCGACAACAGCGTCAGTCCCGCCGCTTCGATCCGGTTGTCAAAGAGACGCATCCCTTGCATTCCAGGCGTGCCAGTGGCGCCTGGCTGGATATCACGCGGCAGCCGTAATTCCCAGAGCCCTGGTTGCAGCATGGGGAACGCCCCTAGTCCCCGTGCAGTATATTCGGCTGCATAAAAACTCGTCGCGTACGTTGGCCCATGCGCCAAAGCGGCAACGGCCTGATCGGCAAAAGTGTCAGCATAAGGTTGCGCCCCGCGTGGATAGACATATTCCACTTGCACGTCGCGACGCACCGCCTCAATGTCCTGTAAAGCCCACATCGGCGTGGCCTGATGCCATTGCGCCATGATCACCGCGCCTGGTGGAACTGCCGCGAGCGCACCAGATGCAGATGCGCGTGTGCTTGTATCAGCACTCAACGCCACAAAACTGGGATATCGTTCCCATGCGTCGCGAATGAGAAAGACGCCGCACAACAACAAGAGTGTCCCCGGAATTGCTCTAAATCCCTTTGGGAGAGCAATGACCAGCCGGCAGATGACGGCATACAGGGCGACGCCGCCACGCCCGAGCAGAACGCATAGAATCACCCACGAGGGCATCGCGTATTCAACCGTCTGCGGAGCGCGATAAGTGATCGTGATAAACGTATGCACTATAAACGCCGCGACAAGTGTGATGTCAAAACTGCGGCGCCGCGCCAGCAATGCGAACGTGCCCAGCGCCATCAATGCCAGGATTGGCGGGCTGAACTCGAACTGGAACAACGCCGGGAGGATCGCCAGGCGGTCAAACAGATATTCCGGCGCGGCGAATGCCAGCATGTCGCCGGCGAAACCGCGCGCGAAGATGTGAAACAAAAGACCATCGAGCGTCGTGAGGTTGCCAGGGGCAAACCGGGCCCCGGCGGCATCGCGCAACGGTAGATATAACCACACCACTTGTGTCGCAATCAGGCACAGGCCCGCCGGGGCAAGTGTTCGAAGCGGTAATTTGCGACGAATAATGATGATCACCACGAGCGCGCTCATAATCGCGCCAACGAACACAAGCGAGACGTGATGCCCCACTCCGAGACCTAGCGCACAGGCAAACAGGCATAGCGCTCGCACTGTTGGCCTCGACGCCCCACGATGGGCGCCACGGGTATACACCAATGCAAGCGCGAAGATCATCAGTGCGGTGAAGAACGCTGTCAAGCTGCGGATATTCGTCGTCGTCGCCTGCGCCCAGAAGGTCGTGCTTGTGCCCAGCGCAACGGCTGCGACCAACCCAAAAGGAATGCCCAACCCTGCCGCCAGCTTCAGGCTTCCCTTATCATTGCCCTGAATCCCTTGGGGATCACCAGCGCCCACATCCGCGGTGAGGATCTGCACCGTCAAGCTGACCAGCAGCAAAGTGGCAGACGATGCGATGACAGACAGGAATGAGATGCGCGCATAGGGCGATCCAATCGGAATCTGCGCGAACAACCAGCCCAGCATAGTGAACAGCGGATAACCCGGCGGGTGCGGGATGCCCAGCGTATACGCCGCAATCTGAAACTCCCCGCTATCAGCGGGCTGAACATCGCGATTCAGCGTCGATGTATAAAGAAGAACCGCGCCGATGCACAGCAGCATCTGAAGCGCGATATTGATCCATAGTGCAGAATCCCTGTGGGGCTGAATTCGTTTACTCTCTGATCTCATACACGGTTCATCCGCTTTGCGTCGCCTTAACGGCCTGCCATCTCAAAGGGATTCAGAGAAATCATGCGGTTAAAGACCGCCAGCGTTTCGAGAGCAGTGCGTTGCCAGGTGAATTGTGCAGCCCGCAGCAGTCCACGCTGGCGCAGTCGATCGTACAGCGTATCCTCAGTGCAAATGGCTATCAGCGCGCCAGCCATGCGCCGGGCGTCATTAGGCTCAGTCAGCATGGCTGCGTTGCCAACCACTTCCGGGATACTCGATGCATTGCCCGCCACGACCGGCGTCCCGCATGCCATAGCTTCGAGCACCGGCAACCCAAATCCCTCATAAATGGATGTAAAGAGGAAGCAGCGCGCGAGCGCATACAGGGCAGGCTTGTCCTCCTCAGGCACGCGACCAATCAGTCGCACTTCATTGCCAGCAAACTGCATTTCCTCCAGCATTTTCCCCAGGGTCATCGCCCGCCCTTCGCGTGAATACACGGGCGTGTCGGCGTCCCCTGTAATCAGTAACGGGAACTCCTCGCCGATCGTATCGACACACCAGCCATAGGCCTGCAGAAGGGTTTCGATATTCTTACGACGGTCAAAACTGCCCAGGTAGAAAATGTAGGTATCGGGGAGATCGTAACGCTCGCGCACGCGCTCCATCTCTTCGGATGGAATCGCCGGCGTGTAACGCGGTTCGACCGCCAGCGGCACACTGGTTACCGTGGACTCATTCACAGGCAGCAGGCGCAATATATCGTTGCGACTGTGCTCAGAATCGGTCAGTATCGCTGTGGCGCTCGCGCTGGATGACCGCACCAGTGACGTATACAAGCGCTGTAGCGCGCCGCCGCGATATTCGGGCAGCGCCAGCGGAATGACATCATGGACGGTGACAGCCACCGGCGCGCAACACTCGAACGGCGGCGCCCAGTACGGCACAAAAGCGATGTCCGCGCCCATCTTCGCAGCAGCGCGCGGGAACTCGACCTGCTCGAACCACACCTTACTGATGTCGCTGCGCGCGCGCGGCGTGACGAGACGAATATCAATCGCGCTCGATACCTCGCGCAAAGCGTCAACCAGGTTGCGCGCGTATTGGCCGCTCCCCGTGTTGGGCTGATCATAAAACCAGGCGTTCAATGCAATCCGCATCATTGCTCTAAATCTCTTTGAGACTGTTACAATCTTACACGCACGCAGACAACCGGGGTAATTCAAAGAAAATGCCTGAAGACAACATCCAACAACGCATGTCAATCGGGGTGCTGATGCGCCTCGCGCGCGAGAACGCGGGACGCACTCAGCGCGAATGCGCCGCCTGTCTGGGAGTATCCAGCGCCAGACTCGCCAAATACGAGGAGGGCATGCTGGAACCCAGCCTGGTAGACCTTGAGTTACTGGCGCACTTTCTAAGCATCCCCGTGCAAAACCTCCTCGATGAAACTGCCGCCGGGAGAATGACCCACGCGCACAGGGACCTCAACCTCGCAGAAACCGCGCGCGTGCGCGCGTTAATCATCGGCACGCGCCTGCGCCAGGCGCGCCTGAATCGACATGAGAAACTGAAGACGACAGCCGAAGCAGTCGGTCTATCGCCCGCCAGTTTGAAGAACTACGAACTTGGCAGGCGACCGATTCCGATCACTGTGCTAGCGATGCTGTGTGCGCGCCACGAGATCACCGTCGAGTCATTGCTCGACATTGGCTTTGGCACACTGGGCGAAGCACAGCAACGCAACATGCAGATGCAGGATTTCGCCAATCTGCCCGCTGATATCCGCGACCTTGTGACGCATCCTGACTCGCTTCCGTATCTCCGAACGGCGTTGCTGTTGCGCAACCTGCCGGCGCAGGAGCTGCGCGACGCCGGCAGCGCGCTGCTTTCACTCACATCAACAACAAAGGAATAGGAAAGTATGAAGTATGCGCTATTTGAGGATGTAGTACGTGCCCTTCTTTTCGCCAATGCGCATGAGAATGCCTTTTTCAACCATATCGACCAGGTCGGTGCGCAACGTCTCCGGGGTGACGTCGGGACACAGGTTCTGATAATCGCGATTGGTGATCCGCCCGTGGTCACGGATATGCTGCAATGAGCGCGCCTGCCGTTCATTGACAGTCAATCCCTCTGGTGTAGTGATCGGTTGTGAGACTGAGAAGTGTCCCCGGCGATCGCGCTGGTTTGACAGAACGACAGAGAAACTATAAGTAGTGGCGTTAAACTTCGGCGGTGGATGTCCATAGGCGGTCATTTCCTCGATCATGCGATCGATTCCAAGACCCAGCTCTTCGATGTAACCCCACTGAAACAGCCCTTGCACCAGTCTGGGGTTGCGCGAGAAGTGTTCCTCAATGATGTTGTCGAGTGTGATGTATCCCGCCAGCCCGCCGGGTGAAACGATCTCCATGCGGTCAGAGAACTTGCGAATCTCGATGCGGCGACCGCGTGTGCGATAGTCACGATGGCAAACGGCATTCACCAGCGCTTCGCGCACGGCGTATTCAGGATATTCGAGCACTTCCTGGCGCTCCAGGCCTGTCACGACCGCTCCGACGCGCATCTCCTCCAGCACGACCCGCCATGAAGTCTCGATCACGCGCGCCAGCGGGCCGTTAATCTCTTCACGCCGGCCATAGCCAAATGCGCCGCCATCGGCGCGGGGTTCCGTGCCGGGGAACTTCACAAAGACCACCCCGCTCTGCGGCATGAACGCCTGCGGGTTGCGCCCGAACAACAAGACACCCGCGACCGTCGGCTGCCCATGGCTATCCAGCGCCCCCATCTCGCGAAGCATGTGTTGCCGATCCGTGATTACCTTGCGGCGAGTTCTTTCCTCGCGTTTAGCGACATATTCCGTGATGATGGCTGGATCGAGATCATCCAGCGACGCGCCTGGCATAGCCTCCGTTTCATAATCCTCTGTGGCTTTACTCGTAGCCAGGTGGCGTATCTCATCGCCGCGCAACGGCCGGTTCTCCCCGCCAACGCGCACCAACATGCGTCCATCCGCAAGTGTATGCAGTTCAGTGCTTCTCGGGACGCGGATCACCAGCGCAGGGCCGCCCGTGCTGCTATCCGCCTCATCGAGAAATGCGCGCACTGGCGGACGGCATTGCTCCACGGCCATCCGCAAAACGTTCTCCACGTCTTCGGGTTCGGCGTGCATCGTCTCCTTCCCGCGCTCATCAAAGCCAAGCACCACCGTGCCGCCGTCGCTATTCGCAAAAGCGACCAGCGTCTCCGCGATCCGCATCGAATCGAGATCGGGCAACATTGCCAGTAATTGCGTGGACGCGCGTGGGTTTGCCATTGCTCTGAATCCTTTAGAGATAAGGTGTAGTCTCGCCGACTTGATAATCAAGCCGGCGCGTTTGATGGCTCTGTTTGCGCCACGTCCGCGAGACGGGCCACGCCGGCGACGCTGTCACCGTCGCGGAGATTTATAAGCCGCGTCCCTCTGGTCGAACGTCCGCTCTGCCTTATCTCACTGACCTTCTGGCGCAACGCTACGCCGTTTGCGCTGATGATCGTAATCTGGTCGGTAGGCTGCACAATCCGGGCGGCCATCAATAACCCTGTGGTGTCCAGTGAACCACTCATCGTGCGCACACCGCTGCCGCCGCGACCTTTCGGCGGGTATTCTTCCATGTGCGTGCACTTGCCATATCCGCGCTCCGTAACAATCAGCAACGCGCCATCTCTTTCTACGCTTTCCATGCCTGCAATATAGTCGCCATCGCGTTTCAATCGCATCGCGCGCACGCCAGATGCAGTGCGTCCCATGCAGCGAACCAGCGCTTCGTTAAACCGGAGCGCCTGTCCCTGCGCCGTTACCAGGATCAACTCGCCATTACCAGGGGTCAAACGCACATAGTTCAACTGATCGCCTTCGTTGAGGGACATACAGATCAGCCCGCTGCTGCGGATGCTGACAAATGCGCTTAACGCCACACGCTTGATGCGGCCTTTCAGTGTGCACATGGCGACTGTCGGAGTGGTCGGGCTGGTGGCGGTGACCGTCTCCATGACAGGCTCAGGGGTTTCAGAAACCTGAGATTCGCCTTCGCCTTCCTCGGCGACCAGGCCAATGTCATCTTCGACAATCTCGGCTTCATCTGACGGCGCCTCATCTTCGCTGGCAGCTGCAATCACCATCATCTCTTTTGAGATCGGCAACGCCGCCGTGATGCGTTCTCCATCCCCGATAGAAATGAGATTGCTCACAAACGTCCCCTTGCTCGCGCGATCGGCTTCAGGAATCTGGTAAGCCTTCAGGGCGTATACCTTGCCCTTATTGCTGAAAAACAACACCGTATCGTGCGACCGCGCTGACAGCAGGAAGATCACTTCGTCTTCGCCAGTGGTCTGCATTCCGTTTACGCCGCGCCCGCCCCTGGCCTGAGCCCGATACGCGTCGCTGGGCGTCTGTTTGATGTAACCCTTCTGAGTCAACGAAATGAGCACGCTCTTATCAGCGATTAATTCCTCATCTTCGAAGCTCTCGCGCGCATCCAGCATGATGCGCGTCCGTCGCTCGTCCCCATACTTGTCGGCCAGTTTCAGCATATCGGCTTTGACGATCGCGAGGATCTTCAGCGGACTGGCGATCAGGTCTTCAAGGTAAGCGATGGTTTTCAGACACTCGTTATATTCATCCTCGATCTTCTGGCGCTCCAAGGCTGCCAGGCGACGCAATTGCAGATCGAGAATGGCCTGTGCCTGAAGCACGCTGAGGTTGAAACGCGCGACCAACTGGTTGCGGGCGTCTTCGGTGCTCTGCGACGCGCGTATCACGCGTATGACTTCATCCATGAAGTCGAGGGCGATGCGCAGTCCCTCAAGGATATGAGCGCGCGCGCGCGTGCGCGCCAAATCAAATTCCGAGCGCCTGCGGATAATCTCGCGCCGATGCTCGATGAAGATTGTCAGAGCGCGCTTCAGTCCCAACAGGCGGGGCTGGCCGTCGACCAGCGCCAGAATCTGAGCCCCAAACGTGGATTGCAACGCGGTATATTTATACAGGCGGTTCAGCACACGGTTTGGCTGCGCCCCGCGACGCAATTCGATCACCACACGCATGCCGCGCCGGTCGCTCTCGTCGCGCAAATCGCTTATCTCATCGATGCGCCCATCACGCGCCAATTCAGCGATGCGCTCGACGAGCATCGCCTTGTTCACCTGGTATGGCAACTCAGTGATGATGATCATGTATCGCCCGCCGCGCATCTCCTCGATGCCTGCCACACCGCGCATCACGAGGCGCCCGCGACCGGTGGCGTACGACTGCAGTATGCCCTCACGCCCGATGATCAGTCCGCCGGTCGGGAAATCCGGCCCTGGCACAAACGCCATCAAATCATCCAGCGAGACATCCTCGACGGTTTCCCAGTGATCAATCAGGTAGGCAGCGGCGCCGCACAACTCGGTGAGGTTGTGCGGTGGAATATTGGTCGCCATGCCCACTGCAATACCTGTGGATCCATTCAGCAGCAGGTTCGGCAATCCAGCGGGCAACACGGCTGGCTCCTGCAGCGTGCCGTCGAAGTTGTCGGTCCAGTCAACAGTGTCTTTTTCGAGATCAGAAAGCAATTCCTCAGACACCTGCGAGAGACGCGCTTCGGTGTAACGCATCGCAGCAGGTGGATCGCCGTCGACGCTGCCGAAGTTTCCCTGCCCGTCCACAAGCATATATCGGATCGAGAAATCCTGCGCCAGGCGCGCCATAGCTTCATAGACGGATGAGTCGCCATGCGGGTGATATTTACCCAGCACATCACCGACAATGCGCGCTGACTTGCGATATGGGGTGTTCGAGCGCACACCCGTGTCATGCATCACGAACAGGATGCGCCGCTGGACGGGTTTGAGACCGTCGCGGGCGTCGGGCAATGCGCGCGCCACGATAACGCTCATCGCATAATCAAGGTATGCGCCCCGCATCTCGTGGTCGATATCGACGTCGCGTATCCGGCCAAACGGCGACTCTACCTGGGGCGCGGACTCACCAGCGGCGCGGTTTGATTCACTGCTCGACTCAGATTCAGTTTCATTGATGTGACCGTTGGGAACGGCATTCTGCTCGTCATTCCCATCAGACACAATCCCACCAGGATTCTCACTCACTTAAGGGTTACTCCGTCATTGGCTTTGATTCCAGCGCGCGATACGCGTCGGAACCGGCGCTTTCCGAGGTTTTTATTTCACTTAATTATACGTCGCAAAGCGTTTGAACTATCTGCGCGGCAGCAATAACCGCCGAGAAAAAGCCTTGTAAAAGGCCTTGTTTTATTGCATTGCATCCCTATTGGGAAGGTAATTGGTATTGCGTCGCAACAACTCCATGCAACTCCCTGCGCGATGCAACGGTCATATGTGTATCGAACCAGGCGCGCACCATTCCACGCCCATCCCACATCGTTGATTCAGACTCGATCAGCCAGATATGCGGGGCGCGCTCGGTCAACGGTTTCAGCGCTGCTGTGACGTCATCCGGCGTCGCGCCGCCATTGGTAAACGGGGCTTCGATCAATCGATCGCGCAAACCATCGATCGTCCGCAATCCGTCGGGGGCAAGCGGCCCGCCCTCGAGCGGGGCCAGTGGCTTGAAGAACGGCAGATAGTATTCGAACGCGTATCTGGTA
The DNA here is from genome assembly GCA_903921365.1 of uncultured bacterium. GTDB lineage: Bacteria > Chloroflexota > Anaerolineae > J036 > Brachytrichaceae > CAIXPS01. The sequence goes on along the minus strand of CAIXPS010000005.1, from coordinate 5,500 downwards.
TATGGAATCTGGAACACAAACAGGTCGCCTGGCTCCATGGCTGATGCCACATATTGCGACATCGCGCGAACATCAGGACGGATGGGATAGACCACCTGCGAGGCGAAACCAATCAGGCTGATGCCGCTGACCATCGTGAACAACACCACCGTCACCATTGGCAAGGCGCGGCGTAAACCAGCAATGCCTCGAGCGACCAGAATAATCAGCGCAGGCGCACACCATAGGAGGTAACGCGGTTCAAACACCGGGGCGCGCGTCGAGATAAGTTGCGTCAGCACCGCTGGCACAAGCGCCCAGCCCAGTAAACCAATCGCTGTTTGTCTCTCGCTTAATTCGGGTGTTGGTTGCGCCTGCGCTGGCGCTTGGACTGCCCTTCGGCGGATGATAGCGCCGAAAAAACCAATCAGCGCGATGCCAGCGCTCGTGAGTATTCCAAGGAGCGGGAAAGACGCGGGGATGTTGGGCAGAAAAGTGTCGCTCACGCCCACTGACCAGTTGTAGAGCAACTTCACCATCATGACATCCAGCGTGTAAAAGTCATGTCCTGTCGCGCTGCCAGCGATCAGCGTTGGCAACTGCCATATAGCCAGTGGGATATAGGGCAACGTACACGCGCCGAACGCGATCAGCGCCCCGCGCCAGTGAATTCTGGCGCGCGAATACCAGACAAAACAGAATATCACCGCCACACTCATAAACAAAGGCGATAACAGGTGCACGTAATAGGCCAGACTGACTGCGGCGACGAAAACGACCCACCACCGCGCGCCCTTTCCATCGATTGCCTTTCTGAGCGCATAGATCGCCAGCACCAACAGCATGGGCTGCAACGAATACATTTTGCCCTCGCCGCTATACCAGATCAAGACAGGTGATATCACCGCCAGCCACAGCGCAACAATCGCGGTCTGCCGGTTGATCAGACGCTTGCTCAATGTATAGATCAATGCAGTCTCGATCACGCCAAAGATCAGCGAAAAGAAACGCAGACTGAAGTCGTTCGCGCCGGCAAGCCATAACCAGGCGCGCATGAGCAACAGATAGAGCGGGCCGTTTAATCCGTTGCGCGACAGGTTTCCGAGCAGATCCGCGATTGGCGCAGACGCCATGCGGATGACGTCGACCTCATCGCGCCACAAACTCTCGCCATTGAGGAAAGCAATTCGGAGCGCAAACGCTGCAAAGATCAATATGACCGGCATAACGGGTATGTGTGGCATGCCTGGCATGCCTGACGGCACACGCCCCACACGCCCCATGGCGTGGCCGTCTGTCTGTTGACTGATCTTCACCGTCTCTCGCGTCGCCGCATCGGGCATATTGGTTAATCCTCTCGTGTCTACGTTTGAACTCACACCGGATTGTATAATCCTATTGCGCCTGTACCCATAGGATATTGCAGTCGTCAGTCGCAAATCTTAACCAGTATTAAACGATCATTAATCGATCAATGGCAGACGTACTTCCTCCCCATAGCGCAGAAGCCGAAGAGGCTGTTCTGGGTTCACTATTAATTGACCCGATCGCCGCGCCGCGCATTGCCGCGTTCCTTAAAGCAAACGATTTCTACGTTGTAAAGAACGGCTGGATCTATCAGGCATTGCTCGCCCTGGGTGAAAAAGCCGACATGCTGACGATCTCCGCTGAGTTGGCGCGCAATAACCTGCTCGATGAAATCGGCGGCGAGAGTTACCTCGCTCAACTGACAGCCAGCGTGCCAACAGCGCTCAACATTGAAGCTTATGGGCACATTGTTGAAGATTTTGCTTTGCGCCGCCGCATGCTCAACGCGGCAAGCGATGTGGCCAAGCTTGCGTATGACCAGACGGTCACGATCGAGCAGGTCATCCAAAAGAGCGAGGCAACGATCTTTGGCGTATCAGACCAACGCTCCAGCGGTCAAATGGCTCCCATCCGCAAGGTCGTGGATGAGTTCTTCGAGCGCATAGAGTATCTGCACGAGCACAAGGACGAACCTCTGGGTATCCCAACAGGTTACCCCGATCTCGACAAGCTCACCGGAGGACTGCAGAAAGGCGACCTCATCATCATCGCGGCGCGCCCGGGCGTTGGCAAAACGTCGCTGATGAACAACATCGGTTATCACGCCGCCTTCAGACACCGCCAGCGCGTCGCGATCTTTACGCTGGAAATGAGCAATGAGCAACTCGTCCAGCGCTTCGTCGCCTCTGAGACCGCCATAGATTCGCAGCGCTTGCGCGTCGGCGATCTGCGCGATGATGAGTGGGGCGCTTTAACAAAGGTCTGCATGCAAATGGCCGACCTGTACATCTTCCTGGATGACACGCCGTCGCTCTCACCACTCGACTTGCGCGTGAAGTCGCGCCGCATCTACCAGGAATACGGGTTGGATTTGATCATTGTCGACTACCTGCAACTGATGCAGGGCGAAAACGGCAGCCGTTCGGATAACCGCGTGCAGGAGATTTCTTACATCTCACGCGCGCTGAAGGGGATTGCGCGCGAACTCAAGGTTCCCCTGATCGCAGGCAGCCAGCTCTCGCGCACAGTGGAACAGCGCAGTGATAAGCGCCCCATGCTCAGCGACTTGCGCGAATCCGGCAGCATCGAGCAGGACTCCGATATCGTGACGTTTATCTACCGCGATGAAATCTACAATCCCGACACCGAGTTCAAGAACATCGCTGAGATCAGCGTTGCAAAGAACCGCAACGGGCCGACCGGCAAGGTAAACCTGTTCTTCGACAAGCACCTGACTTCTTTTAAGAATCTGTCGAAAGAGAAAATACAGCTCTGATATGCTCGACGAATTTATACAACACACCCTCGCGCAGATCGACGACCTGGCCGAACTGAAAGTGAGCCTGGTCGCGATGCGCCTCCTGGAACTCAAGAACTCGGAGAGCGCGTCCACCACCCAGCGCGAACTTGGACAACTGCCGGCGCTGCGCCAAGGTCTTGGCTTTGCGCCGCAGATTGCGTTGGAATCCGCGCTCAAGCGCGCCGTCATGCGCGGCACGCTCATCTACAGCGCTGCGCCATCACTCGACGAGCCGCGCTATTTCCTGAATACACCGGCGGGCTGTCGCGCCGTAGACGCCATCGAACTGGCTGACCAGCATCGTGGCGATGCAACACCCGCGTCAACCGCGCATCCGACTGCCGAGACACTCTCGGCCATCAGTCGTGAGATTGAGCGCCTTGAAATGATCGAGGCCTACCCCGCCTCCGCCAGCGACGAAGCGCTCGTGGAAGAATGGTTGGCGCGCGGTTATACCCGTGATGAGATCGCGCGCAAAGTGCGCGAAGTTCTGGCAGTTCCGCGCCCGAAGGGAACCCCGGCGCGAACACTGCAAGTGTGCGCTCAGCATGTCGCAGAGGAACCACCCGCTGAGCCATCAGCCTATTACCAGTCCATCGTCGCGCGCAGTGCGCCGCTCGCTGATGTCGCAGTCGCCCATCGCGAACTGACGCAGCGTCTGCCAAACGGACACGCCTACTATCTACTACAGGCGGCGGTCGACATGTTCGGCGCAACAGCAACCATCAACATGATGCGCCAGTTACTCTCTTCCAGAGATGACGCCATCGATGACCTGATCCCGATGCTCAGCGAGCGAGAAGAGGCAGAGATGGAATTGGCCAGGTCGTATGCTGTGCCGGACCTGTGGGTGCGCGAATTGATCCAGTTATACGAGACGCACTTCGGCCTGTTGCCCACGTCGCGCATTGGGCAGGATATTGCAACGCTTTCAGTCGAAATCAAGGATATCGCTGTCTGGCGCGCGGTCTTCCAATACGCCGCCGCTCAAAACAAACGCAACTGGGAATACGTCAGTAAACTGTTGTCCAATCCGTCGCCGGCTTTGTTCGAACCGCTGCCGGTAAATGACCTGGCCCGTTTTGCCTTCACCGAATACAAACGCCGCATCAGCCGAGGCGTGCTTGATCAATACGTCGCGGGCGAGATCAACGCATTGGCGCAGCAGGTCACGGATCAGGCGCGTTGGGAAGCAGCGTTTAACAAGGCTGCAACTGCAAATGCGTTAAACTGGAATTACTTAAAGACAGTCATTAGCAACCCGCAGGGAATCAGTGCGGGCGAGGGCAAAGATGGTAGACGAAAGCAAGGGACGACCACCAGGCAAAAGGGCGTCAGCCGCAGACCCCAGATCGAGGACAGCACCGAAGTCGAGCGCGAAGCCGCTCGAGAGCGCGCTCGCCAGCGTATTGCGGAACGCGCCAAACGCCGCGCGACTTCAGGCCAGCAAGACGACCCCTCCAGTAACGGAGTCCCTGAGCAGTCCTGACGCGCATATTGCTCCGATTGACGGCGGGCCCGACTGCGACTATTGCAGCAACCGCCGTTACGTGCTCGATGCAGAGGGAAATCTCAAGCCGTGCCCGCAGTGCGGCGTGGCGCAGAAGTGGAAGATCAAAGCCGTCGATGCCTATTCGTCGCGCATGGGAGCGGCTGTAAAACAGACCTTCTTCAACTTCAAGACAACATTCCAGGGCAAGGAGGACGAAACCCTCACCGACTGTCTGGAGGCGGCCGAGGAGTTTTCTTCTCACCCCGACGCGCGTTGGCTGGTCATGGTGGGCGAAAGAGGCAATGGCAAGTCGCACTTGTGCGCGGCGGTCGCCAACCACCTGATCGCGGCCGGCACGGCGGCGCTCTTTATCACGATGCCGGATCTCCTGGCCGCACTGCGTCAGGCGATGGACTTACAGGCCAACACGGAGCAGGAGAGCTACACAGGACGCATGCAGACCTTTAAGACTGCGCCGGTGCTCATCCTCGACGACCTCGGCGCGGAGGGTCGCAGCGATTGGTCGGATAGCGTGCTCTTCGAACTGCTCGATTTTCGGTACCGCAACCGGCTGCCAACCATGATCGTGACAAACTGCGCGCTCGACGCCTTCGACCCGCGCGTTGCCTCGCGCATGCAGGATACTGCGCTATCCACAGTTGTCGAGAACAGCGCGCCAGATTTCCGTAAAAGACCACTGAGCGAGCGGTGAAACGCCGGCGCTCGCATGACATGCAACAAAAGGGGTTAACACTATGACTAGATTGTGGGGCGGACGCTTCAGCGGTTCAATGGACGCGATCATGGCGGTGCTCAACAACTCGATGCCGTTTGACGTGCGCCTGTGGCGCGAGGACATCACGGGCAGCATTGCCTACGCCCACGCGATTGTCAAAGCGGGGATCATCACGCCAGCTGAAGCAAGTCAGATTGAGACTGGGTTACAGGCTGTCCTGGCGGAGTTTGCCAATGGCACGTTCGATGTAAAACCCGATGACGAGGATATTCATACCGCAGTAGAGCGACGCCTGCGCGAGTTGATCGGCGATACCGCTGGGAAACTGCACACTGGGCGCAGCCGCAATGATCAAATCGCCACAGACATCCGCCTGTTCGCCCTTGAGGCAATCAAACATCTGCAATCCCAGGTCAAGGGTGTGATGGAGGTGCTTGCGGTTCAGGCATCCACGAATGGGCATACG
>CAIXPS010000004.1 GCA_903921365.1 uncultured bacterium | reverse complement strand
TTGCACTCTTCTTGTCCGGATGATCCGGTGTCACAACGGTATTGTCTTCAAATCGTTCGTAATAGCCGAGAAGATGCCCGATCCCTACAACGCGACGCGATTGCGCCCGGCGGCTTTTGCGCGGTATAGAGCGCTGTCGGCGCGCGCAAGTAGCTCGTCCAGCGATTCGACCATATCCGTCATGCTGGTTATTCCCGCGCTGAACGTGACTATTACCGGCTGACCGCCAAGGTAAACCGGTTGCGCCGCCAAAGCAAGCTGGACACGTTCCACCGCTTTATAGGCTTCCTCGCGCTCTGTTTCCGGCAACAGCACCACGAACTCGTCGCCTCCAACCCGCGCAAACACATCAATTTCGCGGATGTTCTTCCTGCAGGTGTCTGTAAAGGCAACCAGCACCTGATCACCCGCCGCATGCCCGTGCGTATCGTTGATGTGCTTAAGACCATCCATATCGAGCATCGCAAGCGCCAGCGGATGATGCAGGCGCGCGGCGCGTTTTAGTTCTCTGGACGCCAGCGCGAGAAATTGACGCCGGTTGACTATCCCGGTGAGCACATCGGTAGTTGCCAGTATCTGCAATTCTGCCTTGAGGCGATTGTGCTCGGTGATGTTGCGCAGGGTTGCTTGAATAGCGGGTGCGCGACGCCAATAGTTCTTCCGCCCGGCGGTGCAGCTGAGCAAATGGCGTGGAAGAGTTGCTGTCAATGTCTCTTTGGCGCATTTAGCAGTATCATACAGCTAATTGGCCCGAAATCATGACAAATAACACTCTTGCGCAGACTAAGGGGTTACCCCCCCCCCCCCCCGTGGGAGGGGGCGAGATGGGTAAAAACGCGCTCACACAGACAGCAGAGCTACGCCACCTGGCAGAAGAACAATTGGCGTCGCGCCCATCTACTTCCACCGCATTGACTGAGGTCGATGCGCAACGTCTCATTCATGAGTTGCAGGTGCACCAGATCGAGTTGGAGATGCAGAATGAAGAACTCCAACGGACGCGGGCGGAGCTTGAAACCTCACTACAGAGATACAGCGAAGTGTACGACTTCGCGCCGGTCGGATATCTGTTGCTGGATCATCTTGGCGTCATCTTACAGGCCAACCTGACCGGGGCGAATATGCTCGAAGTCCATCGCGCCGATCTGGTCGGGTGGCGTCTGGGCTTTTACGTTGCCGTTGCCGATCTGGCCGTGCTGAACGCCTTCGTCGCGCAGGTATTCGCCACCCATACGAAGCAGGCCTGTGAGGTGGCGCTGAATCAGGCGGAGAGGGGAGAAAAAAGCAATTGCCTGTTTGTGCGGCTGGAAGGCAGCGTATCGGTTAGTGGACGGGAGTGCCGCGTGACCATGATTGACATCACCGAGCGCAAGCTGGCGGAACAAGCGGCGCAGGAATCGCGCCTGCGGTTGGCGAGTATCACGGGAATGGCGCCGCTCGGCGTGTGGGAATGGAATGTCCAGACGGGGGAAACGGTTTTTAACGATGCATGGGCGCAGATTATTGGCTATACGCTGGATGAGTTGGCGCCCGTCAGCAATAAGACTTGGGAAGCGTATACCCATCCCGATGACCTGAAACTATCTAACGAACTGTTGCAGCGCTATTTTGCGAATGAATTACCCTACTACGACTGCGAAGTTCGCATGAAGCACAAGGATGGCCACTGGGTATGGGTGCACGTTCGCGGCCGCCTCATAACCACGACAACCGAGGGTGAGCCGCTGCTGATGTTCGGCACCCACATCGACATTAGCGCGCGCAAGCGGGTGGAGGATGTGTTGCGCGTGAGTGAAGAAAGGTTTCGCACAGTTGCGGACTTTACGTATGACTGGGAAACGTGGCGCGGGCCGGATGGCGAGTATCGGTACGTTTCGCCTTCGTGCGAACGCATTAGCGGACACTCGAACGCCGAGTTTATGGCTGATTCAACTCTTATGTTGCGCATCACACACCCGGACGACCAGGCGAGACTGAGCGAGCATTATCACGCAACCCTGCGCGAAGCCCGGGATCAACACCTGGCAGTTGATTTTCGAATCCTCACATCAGGCGGCGAGACGCGCTGGATCAACCATTTGTGCACACCCGTATACGCAACCGATGGGGAGTGGCTGGGCCGGCGCGAGAGCAATCGTGACATCACCGATCGGAAATACATGGAGGAACACCTGTCCCTCCTGTTTGATGCGGCGCCCGATCCGACCGTGCTCTATGATACCAACTTCGAACTGCGCGATGTGAACAATGCCTATGAAAGCATGTTCGGCTACACGCGCGCGGAGTTGATCGGCCGGCATCCCCTGGATGTGGGCATTATCAGGGCTGACCAATATGAGCGCGTTTCAATCGGCGCGCGAGATTCACTTCTGAAAGGACAATCAGTGCCGCCCTATGAGATCGTGCTGCACACCAAAACTGGTGATCCGATCGATTTGGAAGTTAATATTCATGCCGTGACGGTGTCAGGCAAGCCTGGGTTTTATGCCTCTATGCGCGATATCGGCGCGCGCAAACAGGCTGAGGCGCTACTGCGGGAATCGAACCGCAAGCTGCTTGAACTGATCGAGTTGAAAACGCGCTTTGTCAGTTTTGCGTCACACGAATTTCGCACCCCGCTTACGACCATTATGTTTACGGCGGATATGCTGCGCGCCTATCGCAGCAAAATGGACGATGCCAAGATCGACATACGCCTGCGGCAGATCATCAGCGAGTGTAATCACATGCAAGGCTTGATCGATGAAGTGCTGAAATTGACGCGCGCACAATCAGCGGGTTTTGTGCTCAATGCGGTCACGCTCGATCTGGATGCGGAATGCAGTGAGATTGTGGATCGCTTCCAGCAGAATCTCACTTTGGCGCACACACTGACCTATACGAGCAACGCCGCGCCCCTCTACGCGTCGGTTGATGCGAAGCTGATGAAGGAAGCGATCACCAACCTGATCTCGAACGCGCTCAAATACTCATCAGCAGGGACGACTGTGGGCATCGATCTGACGGCGAGTGACGCACGGATCGTGTTGCGGGTGAGTGACCAGGGCATTGGCATCCCGGCGGACGACCTGCGACACCTGTTCGAGCCCTTCCATCGCGCCGGTAATGTTGGTCAGATCAAAGGCACGGGGTTGGGGTTGAGCATCACGAAGAACGCGGTTGAATTGCATGGTGGCACGATTACGGTTGAGAGCGAAGTGGGCAAGGGCACGACGTTTACCATCACGCTGCCAGTGGTTGTGTAGACAAAAAATAACTCCGCACATCGCGTCAGGCCGACACATGGGTCGGCGGGTACGTCATACGTTCACGTAGCGGCGACCCCGTGTGGTCGCCTGATGTGGGGCAAGCAGCCAGGCCGACACATGGGTCGGCGCCTACGTCATTTACCCACGCAACGTCAGGCCGACACGCGGGTCGGCGGCTACGTCATTGATCCACGCAACGTCAGGCCGACACGCGGGTCGGCGCCTACGTCATTTACCCACGCAACGTCAGGCCGACACATGGGTCGGCGCCTACGTCATTTACCCACGCAACGTCAGGCCGACACATGGGTCGGCGGGTACGTCATTTATTCAGGTAGCGGCCGCTACGCGCTGTGCAGCCAGCACCGCGACGTCGTCGATTAGGTTGAGTATCGCCTGATACTGCGCAGTCAGCGCAGCCTGCGCGTTCTCCGCCTGGCCTGGGCACAGAATTGCGTTGACCCGCTCGGCGAACGCATTGGGCTGAATCGCAAAGGCCTCAACGTAGTGCAGGTTGTTGCCATCGCCGACGTAGTACGTCTCATTGACCGCAAACAGCACCTGCATCATGTCGTGGATCAGGCGCGCGCTCAGCCCGGCGAGGAAAACCACGTCGCCCCGCTCCACCTTGCTGCGATAATGATAGTCCGCGCGCCAGTAGTTGAGTGACTCCATGTGCTTGCGGAGGATGGCTTGTTTCAGGACCTGAGGATACGGCTTCAAGCGCGCCTGCCACGCGGCGATGATGCCGGTCGGGTCATCGATCACCATCTGGTTGGCGATATCCGTCAGCACGTGATAACCCCACAGCGTCCACACTCTTGGAACCGGCGCGATCTTTCCGCCAAGCCAATCATCCAGTTGCGCGTCGATCTCACCAATCGTGCGCACCCAGCAATAGTCGATCTCGATGCCCTGCGCCCGCCGGCGATCGACGATACCGCAAAAGGTTTTCCAGTCCTCGGTCTCCCAGTACATTGGGCCGCCGGCGATCTCATCGCAGAACACGCGAAAATCGAGGTCGGAGCGCGCGTCGAAGGTGCGTTTGCCGTGCGATCCACCGATGGTAACGGCAACACGCCCTTTCCCCATGGCCTTGAGCAGCGGCAGGCACTCGTCGATGATGGCCTGGATTTCGGCGCGCGGTTGGGTTGCGATGGAGTTAGTGGTTTGTTGTGACATGATGATAATTCTACTTAACCGCATTGAAACCGCGGAAAAACCCTTCGGGTGTGGCTTGACGAACCGCAACACCGATTAGCACACCCGAGGGGTTTTGATTACTACGCCTTTTTCACTGGCTTGAGATCGATCACCAGCGCACTATGAATGTGCAGCGATTCGATCGTTGCCGTCAACACGCCTTGCGACCACTTCCATGTCAGTCCCGTGTTTTCGGGCGCCAGTGCTACTGCCTTCGGGCGGGCAGCGCACTCCACGCGCACGGTGATCGGCCCGACCGTCGGCACTGCTTCAATATACGGATTCACCGGCGCGAGCGGGTTCTCGGATGATGTGTTCAACAGGTGCACGATCAACTGGTTCTCACGCTGCCGCACAGTGAGTTGCACATAGGGCGGCGCGTCGATTTCCACCGGCATCGTGCCCGTCAGCGCTTTCAGCACGTTGCCCGCGAACGACCGGATGCGCGGGTAGCGATAGTCGCCGTACACAGTTCCCACCGGCCCATAAATCGCCGCGATGCTGCCCTTGCCGACTTTCTTGATCGTCGCAGCTGGGTAACCGGTCACGCCGCGCTTGACTTCCTGCGTCTTCAGCAATGGCGCCAGCGACTTGGCGCCCGCCATCTTGACGTGCTGCCATGAGCCGCTCACGTTCACCGCGCCGCCATCCGCGGGCACGTAAACTACTTCTTCACCTGGCTCGCCTTCGGCTGTCACACCGAGCACGCCGTCATAGTCTTGCGCGATGTGACTCCCGGTGAGAAGCAGCTTCCCGCCACGCTTCACCCACGCCACTAGCGCATCCTTGAGCGCCTGCGGCAGGTGCGTCTGCTCTGCCACGACGACGACAGGATAGTCGTTCATCCGGCGCAATAAGGTCTCCTCGTTCATGACGTCGGCGTGATAGTGGTTGTCCAGCAGCAGCGCCAGCGCGCCGGTCAGTGTGCGCACAGGCACGCCTTCGTTGTAGATCGAGACCGTATTCTCGGGGTGATTGTTGGCGTAGAAATGGCTCTCGCTGTGCAACAGCGCCACGTGCGGCGCGGAGGTCGTGCCCTGGCAGATCGCCTGGCGCGCGCGCATGAACTTGCCAACTTCGGCGAAGACATCCATATGCCAGTCGACCACGCGCCCATTGCGCACCGGCGTGTCATAGATCTGGTACGCGCCGCCATTAGCCGCGACCAGCGCGCCCTCCATCGCCAGATGCGCCACCGATTTGGTCGTCCACTTAGCCTTATCCATCGAACCTGATGTGGTAAAGCCCCACGCCATCAAATCCCATGGCAGGCCGCGAGAGTCCATGAACTTGGCCTCCAGCGTGGCGTTATCGAGGCCGAAAGCCCATGTGAAGTCGCCGCTCAGATAGTCGACCGGCACGGTTACCTCGTCGGGCATGCGGGCGGTGTAGGCCCAGTTTGAGCAGATGGTGAAGGCCGGTTTGCGCGCGTGCAGGGCATCGGCGTAGCGTTGGATGTGCGCCTCGAAGCGGCGCCGATTGAAAGCCATGTACTCCGCCCAGTGCGCGTCTGCGGGCTTGCGCGGGATAGCGGTGATCCCGGTTTCCTGCGTGAATAAATCGGTCGACCACGCGCTCCAGTCCGGCGCGGCGGCCCAGCACTCGCCATCCACCCAGCAGCCGTCGATGTCATACCAGTCGATCACCTCGGTGAGTTGCGGGATGACAATTTGATCGTCGTACGGGCAGTCCGCGGCCATGGCGTGCGGGTTCCAGCCCTCGCCGCCGACCAGGCTGCCGTCGGCCTTGCGGCGCGACCAATCGGGGTGCAGCTTCCATTGCACAATATCCCATGTTCCGGAGTAGTGCACCACGATCGGGATGCCCATGTCGTGCGCCACCTCGCTCCAGATCTTCAGCGCGTCCTTCACGATGCCCGGCGACGGCGTGCCAACCTTGGTCGGATAGCCGGTGTAGCCCGGATGGCCTTTGCAGTCATACTGCACCCAGTCGGGGGCGACCTTATCCAGTTCAGCGCGGATGTGCTTGTATGTCGTTTCGGCGCCGAGTTCGGTGTCATGCTCTCCGGCGTGCAGGTCGAAGTGCAGCCCAAAGAAAACGTCCTTGTGCCAATTTGAATCCATTATTAAATTAACTCCTTAGGGCCAAAGTAAAGGCATCAGCCCTTGATCGCACCCGAGGTAAGGCCTTCGATGTAGTACTTCATGCCGAAGGCAAAAACCAGCAGGATAGGCAGCGAAGCGAACACGTAGCCCGCCGTGATTACGCCCAGGTCGGGACGGCCCGGCAATTTCTCGTTAGGCGGTTGATACGCTTGCAGCGCGATGGTCATCGTCCAGTTATCACGCGAGGGAAGCATCAACAGCGGCCAGATCAAGTCGTTGTAAATCGCCAGGAAGTTCATGATCGCCAGGGTCACGAGGATTGGCCGCGCCAGGGGCACGGCGATGGCGAAACACGAGTGGATTTCACTGGATCCGTCGATGCGCGCCGACTCAAAAATCTCTTCGGGCTGCGACTGAAAGAAGGCGCGCAGGATGAAGATGGAAAACACCTGCCCGCCGCCGATATAGAAAATGGTGAGGCCGGCGAGCGAGTTGCGCATGTTCAATTGGTCGGCCAGCACGAAACTTGGTGTCAGCGTCAATACGCCCGGCACCAGGAAGATGAAGATGACCAGGTAGAACAGGAATTCCTTGCCAAAGAACTTCAGGCGCGCGAAAGCATAGGCGGCGACGCATGAGAACAGGGTGATGCCGATGATGGAGACTGCGGCGACGATGATGGTGCGGATTGCCGGCCCCATTAGATCGACTAATGCACTGTTGTAATTGCTCCACACCGGCGGGAAGGGCGGCGCCCAGAAGTCGCCGAAGATTACGATACTGTCTTTCAGCGACATCGTCACCATCATGATGACCGGCACGAAGGAGAACAAGAGGATCAGCCCCAGAATGAGCATACTGAGACCGCCAGTAAGGTTAGCGCGTTTTAACATAATGAATAAGCTCCTCGCTTACGCCTCATCCGGGGTCTGGTTGAAGCGGAAACGCCACAGCGTGACGATCAGCACGACCAGTGCCAGAATAAAGCCGATTGCGGAGGCATAGCCAAACTCGGCGGCGGATATCTGCAGGAACATCTGCAGGCCGGGAACGTAAGTGGACGACCCTGGGCCGCCACGCGTCATGATCCAGATACCCCCATAGCCCTGCACGGAACCCAGGAAGGTGAAGAAGAGAATCAACCGGAGTTGGGGTGAGATCATCTTGATATCAATGTTGATGAAGCGCTCCCAGGCGCTGGCGCCGTCAATAGCCGCAGAGTCGAATATCTCGCGATTGATGTTGAGCAGACCGCCGAAGTAAATCAGGAAAGCAAAAATGCTGACCCAGGGGAACCCGGTGAAGATGATCGCCCAGATGGCGGTTGAGGCGTCGGAGAGCCAACCATGCGCCAGGTAGCCCAGTCCGACGACCTTCAGGATTTCGTTCAACAGACCAATTTGAGGATCATAGATTTGTTTCCATAGCAGGATGCCGACCACGCCGGGCACGATGCTGGGGATGATAAAGGCCACGCGCGTCCAGTATTTGATGCGCGACCAGCGCAACCAGAAGATCAACTCGGCCACGAGCAATGGGACGGTGAATTCCTTGATCAGCGACGTGACCAGGATCAACAGCATGTTGCCGATGCCGGTCCAGAAGAACTGGTCGGAGGCGATCTTGACGAAGTTGTTGAAGCCGATGAACTTGATAGGTTCTGCCAGGTTGAAATTGGTGAAGGAGTAATACAACCCCATGACTGTTGGCACATAGGCGAATACCAGGATCATCAGCATGGAGGGGAAGATTAACAAGTAGGCCGTGCGCGAGGCGCCGATCTGTTTTACGACGCGCGCTGCGGGCTTTTGCAGGCGCGGTGTGGAGATGGTCAAGGCTGTGCCGGCGCCCAGGATCAGGACGAGGTTGCCCAGCAGGATGAAGAGATTGATATTGCTCTGGCGCTGCGAACCCAGCGCCAGACCCAGGTTGATTTTCACCCACTCGCCTGCGCCGGTGACGACCGTCAGGTCTTCTTCAGAGGCATGCACATAGCTGCGCAATGGGCTATTTGACACACTGGTCGAATAGAACGGCTGGCCGTCCATGGTGAGCATGAACACCTTGCCGTCGTTGTCGCCCGCCACGATCTTGTTCGAGGTCAGGTCATACGCCAGCATGCGCATCGGGTATTCGGAAAGCGTCTGGTACCACAGCAAGTCGCCCTTGGTGATGTCGTACAGCCCAACTGCGCCGCGTTCATCAGCCACCACCAGTTTGCCATCTTTGGTGGCGTCCATCAACAGGATCGGTTGCTTGGCGGTCACGCGCCAGACATCTTTGCCATCTGGCGTCACCGCGCCGAGCTTTCCGTCTACTGCCGCGTAGAAATCCGTCTGGCCGATGGCTGCAACGGTGTTGAGGTCAATGCCAACCTGTTTCTGGTAATCGAGCGTCCCACTATCACTATAACGCCCGATCCAGAACTTGCCAGTAAACTTGCCAATGCCGTAGCCAATTACCAGCTTCCCATCTGCATCGACCTGCAATCCCACTACACGTCCATTGACCTTGAAACGATTCAACTCATTGAGCTGACTGTCCCAGACGATGACGTCGCGATCGGTTGTCCCGCCGTAGATTTTGGTGCGGTCGGCCGAAGTGTCCAGGACCGTGATGACCTTATCGATTTGCTTCTCAGCCCCCGCCTTGCCATCCTGAACCATGATCAGGCGGTTATCGGCGGTTAGCGCCACCACCTGGTGCTCATTTAATGCGATTGCCTGGATAACCTGTCCGCCAGGCACGGCCTGACTGACATTAATTGTGTTTCCAGTCTGCCGCAGAAACCCAAAGTAAACGACGTTAAGGAGTACCAACAGGGCGACCAGAACGACCAGTGCGATTCTGGCTATGGCGCTTGACTTGGTTGGCTCTGGCAGTGCCGGTGATGCTTGTGACATTCATTAACCTCGATAGATGTGTTCTGGGGTTTACCAGACAGGGCAGTGTTGCCACTGCCCTGTCTGGATAATGCATTGAGAGTTACTTGTGCATACCCTCTCAAAGCTGTTTACATGCTACGAAACCAGCCAGAGTTACTTCGCTGCTGGATCGCGGCCAGGATTGTCAAGGTCTTCCTTGGTAAGGCCGGCCTTCTTGAGCAACTCGGTGAAGTTGTCGTCCCACAGTTTCTGCAGACCCTTGGCATAGGCTTCGGGCTTGATCTTGCCTTCGAGCGCATCCTTCAACAGGTTCGTCGCCTGCTTGTCCACGCTTTCAATGGCGGAGAGACGCTGGGGGAGGAACAAGCCGTTCTCAACGTTGCCCATCATCTTGACGTTGTCCATCAACTTCTGGGCCACATCTGGAATCTTGACGCCGTAAACCTGCACCGGGCCAGCGGGGTTGTAACCATCAGGGGTCGTCTTATCATTCATGGCGCCGTCGACGAAAGACTGGTAACCAGGCTGTGAAGTCCAGAACATCAGGAAGTCGAGCATCATTTCGGTCTTGTCGGCACTCTTGTCGATGATACTCAGGTATACGCCGGAGGCGGACTCGATACTGCGCACGTTTGGATACTTCACTAGCGGGCCAACCATGGGCGGATTTTCGAATGTGCCCCAGCCGAATGGCTTTAGCTTGGTCGTCTCGCTGATGCCGAGCTGCTTCGCCCTTTCGGCGGTCAGATTCGACAGGCTCTTCATATCCGATGTGACGCCACCCAGACTCCAGGTGCCGTCGATAATGATGGCAACCTGCTGCTGGATCCATTGATTGTACTCAGTAGAATCGACAAACAGACTGTCGGAGGCGTGCTTGGGGAACACCTTGGCGAGTTGCGCGACAAGATCGGCCATTTCAGGCGTGTCAAACTTGATCTTGCCGTCGCGGATGGCTGCATAGAAGCGCGAGAAGTTCTTGTTGTACTTGCCTTCCATGAAAATGTCATTGGGGTCAAACTTGAACTTGCCATCAACGGTCTCGTCATAGTTGTAATCGCCTGGTTGCGCCTTGGCGATGTCGATGTTGTTGCGGGCATACTGGTCCCAGTAAATCTCGAGGATCCACTGGTTCAATTTCCAGATGTAGTTCGCGCCAACACATTTTACGCCAGTGGCCTCAATCTTCACACAGGCTGCCGCCAGTTCGTCCCAGTTCTTGGGGGGCTGGACGCCGGCCTTGTCGAAGATATCCTTGTTATAGAACCACAGGATATGCACCGCTTCGGTCGGGATCATGATCTTCTCGCCCTTGACGTTCTTCTCCTGGAAGAAGTCCCAGCTCAGGTCCTCGTTCCAGGTTCTGCTGGTGTAGGGATCGGTCTGGAACCGGTATTTGTCAAGGTTGACGTACTTGGCATACGTCGGCTGGTAGTTGCCGGACACGATGTCGGGCCGGATGTTGCCGGCGGCCAACTGTGTGCCAAGCCATTGTGCGTAGTCGACGCCGGCAGGCGGGCCTTCAATAATCACATTAACATCGGGCTGGACTTTCTTATACGCCGCGACCAGAGCCTGGAAAGTGCCGCGCTCGGAGGCGTTGCCGTTGTTCGTTGAAACAACGATATCACCCTTATACATCTTGCGATCGGCGACCAGCTTCAAACCGGGCAGATCCACAGCCGGGGCAGCCGGCGCTTTGGTGGCTTCGGGTGCCTTGGTGGGATCGGGCGCTTTGGTGGGGTCTGGCGCCTTAGTGGGATCGGGGGCCTTGGTGGCTTCGGGGGCTTTAGTGGCTGCAGGCGCCGCAGTTGGCGCGGGTGCTGCCGTCGGGCTGGCTGCACCACCGCAGGCGACCAATACTGCGGTCACAGCAGCGAACATGCCAACGCGTCGGAACGTATTGGAAATTAATTTACCTGACATTTCAGATATCTCCTCCAAATTGCAAATGGCTGACTTAGTAGAATGAGAAGTCACGGAATGCGAACACTATTATGAAAGACATAACCAGTAAATTGAATCCGTCGTGTTTGGAACACCTCCTTATGACAGATGTAACAGGGTGCACTCATCGTGTGCCTTGCCGTTATACAATACTATGCATAAGTTCGCCTCTCTGCGGTCATAGATCGGACTTTGAACGGACAACGTTGTTAGAACGATGTGAGAACGATGTGAGAACGGTGTAAGTGCGATGGGAGAATGATGAAATGACAGCGGCCACATTTACGGCCAATACGGAAAGCGCGGAATTCAACGAAGAACGCAAAGACTTAAGTCAGGAATATCTCAACCTGTTACTCGCGGCGACAGTCCCTCTCCTGGTCATAACAATCCTGCGCGCCGCCGCGTGGCGCACCGCCCCAGGTCTTTTCTATTCCTGGCCGGTGGCAATTACCCTGGGAATCGGCATGGCAATGGCCTATAGCTGGCGGCGGCAGCGCCCCCGCATAGCGAGCTGGACTTATATCCTCAGCCTGATCCTGGCGAACACGCTCGAAATGTACTACTTCCCCGCCAGCCCGGCGCCGTATCTCTTTGCGGTCATTGCCGTCTCCGCCTCGCTGCTGCTGTCCGAAACGGGCGCGATTGTCGCCGATGCGTTGGCGCTGGCAGCTTTGGGTTTCGCTGCATCGAGCTTTGGCTGGCTCGATCACATCGGCGCCATCCTGCAGGCTGCTCTTATCATCGTCCTGACCGGTTTTGTGTCGTGGCTCGGCACACGCCAGCTATACACAGTGTTGCGCTGGGAATGGCACAGCACCCGGCAGGCGATCGAAGAGACCCGCAAGGCGCAAAACCACCGCGCCGAGATGATGCACCTGAACAAGGAACTGGACGGCGCCTACACCCGTCTGGAAAGCATGAATCGAATGCTGATTCTGGCGCGCAAAGAGGCAGAAGAGGCGCGCATGCTCAAGGTGCAGTTCGCAAACGCTGTCAGCCACGAGCTGCGCAGCCCGCTGAACATGATCATCGGTTTCAGCGACATGATGGTGAACTCGCCCGAAGTCTATGGCGCGCAGCCGTGGCCGCCGCGCCTGAAGAGTCACGTCCAGCAGATCTACCAGAGCAGCCAGCACCTCTCGCAGCTCGTCGACGACGTGCTGGATCTGGCGCGCATCGATGCCTATCGCATGGCGCTCAACAAACAGCGCGCCTCGATCGAAGAAGTGATCACCGAGGCTGTCGATATCACGCGCACGCTTTACGAGGCGCGTAAGCTTTACTTAAAAGTCGTGATGGAACCGGACCTGCCCACGGTGTTGTACGACCTTACGCGCATGCGCCAGGTGATGTTGAACTTCCTGAGTAACGCGCTGCGCTTCACCCGCCAGGGCGGGGTCACCATCCACGCGACGCGCCAGGATAAAGAGGTCGTCGTGAGCGTGATTGACACGGGCAGCGGCATTGCCAGTGAGGACCTGCCCAAACTCTTCCAGGAATTCACCCAGGTGGGAGGCTCGATCTACCGGCAGGGGCAGGGTTTCGGGCTGGGGTTGGCAATCAGCAAACAACTCGTCGAACTGCACGGCGGGCGCACGCTCGTGGAGAGCGCGCCGGGCAAGGGCAGCGTATTTTCCTTCACGCTGCCAATCGATCCTTCCTATGTTGCCGAAGACATTCGGGACACTGCGCGGGATGAGGCCTTCTGGAACCGGCTGGAACAGGATGCCACTGAGCGAAAGTCAGTGCTGGTCTGTGCGCCCGAGTCTGTGGCGCGACGCCTGGTTGCCGCGCACCTGACCTCGTACGACATCGCCTGGGCGTGCAGTGACGATGAACTTGAACAGGCTGTCGCCACGAGACCGCCGTCTGCCGTGGTGCGCATCGAGCAACATGGCAACGATGCGCAGGCGCGGATTGCGGCGCAGGCGTGCGCGCTTCGATTGCACGGTGTGCCGTTGATCAACTGCTCTCTGCCGGGGCTGGTGCGCAAGCCATCGCCGCGCGTCAGCCAGCTGAGCGACTATCTGGTGAAGCCGATCTCGCGGCGCAAGCTATTGGACGCGCTGCGCAAGCTTGGGCGCGACTTTTCGCGCGTGCTGATCATTGATGATGAGCCCGCCATGCGCGAGTTTCTGACGTTGTGCATCAGCAGCGCATACCCGCGCAGCGC
>CAIXPS010000003.1 GCA_903921365.1 uncultured bacterium | reverse complement strand
GTCTCGGTCACCAACCTCACTTCGGCACCTTCGATGCTGCTTTTGACGCCTGGTACGTTTATGCCTACTTTTCAGCCGAAAATGGCAATTCCGACGGTTTCGCCGCTGTCCCTTTCTCCGAGAAAGGTGGCTACAAAGCCAATGGTCGTCACTTCGCTCCTGATGGCCTGCCTCTGTGTGCCGCCGGCTTGCCCATGTCTTTGAAGTGTGCCTTCACCGATCACGCCAGTTGTCTCATTGAGCACGAACGCGGTTTGTACGTTTGTCCCATCTCTTTCGACTCGTCCCATCAAGGCGTTTGTCCCATCAACCACAAGAACTGGTCCAAGGGTGGTTGTACCGCCATGATGCCTACCTCAATCGGTGCCCGCTTGCGTTATCAGATCGACCGTGACAGTGATGCCTACAAGGATCTCTATCGCCAACGCACTGCCTGCGAGCGCATCAACTCTCAAGCGGTTGCCCTCGGCATCGAACGTCCACATCTGCGCAACGGCGATGCCATCGCCAACCAGAACACGCTTATCTATCTCTTGATCAACTTGCGTTTCCTGCAGCGCCTGCGACAAGGTCAAGTTGCTCTCGACTAAGTGCTGCCTCGCACTCCCTTGTATGAGAAAAGCGTATCAAGTCATTTCACTTGTTACGCTTTTTGCTCATTGCCATCTGGTTATTTGTGTATCAAGTCCTGACTTGTCCAACCCTCCAGCTGATACCAAAATAAGCCACAAACGCCACTCGCGAGTGACCATATCCCTTATCAACACGAATTTGTAGCAGTAAATCTCCAGCAAGTGTCATTGTTTACCCTCGTCAGCCATTTGATAGCTGGTATTTTGTGTGGCAGAAATGCGGGCGTATAGCTTGGCGCGTCATTTTTCGCGACAACCTATCAAAATGTCGTGAAATATGACGAATGCAAATGCGCTTATTCATCCATTTTCTAGCGAACTTCCCATGATTAAGGCCACAATGGTGGGGTGTCCGTGTCTCGTGAGCCCATCATCGGTTAAAGCCGGGTGGAATTACAGTTTTTCATCGGGTGTTTAGTGTTAGCGGAGTGTGCGCAAATCACCAACCCGATTCACTCAAAAGCTATACTGAAGGGGTGCTCAAGGAAACAGTCACCTATAGAGATCGCATTGTTGTCGATCCAGACATCATGGCGGGTAAGCCTGTTGTGCGTGGCACGCGTATCCCGGTTGATCTGGTGCTGAAGCGCCTGTCAGAGGACTTCGATCTGGACCGTCTGTTTGCCGCCTATCCACGGCTGACAAGGGAAGATGTCCAGGCTTGTCTTGCCTATGCCAACCAGATCGTGGCTGGTGAATCTCTGTACCCGGCAACACTGCATATGCAGGGCTGAAATATGCGGTTTCTTCTCGACGACTGGACTTGTTCAGGCACAAGCGGTACACGGCTCATACCGAGTGTGTGCGATAAGCATACAATGTGTTGATAGGTGTTATGAACAATCTACTTGACCGAATTACTATTGATCCGCAGATTTGCCACGGAAAGCCCGTCATCCGCGGCTTACGTTATCCCGTTGAAACCATGCTGGAACTGATGAGCGCTGGGATGACGCTTAACGAAATCCTCGCGGACTATAAGGATTTAGAGCGTGAAGACCTGCTCGCCGTTCTGGCCTTTGCCACGCGATTGAGTCAGGTCAAGCGGATGGATCCAGTCAACGCATGAACTTTCTGGTTGACGCGCACCTGCTGCGCCGACTGGCATACCGCTTGCGCGACGCTGGTCATGACGCACTGCATACGCTCGATTTACCCAACTATGCCATTGAATAACGAAGATCCGTATGTCAACGACAACATCGAGTATGAGAAGGAATGTCTCGATGGCGGATACTCGTGGTTTAGTGAGATTTGTTGCAGGTGCGCACATTACACAAGGCCCGATGGCCCATTGTCGTGCGAAGCTTATCCAGGCCCGGCGCCAGATGATCGCTGGTTTTTCAGGAACGTGGCCATTCCGTTGTTTATCTGGCGCGGTGATCACGACCATAAGACGCACTATCCCGGCGATCACGGCATCATGTTTGAGCCAAGACCACTGAAACCCAAGGCCTCTGCCTGAACGGGAACGATCAGGTGAGTCCTCATTGACTCACCCCAGAGGCCTGTCGCATATCATACAGGCGATTTTCTGAAGTATCATTCCTCTCACAGGGGATTAAACGCATGACAGAACTCATCTGGGATGGCAAATATGACAAAGACGGGCGCAAGACGGCGCCGTTGCGGGTGGCATTGCCATTTCAAACCGTCGAAACCGTCAATGAATCGGCCGCCGACCGGCAACGCACGCTGAATATGTTTGCGCAGGGGCGCGAAACCGAGTGGCGCAACCGGCTGATCTGGGGCGACAAGAAGTACGTTTTGCCGTCGCTGCTGCCAGAGTTCGCCGGCAAGGTCAACCTGATTTACATCGACCCGCCGTTCAATGTCGGCGCGGACTTCTCATTCACCACCACCATCCCCGACAGCGACGAGTCGTTCACCAAAGAGCCGTCGATCATCGAGCAAAAGGCCTACCGCGATACGTGGGGACGCGGGATGGACTCGTACTTGCAGTGGTTCTATGAGACGGTCGTGTTGTTGCACGAGTTGCTGGCCGAGGATGGGAGTATCTACGTGCATCTGGATTGGCACGTAGTGCATTACGCGAAAATCGTTCTCGATGAGGTATTTGGCCCAGGTTTACTGAAAAACGAGGTGGTATGGAAACGATCAGCGATAGCCACAAGCGTATCAACACAGTGGCGAAATAGCCACGATACACTGCTTTTTTATGGCAAGGATACAGCAGATAACGTATTTAACGTTCAATATGGTGAATACAGCGAATCCTCGAAAAAGCACTATAGTCGAATTGATGAAAGAGGATCATTTCGCACTGTTCCACTAATGGCAAGTGGCCGAACCTCAGGAATCTCAGGTCAACCTTGGCGTGGAATAGATGTCGCAAATCGCGGCAAGAATGGCATGCACTGGCTTAAAAGTCCAGACATTCTTGAACAGCTCGAAAAAGACAAGCTAATACTGTGGAACTCAGAAGGAATACCAGAACTAAAGTATTACCTAGATGAAGCCAAAGGTGTGTATGTCTCGGATTTCTGGGATGACATTACCGTAATAAATTCTATGGCTTCAGAATCAGTTGGTTATGCGACACAAAAACCTGAAGCTCTTCTCGAACGTATCATTAAAGCCAGTTCTAACGAAGGCGACCTAGTCCTAGATTGTTTTGCTGGCAGCGGCACCACCGCAACCGTCGCCGAGAAGCTTAAACGGCGTTGGATCACCTGCGACCTGGGGCGCTTCGCCATTCACACCACGCGCAAGCGGCTGCTGGGCATCCCGGAAATCACACCGTTCGTAGTGCAGAACCTGGGCAAGTACGAACGGCAGGCCTGGCAGGCCACCCTCTCCCCCGGCCCCTCTCCCAAGGTGAGAGGGGAGCAGGAGAAAGAGGGGAACGCGACACAGACCACCCAGTCTCTTCGCCCCTCTCCTCTTAGCCCCTCTCCCGGAGGGAGAGGGGTTGGGGGAGAGGGTCAGGCGCAACGCCGCTACATCGAGTTCATCCTGCAACTGTTCAACGCCAAACCGATCAGCGGGTATGCATGGCTGCACGGTGTGCGTGGTGGACGCATGGTGCATGTCGGCTCAGTCGATGCGCCGGTCAGCCTGGGCGACGTGACGAATATCGCGATTGAGTTTCGCAAGGCGGTCGGCAGCGGCAAGGATGCGCCGACGAGCAACAGCATCGACGTGCTGGGCTGGGACTTCGCCTTTGAGATGAACGAGGTTGCGCGCCAGCAGGCTGCGGCAGCCAATATCCAGATGCGTTTCCTGCGCATCCCGCGTGATGTAATGGACAAACGCGCCACGGATTCGGGCGAGATTCGCTTCTTTGAACTGGCCGCGCTCGAAGTGGAGCCAACCGTCGCTGCGCGAAAGCGTGAGGTTGTGTTGAAGCTGACCAACTTCGTCATCCCGCCCGATGATGTGCCAGAGGAAGTGCGCACTGCGATCAAGAGTTGGGAACAGTGGATCGACTACTGGGCGGTGGACTGGGACAACAAGAGCGACACCTTCCACAACGAGTGGCAATCGTATCGCACGCGCAAGGACAAAACGTTGCAGAAGCAGGTGACGAACACCTACGAGCAGCCCGGCGAATATCGCGTGGTGGTGAAGGTGATTGATATTCTGGGCAACGACACGACGAAGACGTTGATGGTGAGAGTACAATGACGATTGGAGAAAGTTGATGGGCAATAATTATTTCAATCCTCCCATTGTGGAGGCATTATGCCAAATCCAGTTCATCCCAGATCAACCATGGGATTGGACTGTTCCTGGACTCTTGTATGACCAACTAAAATCAACTTACCCCACTAAGCGCCAACACAATGCGCTCAAATTAGAATATCGACCTGAACAGCAAGAAATATCTCAGATAGTGAGTAACGGTGTGGCGCGTATGCAGTTTGTAAGAGCCGATGAGCGCGCTCTCGTGCAGGTTGGCCCGGATATTCTGATAGTTAACCATCTGAAGCCCTATCCCAAATGGGATGTTTACAAACTGATGATAAGTGAGGCGCTTGTCTCTTATCAGACTGTGGCAATGCCTAAAGGAATACGCAATATTGGCCTTCGGTATATCAACCGTATTGAGGTGCCGGAACAACAATATGAGATAGAAAGCTATTTATTAGCAGTCCCCAAGGTTCCGGAATCCGTTCCACAGTTGTTTGGCGTCTTTGCACAGAGGGTTGAGATACCATTTCCACAGCACAATGGTCTACTGATTTTGCAGAGCGGCCTTGATCGTAACGGGCAAGATCCAAACTCAGCTCTCATGCTAGATTTGGATTTTATAATGGTGGACCCTGCAAATACCCTGCCTGATAATGGGATGACATGGGTCGAACACGCTCATCGTATTATTGAGGATGTATTCGAAGCATGCATTACCGATAAGGCCAGATTGCTATTTAGAGGTGGGTAGAATGACTTCTATCGCATATCACACACTTAGGGAAGCGCCGGTTAGTTATTCCGCTATTAGTAGAACTCTGCTGGGTCATTACCCGTGGGTCTCAACTACGGGTGTTGATAACTTTCCTTACCCTGTAAATCTAGATTCGGCGCAGGGAATTGAGTCAGATAGTACCGTAGTGGCTTTACTTCAATTCACGAAAAGTATAAACAAACTAAAAAAGACCTTGGAACAGTGGCATGCGCTAGAATCGCCAACACTGGAAACGGATGTGCCGGAGGTGTTTAACCTCGAGTCGATTTATGCTCAGAACCGCAGGTTCGTCAAAATCAAGATTGTCGCAGTAAGGGTTCCGCAGTTCCAATTCATTGACGACCTGGCAAATGATGGCGTGGACTATAAATCGCTAGAGGAATGATTCAATATCAACATGCCAAGCCGAAGCTATCCCTGGTATGAGGCCGTTGCGGGGGCCGTTATTGAACAAGGCGATCTTTTGATGCAATGTCCTGTGCTGTCACCGATATCTGATTTAACATGGCCCTTGCCAAAAGATGAGATACCTGGCGTAGTGAACATGTACGATTTGGTTGTCATGACACAGTCATGCGATTTGACTAATGATAAGGTAAAAGATGTTATCTTTTGTGCACATGTTGACCTGAACCATGCTGCGCAAATAGATGGGGCTCTCGCCAAAAATGATGCGCAACAATCGATCTTGAAAGGTTATCGCCCACGCTACGCAATGCTGGCGGCGTCTGATATTCAGGAACTACCAATGAATGTGCGCCTGGTCGATTTCGGTAGAGTGTTCAGTCTCCCTAAATCATTCACGAACCAATTTGCCAGCAAGAACGGTAAACGATTGCGCTTATGCCCTCCATATAGGGAGCACCTTTCACAGGCGTTCGCTCGTTTCTTCATGCGCGTAGGCTTACCACAAGATATCGCCATCCGTTAGGTCTCTTTGCCCATGTTATGCCTCGCAAATCCATAAGCCCATCTCAACCCGGTCTGCTTGAAGCCCGCGTTGCGACTGCGCCGTGTGTGCCGGCCATTCGCGAGGCGGTGAAGTTGTGGCGAGTAAATGGCTACAAAGGCATCACCGATACCACCCGTGCGCTGCTGAATTACTGGTTCAACACCGATCACCGCCGCTATGATGGGCGCAAGTTCGCCTATCACTACTTTCAACGCGAGGCGATTGAGACGCTGATTTACCTGTACGAAGTCGCACAGGTGCACACACATAAGGCTCTGCTTGAGAAGTACGCCGCCATGGCCGCGCCGCTGCGTTTGCTGCAATACGACGACTTCGCCCGCTATTGCGTCAAGATGGCGACTGGCAGCGGCAAGACGAAAGTCATTGCGATGGCTATTGTGTGGCAGTATCTCAACGCCGTGGCCGAAGCGCGTGATGGCTATGCCCAGACTTTCCTGTTGATCGCGCCTAACGTCATCGTCTATGAGCGCCTGAAGACCGACTTCGCCGGTGGCCTCATCTTCCGCACAGACCCATTAATCCCGCCTGAACTCAGCATTTTCTGGGATGTGCAGTGCTACATGCGCGACGAAGGTGAACGCGCCGGTTCGCGCGGGGCGCTCTATCTCGCCAACATCCAGCAATTTTACGAGCGCGCCGACACAAACGGACGAGATGAGCCTGACGAGATGACTGATGTACTCGGCCCACGTCCACCTGCGAATACGATGATGACGCAGGACTTTGCACAGCGGATTACGGCACGCGGCGCGGCGCAGGGCGCACGATTACTGGTGCTCAACGACGAAGCGCACCATACCCACGATGAAAATTCCGAGTGGAACAAAAGCATCCGCAGCCTCGCGCAGCGCGTGCGCCTTGCCAATGGATCAGGAAACGACGCATCGAAAGCAGGATTTACGGCTCAACTTGACTTCACCGCTACGCCACGCCACAGCAAAGGGTCACTGTTCACCTGGACAGTCTACGACTATCCGCTCAAACAGGCCATCATCGATAACGTCGTCAAATGCCCGATCAAGGGCGTGACGACCGGGATCAAAGAGCAACCCTCGCAATACGCCAGCGTCAAATACCGCTCGTACCTGACAGCGGGCGTCGAGCGATGGCATGAATATCGCGAACAGCTTGACCCGCTGAAGAAAAAGCCGGTTCTATTCATCATGATGAATGACACAACCGAAGCTGACGATGTGGGCGAATGGCTGCAAACTCGGTATCCAGAGGACTTTGCCCGTGACAAGTTGTTAGTTATACACACTGACAAGTCAGGCGAAGTTTCCAAGAAGGACCTGGATAAAGCGCGCAAGATTTGTCGCGAGGTTGATGACGAATCGAGCCCGATCAACTGCATCGTCAGTGTGCTGATGTTGCGCGAAGGCTGGGACGTGAGGAACGTGACGGTCATCGTCGGCCTGCGCCCATACACATCCAAGGCTAACATCCTGCCAGAGCAAACCATCGGGCGCGGATTGCGGCTCATGTTCGGCGGGACATTCAGCGCATACCGCGAACGGGTGGACGTAATCGGCAACAAAGCCTTCATCGAGTTCGTCGAACAACTGGAACACGAGGAAGAGATCGACTTTGAGACGTTCGAAGTCGGCAAAGACAAGCTCGAAATCGTCACCGTCATGCCCGATCCGGCTAAACTCGACAAAGACATCGCGATGCCGGTGCTCAGCCCGATCCTGACGCGCAAGAAGTCGCTGTCCGAGGAAATCGCTACCCTTGATGTGAGCAAGTTGAATTGCCCGGTATTGCCACATAAACAGACCGACACCACGGCACAGCAGTTCCATTACGAGGGTTACGACTTCATCACCCTGCAAAAACTGGTCGAGCGCGACTACACCATCCCGGAACCGCAGACCGCAGAAGAAGTGATCGGGTATTATGCGCGGCGAATAGCGCAAGACCTTAAGCTGTCATCCCAGTTTGCGGCGCTCGTGCCCAAAGTGCGCGAGTTTTTTGAGACAAAAGCCTTTGGCACGCGGGTCACGATCACATCCCCGGCGATGATCAAGGCCATGAGCAGCAACGTGGCGAACTACGTCACGGTGAAGACGTTCGTGCAGGCATTGCGAGAGTTAATCATCGAGGAACAGGAAGCGCGGCTGATTGGCGAGAGTCGCAGCCTGTCCGAGACTCCGGCATTCCCCTATTCGCGGCCCACCTTACCGGCGACAAAGACCGTGTTCAATCTGGTCGCGTGCGACAACGACTTCGAGAAAGAGTTCGCGTCATTCCTCGAAGGCGCACCGGACGTGGCGCGATTTGCCAAACTGCCGGAGCGATTCGGATTCGTCATCGAGTACACCGATGCTGCGACCAACCTGCGCTACTACGAGCCGGACTTTGTGGTGGTGACGTCTGATGGCTGCTACTACCTTGTGGAAACCAAGGGGCAGGTGACCGAAGAAGTGCCGCACAAGAACCGCGCGGCGGGACTATGGTGCGAGAACGCAACGATCCTGACAGGCGTGCCGTGGGCATTCGTGATCGTGCGGCAGACGGACTACAAACGACTCAGGCCGGATGAGTTTGCGGATCTGGGTGTGCTGCAAAGCGAGTTGCCCATCGCGTCTGTCTGACGAACGCGACGACATCAAACTGGCGTTGGATGCATTGAAGCTCGATCCCGCCGACCCCGATGCAGAAGCAAATATCGATATTTATTACCAATTGCTCCAGTAATCCTTGCTTTTTGCTGAAAACAATACAATGTATAACAAGATTCCTAAAGCGTAACCCAACACAGCATTTAGCACATGCAATTGAAGATCAGTGCTAAAAAGGAAAATAAACAAAGCGATTGTTGATGTCGCAGAAATTGACATTGTGATGATTCCCAGTGCTTTATTGGCGAGTTTACGCATAAATGATATGAACAGGAAACCAACTATTACGCCAAACCCCAGGGGCAATAATTCTAACAGACCTGTACTTGGGAAGTCAAGTCGTAGCACAATTCCATATTGCAGCCTGTTTACAACGAAAACAGCGAAAACTACCAAGCCTGCCAGTATTCCAGCGATCGCCGACCGTTTTTTATCACTATCCTTTTCTTTCTTGATTATTACAATGTCAAAACAAAAAAGGCTAATAAGAATAATCGGAACTGTTGACCACGCCAGGAAAGCAAGTATTATGTTCAATTTCGTACTCCAGTGGTAACTGAACTGGTATTCGGCCATTTGCTAATGCGAGTAACGCATTCATTATCGATCATACGCGCAGATTCTGACTTAGGTAATTCTCACTTATGATGTTGAAGCTCTCTAAGGGGGAAAGGATTACATTGTGAGTGATGATACATGTCAGATTCCGCAGACTGTATAAGGAGTTTGCAACATACTCTGTTTTCTTCATGGTGGCAATAGAAGTATCACGAACAATTGTGAAGGAAAT
>CAIXPS010000002.1 GCA_903921365.1 uncultured bacterium | reverse complement strand
TGTCGAGCGCCGGGCTGACTACTTCAACTCTGCCTGGCACGCGCTGAAACCCGGCGGTCGCATCTGCACCGTCACCGACTCCGAGTGGATCATCCGCAATCGCCAACCGCTGTCTGAATACTTTCCTGCAACAGTTGACGCAGAATTAGGGCGCTACCCATCCATCGCCGTGCTGCGAGTCGAGATGACTGACGCCGGGTTCACCCAGCACTGTGAGGAAACGGTCGAATTGACCTACGCGTTAACCGACTGCGCAGCCTATAGGGCCAAAGCCTACTCCGCGCTCCACCTGATTTCGCAACAGGAATTCGACAACGGTATCGCGCACATGGAGCGCGACCTGCAACACAGCCCGATCGCGTGCGCATCACGCTATGCGTTGTTGTGGGGTTGCCGCCTCTCCTTGCGAAGGTTGCATGCAAGGTAACGCTATCGATAGACAACCCTTCGCAAGGTTGGTGGTCACCACCCCAGCACAAATCGCTCAATCGCGACTGCAGCGCCATCCTGATCGATGGACGGCGCGATCCAGTTGGCAGCGGCGCGGGTCGCCGGGCTCCCGTTGCCCATCGCAACCCCCACCCCCGCCCACGCAACCATCGTCGTGTCATTGTCCTGGTCGCCAA
This sequence comes from uncultured bacterium, assembly GCA_903921365.1. Classification (GTDB taxonomy): domain Bacteria; phylum Chloroflexota; class Anaerolineae; order J036; family Brachytrichaceae; genus CAIXPS01. The sequence goes on along the minus strand of CAIXPS010000002.1, from coordinate 9,439 downwards.
TCGCCATGACCGATTCACGCGCGATATTCAGACCGGCCGCCAGCCGCGCCAGCCCGAACCCCTTGTGCGCATCGCGCGGGTTAACCTCAACGAACAGCCGGTGTGACTGCACGACACTCGCGTCTTCGCCCGCAATGCGCCCCATCTCGGCTATCGCCAGCGGCGCATCTTCAGGCGAGACAATCACGAGCACCTTGTCCGGGTCGTTATGAGCCAGCGCAGCGCATAAATCAACCTGCACGGTCAGGTTCTCACCCAGCAACGACAGATAGAACTCCGGCGCGTACCGGAGCGAGGACACCACCATGTGATCGCCGATGAACAGGACAATCTGCCAGGCCGGCTGGAGATGCTCCAACGCGACCAGCGCGCAGCCCAGTTCACGCGTGATCGTGAGCTCATGCAACACTTGCCCGATTGCGAAGTCGTAGATCATCCCGCCCTGCATCGCCAGCACAGGGGCGTTGACTCCAATCGCTTCTATGTATGGCGCAATGACGGGCACAGGCCGGCCGCTCGCAATCGTGACGCGCACACCACGCTCAACCGCAGCGCGCAGCGCGCGCTTGACGCGCTCCGAGATGCGGAAATGATCATCCAGCGTCGTGCCATCGAGATCAACGGCGATCAGTTGAATCTCCGGTTTGCGCGCGAGCAGCACACGATCGAGGCCGGCAAGATCCTTGAGCAACTCCACTGACCATCCGCCTAACACCTCACGCGCGGCGGTGACCGCGCACTTCCCCTGCGCCGAGCCAAACTCAAACACGGCAATCCCGCCTGGCAACAGGTGCGCATCAAGCTGGCGCAGCAACCGGCGCACGAGATGCAACCCGTCGTCGCCGCCATCCAGCGCCACACGGGGTTCGTGCTCCTGGATCTCAGGGGGCAGAGATTCAATCTCCTCCGTGGTGACGTAAGGGAGATTGGCGGTGATCACGCGCGCGTGCGCGTTAATGCCATCGAGCAGGTCGCTCGCGATAAACGTGATTTGCCCCGCAGTTTTACTGCTCAACGCGTTGATGCGCGCCACTGCAAGCGCATCAACCGAGATATCGCTCGCGATGATCCGCGCATCCGGCGCGTGCCGGCTGATGGCAATCGCCACAGCGCCGCTGCCCGTGCCAACGTCGATCACGTCGACGACATCGTCCATCGCGTAATCCGGCGCAGTGGGTCTTCCGGCGCTCATATCCGCCCCTGCGCGCAGGTGGCCTAGCGCCAGTTCGACCAGCATCTCAGTCTCAGGTCGCGGGATCAACACGCGCGGATCAACCATCAAATCGATGCCATAGAACTCGCGGCTGCCGAGGATATAGGCCAGCGGTTCGTGCGCCAGCACCTGCTTGATCAAATGCTCGACGCGCGCCGCCGTGGGCGCATCGAGCGTTGCGTCATCATGCGCCACAAGCCATTCACGCGGTTTGTCGAGCGCCCGCGCCAGCACCACGCGCGCAGTCGTCGCGGGGCTGTCAATGTGCGCCGTGTTGAAACGGGAAATCGTCTCGCGGAGAATATCGCGCAGAGTGGGTAGCCGAGAGAGGATCATCTTTTGGCAAGCGCAGGATCAGGCCATCGCGGCCTGCAGCTTGGCCGCCTGATCTCGCCCGCCCAACTCGTCGATGAATTCATCGAGGTCGCCGTGCAAGATACTCTCAAGCCGGTACAGCGACATCTCCAGCCGGTGATCGGTAACGCGGTTCTGCGGGAAGTTATACGTCCGTATCTTCTCGCTGCGCTCGCCCGTGCCCACCTGATCGCGGCGTGCCTCAGATTGCTGGGAGTCCTGTTTGCCTTGCTCCAACGCATACAGGCGCGCCTTGAGAATGCTCATCGCGCGTATGCGGTTCTGCAACTGGCTGCGCTCATCCTGGCACTGCACCACGATTCCCGTGGGGATGTGGCGCAGACGAACGGCGGTCGAGTTCTTCTGCACGTTCTGCCCGCCCGCGCCCTGCGACTTATAGACTTCAGTCTCCACATCGCCCGCCGGGATGTTGATCTCAACATCGTCCACCTGCGGCAACACCGCGACGGTGGCAGTGCTGGTGTGAATGCGCCCGCTGGACTCGGTGGACGGCACACGTTGCACACGGTGCACGCCGCTTTCGTACTTCAGCCGCGAGTATGCGCCCTTGCCGCGCACGTTAAAGATCACTTCCTTGTACCCGCCGATGCCAGTCTCGTTCTCGTCAATGATTTCCGCCTTCCAGTGATGCTCTTCAGCGTAGCGCATATACATGCGGAACAGATCGGCGGCGAACAGCCCTGCCTCATCCCCACCCGCGCCGGCGCGAACCTCGACGATCACGTCGCGCTCATCGTTCGGGTCTTTGGGCAGCAGCAGCGTCTTGATCTTCTTGTCCAGCTCGACCAGCTTGTCAGCGAGCGGCGCCATTTCCTCGCGCGCCATCTCGGCCATTTCCGGGTCGTCGCCATCTGTGAGCGCCTTTGCGCCCTCAAGCTCGTGCTTGATCTTCAGCCACTCGCGATACGCCATCACAACCGGTTCCATCTCATTCTGTTGGCGCACCAGTTCGGAGTAGCGAGAGTAATCAGAGGCGATTTCGGGCTGCGCCATCTGGGCGATCAGCTCGTTGTAGCGCGCCTCAATACTTGCTAGTTTTTCTTCCATCGATTATTTCTTTGCTATTACTTCGTCTTCGTCTTCGTAATGATAAGTGTATACAGACGCAGGTCTTTGCCCCCGAGCTTGTATTTGTAATCTTCGTGGCCTTGCAGGAAATCAAACAACCGCCGCTTGTCGCCAACTGCTTTCTCGATCAACCGCGCCAGCAGCACCTGCCCTGGGCTGAGATGCGCAAACTTCATCGGGTCAAGCCCGGAGTTATAAACCAGGATTGCATTATCGTATACAAAGTTCAGATACGCTGCGGCGCGCGCGCCTTCCACATCGAGAAATGCCAGTTGCAGCCAGCCTGCCTCGAACATCACGCGCACCACGGCGCGAAAAAAGCGCGCCATGCGCGGCGTCATAAACGCCGCTTTGCCAGGCATCGACGCCGTCATCAGGCGCAGGAAGTCGTCCATGTCCTGATCGAGCGTCGCGGCATCACTCGTGTAAGTAATGTTGACCAGGTTGCCCGCGCGGCGCATCTTGCGCTGCAATTCGCGGCGCTCCTTGCCGTCAAGCATCGCCAGGTACCCTTCATAAGTATCCGGCAGCGTAATCATCGGCGCGACATCCTCAAAGCGCTTCTCCACTTTCCAACCGCGCTGCTCAGCCATGTCGGCCAGCACCGTGAGCGTCGGCGACGGCTCCGGGATGTTGCACAGTGCAAGACAACTCCATTGCGGGCTATTCGGCCCGCCCAGATCATCCAGCACTGCCTGATAACATTCGACCTCGCGCCCGCGCGCAAAGATAAAATCCAGGTAATCCGAAACTTCACGCCAGCCCACAAACGTCACCTGAGGAAGGTCGGCGTCGCCAGGCGCGAAGAAGAGCGGCGCGATGCCGATCAGCTCTCCGCCGTCGTCGCGCATCTCGATCACGCGCAAATCGCCTTCGCCGAGAACGCTCCACCATACTTTCTGCCACTCACGCGTCAAAAACAACGTATCTGTGGCAGAACGATGCAGTAATTGGTTCCATTCTGCGCCAAGCGTATCAAACACTTCAGGCGTCGTGTGTATTTTGATTTGCACTATGTTCCTGTTTGTAGGGGCTGCCTGCCCTGGGGCAAAACATGCCCTGAAGCAAACATGCCCTGGGTTAACCAGCGGCCTCTTTGTCTTCCTCGCCTTCCTTCACGCGCCACATCCGGTCGGGCGCGACCAGCTTGTCGATGAACATCACGCCGTCGAGGTGATCAACCTCGTGTTGAAACGCGCGCGCCACCCAGCCCTCGACATCGAGCTTGATGCGGTTACCCGCGCGATCAAGCGCCTTCACCGTGATATTCATGGGGCGTTCCACTTCACCGCGCCAACCGGGAATCGACAGACACCCTTCCTGGTTGACCCAGGTTTCTTCAGAGACTTTGACGATCTCAGGGTTGATAAATGCGTAGAGCGTCCCGCTGCCCGGCACTTTTTCATCCGGTTCAATCTCGACAATCGCCACGCGCTGCAACACGCCGACCTGCGGCGCAGCCAGACCAAGCCCATGAGCCGCATGCATCGTCTCGATCATGTCATCGATCAGCTTCTGGACATCCTTGGTGACCTTCTCAACTTTCTTCGCCTTGCGTCGCAACACGGGGTCGCCGATTTTCCTGATATCTCTTACCATCTCTCCCAATTCCTAACACATCTTCAATACATTATTATTAGAGAAGCTTCTCGCGATCGTGCAACCGCGTCAACTCGTCGTAGATACCCAGCCACTCGGCCATTTCCTTGCTCCGTTGTGCTGCTTCTTTTTCGCGCTTTTGCGCCTCATACGCATCCATGCGGTCGGTAATATCGCGCTGCACCAGTCGCGGATTGTAAACCCGTTCAAATATCAATTGGCCGTCGCTGCCGGCAGTCTGGATGATCACGTCGCCAACATTAAAGACAGTGTCCAGAACGCCGCGAGTCTTCGACGTCACGTTTTGAACTGCGTCCAGCTTGGCCTCGCGCGTTGACATGCCATGCAGGCCAAATGGACTGGCGTCTATGTCGATCAATCGGTCAGGTTTTACGATATAGATGTCGTTGCGCCAATCCTCGTACCGATAGAGCACCCCGAATAATAACACCACGCCAATGCCGATGACGCCAAGGACAAACGGGAACCCAAACACTATTCTGCTCAGGCTTTCGCTGCTGACGTTGATGATGACCAGCAAGACGATGTAAAACAACACCCCCAGCACTGGCGCGGCAATCGTCTGCAGAAGGCGCAACCAGTGTTTGCGATAAGTGATACTGTCGCCAACTTCGAGCCGCATCCGAGGCATCAGCGTGTTGCGCAGCATTTCAACCTGTTCGCGGAAGCTTCTCAGGCGCTTGCGAAATGCAACCGGCGGCGGTTTTTGGCGCCGGAAGGATCTGGGCGGCGGAGGAGGCAATGGGGGAGCAAGACCAAGTTCGCGCCGTAGATCAAGCCGGATGCGCGCCCGTTGCGTCGCATGTGTCTCAAGGCGAGCGCGACCCAGTTGGCCAAACAGGATCTCGGCAACCTCATCGGGTTTTCCTATGTCGTCGAACCGCACCCTCGAGTGTGATCCGCTGGCCTCTATCGTCACGTTCCCAAAGTCAACCAGCGATGCAAAAAAACTGGGGCGCTCAATCTTGATATCCTGGATGCGACTGAGCGGCACCTCGTCCTGTTCATCGCGAATCAGCACTTCGCGTTCACGATGGATCACGCGCTGGTCGGTGATCGCATAATAGTCGTTCTGCCAGTCCACCCAGGCTAGCACGGCCCAGATCAGGAACACGATGATCACCAGAGCTATTAACCAGACCTGCGCCTGCGGCAGAATCGACGCCACCGGGGGCAGCATCAGTCCGATGATGAAGACTAGCGCAATAGGAGCCGTCCACAGAGTCCTGATGAACACGATCACATGCTTCTTGCAGAACAAAATGATGTGCTCGTTTTGCCGTTGCCATGGGTAATCCAACTTGGTTCGCGCTGCAAGTTGTGTCCCAATCGCCTCGTCACTAGAAGGGGCGATCACGCGCACCTCGATCTCAGGGTGCGCCTGCAACAGTTTGTGAAAGTCCTCACGCGCGATATACCACAAGGTCAACTCATCAAGCGCCTCGATCGTTTCAGCGTTGCGCTCGCCCATGAGAAATGACCGTTCGTTGAATATCTGCCCGGCAGTAATCTGCCCGGAGCGCCGCTCGATATCGTCCGCGCCAATCACCCGCTTCAGCGCGCGGCCGCGCCGGATGATATACAGACGATGGTTGAGCGCGCCTTGCTCAAGCACCAGCAAACCGCGCGGAATGTGCTGCGCGCGCAACAACCCCACTACCGATCTGAACTCTTCGTCGGTGAGCGCTTCAAAGACGGGGAGTTGGCGCAGATTTCGCAGGACACTGCCCGGGGCGTCGGTCGGCCCGAACGATGAAGTGTCACCGCCCTCCAGCGGTCCCTGCATCTCTTCCGTCATATCGCGATTGTAGCATCACGGCGCAGACAAACTGGATCAATGCCAGCTGCCGCCCGCTGCGAGACGGTTGGCGCAACAATCGGTACAGCCATTCCAGCCCCATACGCTGCATCTGAACCGGGGCGCGTTTCTGCACACCACTGACATAGTCGAACGAACCGCCTACCCCAATGCCAACTAGCCCTTTTTCAGGCGGGCTGGATTGCGCCAGTCTGGGTAGATTTCGCCTTAACCATTTGTCCTGCCCGGGCGCGCCATACGCGACAAACAACAGATTGGGGTTGGCGCGTTGGATGACGGCCACCGTTGCCTCATCGTCCTCCGGGCGCGGCGTCCCTGCTCGTGTGCCACATACGATCAGACCCTGGTACATAAACGCCAGGTTGGCGGCGGCGCGTTCAGCCACACCGTCTTGCGCGCCGAGGAAGAACACGCGCCAACCATACTGCGACCCTATCGCGCATAATCGTTGCATCAGGTCAGCGCCTCCGACGCGCTCGCGCAGGGGATGTCCCTGCCGTCGCGCCGCCCACAGCACCCCTACGCCATCAGGCACATTTAATGCGGTGTGCTCGAGCACCTGAGCAAATTCAACATCGCGGCGCGCGCGCATGATGAACTCGGGATTGACGGTCGCAATCTGGCATGAACCGCCCGATGCGATCATCTGCGCCACATGGTCGCATGTTTCCTGCATCGTGACGTCATCGATGCGCGCGCCCAGGATGCGAATCGACGCTGCAGCACGGCCAGGAATGGTAAGTTGCTGTGAAATATCCACGATTTGTTCAACGGATGACTAAGTAGCCCTAATCATAACGTCGTTTTCCAGCAGACGCAAAATTACCGTGGCGCAATTCCGCCATGAAAAACGGCGCAGGTTGTTTCTGCCCGCAATAATAAGTTGCTCTCGCGCGCCATCATCGTATAGTGCGCGCCGTAAGGCGCCGGCGAGCGCAGTCGTGTCCAGTGGATCGACGAGCAGCGCCCCTTCGCCAGCCGCCTCAGGCAACGACGAGGTGTTGCTGCACACCACCGGGATACCAGCCTGCTGCGCCTCCAGCACCGGCAAACCAAAGCCTTCATACAATGACGGGAACACAAATGCCCGCGCGCCGTGCAGCAGAACTGCTTTGTCCATGTCGCTGACGTATCCCAGAAAGCGCACAGCGTTGCCAAGCCCAAGCCTGGCGGCCTCAGCGGCAAGGTCCTCGCCGCCCCAACCTTTCGCCCCAGCAACAAGCAGGGCTGGTTTGGGCACATCGGTGCTTTCCATGCTCTCCAACAGGAGTTTCCATGCTTGAATCAGCCGGCGCAGGTTCTTGCGCGGTTGCAGTGTGCCAATAAAAAGCGCATACGGCGAGTCTGGCAGCGCCGGAATGAGCGCGCGGATGGCCTCTCGCGCTGCGTCCGTCACCTCGACCAGCGGCAGCGGCCCTGGGTAGGCCACGGCAATACGCGCTTCGGGGGTGTGATAGAACCGCCGCACGTCGCGCCGCGTCGCGTCGGAATCCACCGCGATTGCCGAGGCGAACCGCGCCGACAGCCACGTGCCCCACTCCAGATATGCCCGCTGCCGCCACGGGTGCGCCTTTGGGAAATGCCGGTAACCGACATCGTGGATGGTGACAACCGTCCGCGTCGTGCGCCGGATAGCCTGCGATAACGGCAACACATGCGCGGGAATAAACAGCGCATCGGGCGGACGGGCAGCGATCTCGCGCGCCAGACCGAGATGCGTCCACAGGCGCGCCTGCGGTATGCAAATGACGCGTAACCGTGCCGGCTCGCGTCCTTCTACGCCCAACGTGGCCTGCAAATCGAGTGGTTCTCTGACGTACAGCCAAAACTCATGCTGTGGGGCCAGTTGGAGTAACGCCTTGATCACCTCGCGTGTGTAGCGCTCAGTTCCCGTCGCCATTCTGGCGGAGAGCCGGCTTGCGTCTACTCCAATAATCACAGCCGCCATTATCGCAGTTCTAAGGTGAGTAAGTACAATCGAGTCATGGCTGGTGAACACATCCTGGTCGTCGAAGATGAACCCGCAGTCGCGCGTGGACTAACCTATGGGCTGAACGCCGAAGGCTTTGTGACCTTCTGGGCGGAAAATGGCAAGAAAGCGTTGGAACTGATTGAGTCAAACGACATCCACCTGATCCTGCTGGACATCAGGCTACCCGACGTCAGTGGATTTGATGTATGCCGCCAGTTTCGCGCGCAGGGCAAGCGTCAACCGATCATCATGCTCACCGCAAGCGATGATGAAGTGGACAAGGTGCTTGGGCTGGAACTCGGCGCAGATGATTATGTAGTTAAACCCTACAGCTTGCGCGAGGTCGTGTCGCGCATCCGCGCCATGCTCCGCCGCGCCTATGGCGACCTGGCAAACGCCAACGGGCACGAGAAACTGATGTTTGGCGACGTGATCCTCGACCTCGATCGTCTGCAAGTCCATCGCACCCGCGACGGTCAGCCGATCAACCTGACTCCCACCGAGTTCCGGCTGTTGCGCTATCTCGCCAGCAACCCCGATCGTCCAATCAGCCGCGAGACATTGATCGAAACAGTGTGGGGATATGACAGCGACATCGGCGACGACCGCACGATCGACGTGCACATCCGCCACCTGCGCGAGAAGCTGGAGGAAGACCCCACCAACCCGCGCTGGATATTGACCGTGCGCGGGTTCGGCTACAAGTTCAAGCCGGATATTGCGAAACCTTAACACAATCATAATGGCTACGCAAAAAGTTCTTTTTAGTATTTAAGGCAATGGGTTAACCAGTAAGTTAATCAATAGGTTAACCCATGGGTTAAGAGTCATCGTTCGTTATGGAGACAATATAAGTATGAAAAAACGTATTCTTCTAATTGCGGGCGCCGTTGCCGGCGCTTTAGTGATTGCGGGAGCGACATTGTTCGCCGGGCTGAATATCGCGCAGGCGGCAACTCGCGTCGGGCGCGACCTGCTGACAGGCCGGACGGGAAATCTCGTCCAGGATGCCTTGCAGGCAAGCGCTGACCAGAAGGGTCTGGTCGTGGTCATCGTTGCAACCGATAGTCCCGCCGACAAGGCCGGCGTGAAGCGCGGCGATATCATCCTGAAGGTGGATACAACCGAGGTTAATACAAACGGCGACTTGCAGAAATACCTTGCGACAAAGAAATCTGGCGACACCGTTGAGTTGAACATTACCCATGGCGACACGCCAATCACGTTGTCAGCCACGCTGACCGATACAAATGGCAGGACGTACCTGGGTGTGGTCGCCCTTGGCACAGAGTTCAGCGCTCGCGGCGGCATGTTCGGCAAAGGCCGTGGTTTGCCCGGCAAACCCGGTATGCCCGGATTCGGCGCCAGTGCG
>CAIXPS010000001.1 GCA_903921365.1 uncultured bacterium | reverse complement strand
CACATAAGGCTGCCATTTTTTTAGCTAAGCCATCATCATTCTTTTTTTCGCCAATATTGATTCGACAGTTTTCCAGTAACACCACTTCACCTGGGTTCACTTTGACACCATTCTCGACCCAATTGCTAATTAGCGAGACTTTACGGCCCAACAAATCAGCAATTCTTAATGCAATTGGGCCCAATGTTTCTTCTGCATTTAGCTCACCCTCGACAGGCCTACCTAAATGAGATGTGACCATCACAGCAGCGCCGTGGGATAAAGCGTATTCAATCGCAGGAATGGACGCCTTGATACGAGTGTCATCCATAATGACGCCGACATCATTCTGGGGCACATTGAGATCAGCCCGGATAAATACGCGCTTACCCTTTAAATCAACATCCGACATCCTGAGAAATTTCATTGGATTCCTCGGAAGTAATTGGGAACATCAGATATATCAGAGACCAACCGATCTGGGTCAGCCATTGAAATCGGACGGCCATGGTTATAACCATATGGAACTGCCCAGCAAACTACGCCTGCAGCTTTGGCGGTAGCAACATCAATCTCTGAATCACCGACAAAAAGACTATTACCCGGGGAAGATTGAAGAGTGTGAATGCAATGTTCGATGACGCCGGGGTGGGGTTTTTTAAAGGGCAGCGTATCGCCACAGATCACCATATCGAAATATTGATTGAGTTCGTATTTTTGCAAAATACGCTCTGTAAATTTCGTTTCTTTATTGGTTATGATTGCCTGCTTGATCCCTATAGATTTGACCTTCTGAAGAGTCTCTATTACTTTGGGGAAAAACTGACTAGAAGTTCCAGCGGTATCTCCATAATGAATCATAAATCGATGCATTACCTCAGACCAAGGAACTGATTTATTGGCAACATGAATCGCATTAGCAGCCCAAGCTTGCTCCATAAGCCAGCCTGTTCCATGCCCAATCCAGCGTCGCACCTCTGCCTCATCAACATGTCTGCAAGAAAAATCTTCCAGAGTTAGATTGACCGCTTGAGTAATTTCAGTGGCCGTATCTAACAGCGTGCCATCAAGGTCATACATCACTAAAGACATGTGGACTCCTATTTCTTATACGCTAGCGACTAATCGATCAACAGTAATGCCTAGCAGCTCATATACCGCTGGTGCAGGAGCCGACTCGCCAAAACGATTAATCCCAATGACTTCACCCTCTAGACCTACATACTTACGCCAAAAATCAGGATGACCAGCCTCTATTGCAATTCGCTTAATTCCTTTTGGCAAAACATGCTCCTTCCAGGCGGCGTCTTGCTCATCAAATAAAGCGGTGCATGGCATAGATACCACTCGCACATGACGGCCCATTGCCTGCAAGCTTTCTTGGGCCTGCATTGCCAGACTCACTTCGGAGCCAGTAGCAATGAAAACGGCCTCTGGCGCACCCGCACAATCAGAGAGTACATACCCCCCCTTCAAGATATCTTGGGCTTGAGCACGAGTGCTCGAGTACTGAGGAAGGTTTTGGCGCGATAAAAATAATGCTGCAGGACCGTTCTTGCGCTCCACCGCTTCAATCCAAGCAACTGCAGTCTCAAAACCGTCACATGGACGCCATAAATGGAGGCCCGGAATTAAACGCAGACTGGAAGCATGTTCAATAGGTTGATGCGTTGGCCCATCTTCCCCCAATCCAATCGAGTCATGGGTTAGCACATAAATGACCCGTTGCTTCATGAGTGCACTCATGCGCATACCATTTCTGGCATAGTCAGAAAAAACAGCAAAGGTACCGCCATAAGGAATTAAACCGCGGTGTAATGCGATGCCATTCATAATGGCACTCATACCAAACTCTCGGACTCCATAAGAGAGGTAATTAAT